>NZ_CAJMZF010000002.1:0-435807 GCF_905220245.1 Paraburkholderia sp. J63 | reverse complement strand
AGCCACGATCGAGCGCGTAAAGGCGCAGGTCGCCGAGCTGACCAGGCGCTTCCCGGTTTACCGCTGATCCAGCCTGTAATCCATCATGCGCTGCCCCTTCTGCCGGCACGAAGACACGCAGGTCGTTGACTCGCGCGTGTCCGAGGACGGCGCCGCCATCCGGCGCCGCCGTCGCTGCCCGGCCTGCGACAAGCGTTTCACGACGTACGAGCGGGTCGAGCTGGCGATGCCGGCCGTCGTCAAGAAGGACGGCAGCCGCACGGAATTCGACCGCCGCAAGATCATGGCGAGCATGCAACTGGCGCTGCGCAAGCGGCCCGTTGCTGCCGACGCGATCGACGCGGCGGTTGCCCGCATCGAGTATCAACTGCTCGGCAGCGGCGAGCGCGAGGTGCGCAGCGAGCGCCTTGGCGAACTCGTGATGGGTGAATTGCGCGAGCTCGACACGGTCGCGTTTGTGCGTTTTGCCTCCGTCTACCGGCGCTTCGAGGATGTCTCCGAATTCGAGGACGTGATCGAAGAATTTCGCCGCGCCAGCGGCGCCGCCACTCCGCCAAAGAAGCGCTGAGCGCCTGCGCGATTCGGTAGAACGCTTGGGTGTTTCCTTTGAGCGTTCGTGCGTTTGCTCTGAACGCACGCGTATTTGCCTTTCCTGCATTTCCCGTTCTCCCTGCCGTTGCCCGTGACCCTTGCATTGTCGCGGGCGGAGAACGCGCGCATAAGCTGGCCGTTCGGCTAATTGTTCCGTTTCGCGTTCGTCCGTAGAGTGACTGCAATACCTTAACGATAAGGATTGCAGATGAAATGCGCCGGCTTCACGCTGATCGAAACCATGGTCGTGATCGTCCTGCTCGCGCTATGCGCCACGGCAACCGCGCCGGTGTTCGTCACATGGCGCGCACGCGACCAGGTCGACGCGCGCACGAACGCGTTGCTCGGCACGCTCTCCTATGCGCGCAGCGAAGCGATCCGGCGCAAGGTGCGCGTGAGCGTTTGCCGTGTCGACGCCGCGCGGCATTGCCTCGCGGCCGGCAAGAGCTGCCCGTCGGGGCGGCCCGACTGGTCGTGCGGCTGGGCCGTGATGGCCGAGCGCCCGGGCGTGTCACTGTTGCTGCGTGCGCAGCCGGCGCTCGACGAGATTGCCGTGGCGTCGGGCCTCACGGCGCTCACGTTCACGCCGCCGGCAGGGCAGGCGATCGGCAGCCTGCGCAACTTCGAGATCGCGCCGCGTGCCTCTGCGGCGTCGATGCGGGGAGCGGGCTGGCGGCGCTGCATACGCGTCGCCGCGGGCGGGCGCGCTCGCGTGAGCGACGGTGCATGTGGAGCGGCGTCATGAACGCGCGAAGTGGGCGTTTTCGGCGAGGTCCGCGCATCGCGCGCGGCGTGGCTTTGCTCGAAGTCGCGCTGGCGATGGCGCTCATGTCGATGTGCGGATTGGGGCTCCTGAGTGCACAGCTCGGACTGGCGCGGCATGCGCTTGCTTCCGCGGTACGGGCGCGGGCCGCATTCGCCGCCGACGCGATCGCCGAGGCCGCACTGCAAGCGAACGCGGCGCCTCGCGATCAATGGAAAGCACGCGCTGTGTCCGTCGTGCCCGAGGGGCGCGCCGTCGTGTCCGCCACGGCGGGGGCGAACGCGCTCGTCGTGCTGACATGGGCCGCGCTGCGCGACGAGGCCGCGCCGCGCGCGCCGTCGTCCGCCGACGGATGCGAAGACGTCCAGACCGGCGGCGCGGAACCCGCATCGGAGCGGGCCTGCATTGCGCTCGCGTTCGTCCAATGAAGCGCGCTGTGCGGCGCGTGCGCGCTAGCGCAGGGCACACGTTGCTCGAATTCACGATCGCCGTCGCGCTCGGTCTCGTCGTGATGGCGGGTGCGCTTGCCGCCTGGCGCTCGCAGCGTCAGGCGTTCGCGGCCGCCATCGACGCCGCGCGCATCCACGAGGCGGGAGTGAATGCCCTGATGCTCATGGGCGAGCAGATCCAGATGGCCGGGTTCGTGGGCGCCGATGCTTCGTCGGCGCTCGCGGGGCCGCCGATCTTCGGCTGCACCGGCGGGCGCCCCACGGGCACGAATGCGAGCCTGACGTGCGAGGCGCTCCCGAATCGCTCGGACGGCTTTGCGGTGCGCTACCGGGGCGACGGCGAGTCCACCTGGCTCGCGGCGAATGGCCAGGTCACCGATTGCCTGGGGCAGGCGGTCGGGCCGCCCCCGGCCGAGGTGCTCAATCGCTTTCATGCGAAGGCGAGCAGTTCGACCGGCGAACCCGAACTTTACTGCGAAGGCTCCGGCAAGGCAGGCACGGCGCAGCCGCTCGTGGAGGGCGTCGAGCGCATGCGCGTGCGTTACTGGCTACCCGGCGCTGCGCAGGCCGTGGATGCCGCGGCGCTCTCGCGCGATCAGTGGGCCTCCGTCGTGGCCGTCGATCTATGCGTGCTCGTGCGTGGTGCGCCGTTTGCCCGGCGCGTGCGCTATGTGGATTGCGACGGCGCGTCGCTCAGTGCTACCGACGGTCGTGTACGACAGGCCTTCTGGCGTCACGTGGCGCTGCGCAATGTGCTGGAGGCGAACTCATGACGTTTGCGGCGCGGTGCTCGCGTAGCCGGCGCCTGAACCAGCGCGGCGTCGCATTGCCGGTCGTTCTGCTGATCGTTTCGATGATGCTCGCGACGTCTGCGGCGTGGTTCGAGGCGGCGCTGTTCGAGGCTCGCAACGCTGGCGCCGTCGTCGATCAATTGCGCTCCTTTCGTGCGGCCGAAGCGGGTCTCATGCTCTGTACGCACTTGCTGGTCGATGGCGTGGCGCTAGCGCCGCTGGCACCGGCACAGTCGGGCGAACCGCAGGGCTGGCGCCGTCAGGACACGTTCGAGGCCCAGGCCACGACGCCCGTGCGTTCATGGCCCGGCTCCGCGAGGCCGCCGCAGTGCTTCGTCGAGGCATGGCGTATCGAGGCGCGGCCGGCCGTGCGCGCGTTTCTCGTCACGGCACGCGGATTCGGCTCCGCCGACGACGCGCAAAGCTGGCTACAGATACAACTCATCGTGGACGGCACGCGTATCGAGCGCCATTGGCGGCGCGTCGTTGCAAGGCCATTTTGATGGCGGTGAAGGGTGAAAAGGGGAGCCGGCAAAAAGGAGTGAAGAAGATGCACCGCAGAACACACGCTTTTACCTTGCTCGAACTGGTCATCGCGCTGGCGGCGGTGGCCATCGTCGCGGCTTTCGCACTGCCGGGCTGGCGCAGTCAGATCGCGCGCGGACATCGGATCGATGCCGTCGCGGCGCTCTATCGCGCGGCGCAATTCGTCGACGCGCAAAGTCCTTCGCCGGCTTCGCTGCCTGCGGGCATGGATCAGGCGCCGCCAGGCGGGACGGCGGTTTATCGGCTGAAGATTTTGGCGGCGGACGAAACGAACGGTGGCTATACGATCACGGCCGCGCCCACGGAAGCGGGTCCGATGCGCGACGATCCGTGCGGCACATTTGTGCTCGAGGCGAACGGGACGCGCGGCAATCAGGCGCCGGGCGGGACGGCTCCCAATCCACGCGATTGCTGGAGGGACCGATGAGAACGACGGTAGCGCGCTGGTGGGACGGCGCCTTAGCCAGTGATGTCGTCTTCGTCGGATACATAACGGCGCACCGCACCGTTCTGCGTGCCTCGCTGGCGGCGCACCTGCTGCCAGATGCGCCAGGCTTCCCACGCCGTGAGCGCCAGGCCGCCCCATTTCACGACCGGCCGGGCCGCCGAGACGACGCTCTCACGCAGCGGCTTGGCCAGGACGAGCGAGGCGATAGAGCTCAAAAGGGGATATTGCTTGAGCAGAGTACCGAGCCCGGCGCCCGCGCGGCCCACGCTCGCTGCGCGGCCGAAGCCCGGCACGAGAAAGCGCAGCCAGCTGAAATTCGTGACGGCATGGCGCAACTCGACTACGGAGGCCGCCATTTCGGCGCGCTCGACGCTCGCGCGCACGATCAGCAGTTCCTTGCGCAAGGCACGCAACTGCGGTGTCGAGAGGTCGCGAGTACGCTTGCGTGCGGGGCGAAAGGCGTTGTCCGGTCGGGGTTGGCTCATGGCTTCGATTCGCGGCAGGCGGTTGGCAAATAGGGGCTAGTGCTTGCGAAGGATTTCACGGTCTTTCTCGAACTCCTCGAGCGTCGCCTGGAACACGAGCGGTGCATTGTGCAGCCCGCTGCGCGCCTTCAACGCGCAAAAGAGCGCGCCGAGCGCATAGACGACCGTAATCCCGGCGAGCGCCTGCCAGCGCCAGGTGTCCCAGAAAGCGATGGCGATGAGCGCGGTCAGCGCGATCAGCGCCATCGCAGCCAGCAGCATCGCCGCGAGTCCGAGGAACAGCACGCCGAGCAGGCGTTCTTTTTCCTCTGCCAGCTCGATGCCGATCAGCTCGAGCCGCGTATGAAGCATCGCGAACGCGGAACTGAGGAGGCGGCGCATCGGTCCGTGTTCGGGTCGCTGCGAGTGGGTGTCTGTCGTCATGGCGAATGCGGTTGCCGCCCGCGCGTGCGCGCGAGGCGAATGCGCGAGGAAAGCGCCCAGAAAAGGCAGGCCGGTGCGGTGCACCGGCCTGCCGGCTTGTGGTTCGGCCAGCTAGCGGCCGCGGGTGACCCGGTGACGCCCGATGCGGGCAACTGCGCTCCGCATCTCCGCGAACAACCCGGACCGGCTGCCGCCTTGCGCGAGCCGCCCGCTACGCGTAGCGGCGCTCGCGGCGGCGGCACGCCGCGTCCGTTTACTTACGGTTGATCAGCAAGCCCACGAGGACACCCACGCCGGCGGCAATGCCGATCGACGTCCACGGATGCTCATGGACGTAATCGTCAGTGGCGCGCGCCGCTTTCTTGCCTTTCTCGACCACGACGACCTGCACGTCGGCCGCCTTTTCCTTGGCTTGCTTCAGGCGCGTGAGGGCCGTTTCGCGAAGCTCCGAAGCGCGCTCGCCCGTAGCGCTCGCTGCTTGCTTGAGCAGGTCCTCGGCATCCGCGAGGACGGTTTTGATATCGGACATCAGCCTCTCCTTGTTGACCTCTGACATTGACTAGCTCCCATCGTGTCACGTACGCGTGAATCGTAACAAAGATACGAGCGCTGGCAAGCGTGGCTGCTCCCCGTTGCGCAAGAACCCGCACGATTCGTTCCTGCGCGCTCACGTAGCGGCGCACGAACATTCACAGTAAGCCAAATGGGGTTGATCTGGAACGTAAAGTTTCCGTGAGTTTCCGCGATTCCACCCAAAATTACCAAAACTCATAACGGTCTGACCCGATGTTCGTTCGCGGGGCATGAGGGGACCCTGTATGCTTCAATGTTGTAAATGTCCACCGTATCGACGGGCCGCGCGCAATCCCTGGCCTGTCACGTTCAAAGGGAACCGAACCATGAGTCTGCGTCTTGGCGATATCGCACCCGACTTCGAGCAGGATTCGAGCGTTGGCCGCATCAAATTTCACGACTGGCTCGGCACTAGCTGGGGCGTGCTGTTCTCGCACCCGGCCGACTTCACGCCGGTCTGCACGACCGAGCTTGGCCTGACTGCGAAGCTCAAGGACGAATTCGAGAAGCGCGGCGTCAAGACGATTGCGCTCTCGGTGGACAGCGCCGAATCGCACAATGAGTGGATCAAGGACATCAACGAGACCCAGGCGGCGAGCGTCGGCTTTCCGATTCTGGCCGACGGCGACCGCAAGGTGTCCACGCTGTACGACATGATCCATCCGAACGCGAACGAGACGCTCACCGTGCGCTCGCTCTTCGTGATCGACCCGAACAAGAAGGTGCGCCTCATCATCACGTATCCGGCGAGCACGGGCCGTAATTTCGACGAAGTGCTGCGCGTGATCGATTCGCTGCAGCTCACCGACAATTATCAGGTGGCCACGCCCGGTAACTGGAAGCAGGGCGACGACGTCGTGATCGTTCCGTCGCTGAAGGACGAAGAGGTGCTCAAGCAGAAGTTTCCGAAGGGCTACAAGGCGCTGCGTCCGTATCTGCGCCTGACGCCGCAGCCGAACAAGTAAAGCCAGAGGCCGTTCGGCCAGGCTCCACGTCGCGCGGCACCGGGCGCGTGGAGCAGGAACGCGCAGTAAAGCGCAGTCAAGCGAAAAGCGCCGCACGAGTCGACTCGTGCGGCGCTTTTTTCATCGGCCAACGGTGGCGAGGGGCGCGCTTAGAAGAACGCCTGGATGCCCGTCTGCGCGCGGCCGAGGATCAGCGCGTGGATGTCGTGCGTGCCTTCGTAGGTGTTCACCACTTCGAGGTTCACGAGGTGACGCGCCACGCCGAACTCGTCGGAGATGCCGTTGCCGCCCAGCATGTCGCGCGCGAGACGCGCGATGTCGAGTGACTTGCCGCAGGAGTTGCGCTTCATGATCGAGGTGATCTCGACCGCCGCCGTGCCTTCGTCCTTCATGCGGCCGAGGCGCAGGCAGCCTTGCAGGCCGAGCGTGATTTCGGTCTGCATGTCGGCGAGCTTTTTCTGGATCAGCTGGTTCGCGGCGAGCGGGCGGCCGAACTGCTTGCGGTCGAGCACGTACTGGCGCGCCGTGTGCCAGCACGATTCCGCCGCGCCCAGCGCGCCCCAGGCGATGCCGTAGCGCGCCGAATTCAGGCACGTGAACGGACCACGCAGGCCCTTCACGCCCGGCATCAGGTTCTCTTCGGGCACGAACACTTCGTCGAGCACGATTTCGCCGGTGATCGACGCGCGCAGGCCCACCTTGCCGTGAATCGCCGGCGCCGAGAGGCCCTTCCAGCCCTTCTCCAGGATGAAGCCGCGGATATCGTCCTTGCCGTCTTCCTCGAGCTTCGCCCAGACGACGAATACGTCGGCGATCGGCGAGTTCGTGATCCACATCTTGGCGCCCGAGAGCGAGTAGCCGCCGTTCACCTTCTTCGCGCGCGTGACCATGCTGCCCGGGTCGGAGCCGTGGTTCGGCTCGGTCAGGCCGAAGCAGCCGATCCATTCGCCGCTTGCGAGCTTCGGCAGGTACTTCTGCTTTTGTGCGTCCGAGCCGAATTCGTAGATCGGCACCATCACGAGCGACGACTGCACCGACATCATCGAGCGATAGCCCGAATCAACGCGCTCCACTTCGCGCGCGATCAGCCCATAGGCCACGTAGTTAAGGCCCGGACCGCCGTATTGCTCGGGAATCGTCGGGCCGAGCAGGCCGAGTTCGCCCATTTCGCGGAAGATCGACGCATCGGTTTTTTCGTGGCGGAACGCTTCGATCACGCGCGGCGCGAGCTTGTCCTGCGCGTAGGCGGCGGCGGCGTCGCGCACCATGCGCTCGTCTTCGGTGAGCTGCTGGTCGAGCAACAGCGGATCTTCCCAATGGAACTGGGCATGTGCGGCCATGATGTCTCTCCTGAATCTCTCGAAATGGACAATTTGCGCTTGACTGAAGTTCCGCTATGCGGAACAATGTTTTGCAAATTGACCTCAGTGTATCACTAGCCCGCCCATGTCTGCATCTGGATCTTCATCGTTTTCGTCCGCGCTGTCCGAGGGTCCGATCGACGAGCGCAAGTTCGTCGTGGCGCTCGCGCGCGGGCTCGAATTGCTGCGGGCCTTCCGGCCCGGCGAGACGCTGCTCGGCAACCGCGATTTCGTCGAGCGCACAGGCTTGCCGAAGGCGACCGTCAACCGGCTCGCGTACACGCTCACCGTGCTCGGCTATCTGCGCTTCGACGAATCGCTCGGCAAATATGCGCTCGATGCCGGCGTGCTTTCGCTGGGCTTCGCCTTGCTCTCGGGCACGGATACGCTCGAGCTCGCGCGCCCGCACATGCGCGCGTTCGCGCGCGAGGTGGGGGCGGCGGTGTCGCTGGGGTGCCGCGACGGTCTCGACGTGATCTATCTGGAGACCATTCGCAGCGAGACCGCGCTCACGCTGGGGCTGGCCTCGGGCTCGCATCTGTCGATGCTGACGAGCTCGATGGGGCGCGCGTACCTGGCGGTGCAGCCGCTCGACGTGCGCACGGCGCTCTTTGCGGAGCTGGAAAAGGCGGCGGGCGCCGACGGCCCCGCGCAGGTCGCGGCGGCGAAGCGCGAGATCGAGGTGTTCGCGAAGGAGGGCGTCTGCTACTCGTTTCGCGACTGGCACGAGGACGTCAACGCCGTGGCGGTGCCGTTTCGCGAGCCGCGCGAGCGGCGCTGGCTGGTGCTCAGCTGCAGCGGGCCGGCTTCGTCGATGGGGGCTGAGGTGTTTCGCGAACGGGTGGCGCCCCTCCTGAAGTCGCTGGCGCGCAGGCTTGGCGAGACTGTTTGAATGGCGGATAGGCGCGTGAGCACCGCGTCACGGCCGCAACGCAAAACGTAGCCATGAAAAAAATGCCGGGAAATCCCGGCATTTTTTTCTACGAACGGCTGCGGCGCTCAGTGGTTCAGGCGACCGAGCAGCAGGAATTCCATCAGCGCCTTCTGGACGTGCAGGCGGTTTTCCGCCTCGTCCCAGACCACGCTTTGCGGACCGTCGATCACCTCGGCGCTCACTTCCTCGCCGCGGTGCGCGGGCAGGCAATGCATGAAAAGCGCGTCGGGGTTGGCGCGCGCCATCATTTCGGCGTCCACGCACCAGTCGGCGAAGGCCTTCATGCGCGCCTCGTTCTCCGCCTCGAAGCCCATGCTGGTCCAGACGTCCGTGGTCACGAGGTCGGCGCCCGCGCAGGCTTCGTTCGGGTCGTCGCAGATCGTGTAGAAGGGCGCGCTTTCCGGCGCAACCAGAGCGGGGTCGAGCGGGTAGCCCGGCGGCGTGGAGATGCGCAGCTTGAAGCCGAGAATCTGTGCGGCTTCGATCCACGTGTAGAGCATGTTGTTGGCGTCGCCCACCCACGCCACGGTCTTGCCGCGGATCGGGCCGCGATGCTCGTAGTACGTGAAGATGTCGGCCAGCACCTGGCAGGGGTGGTACTCGTTCGTGAGGCCGTTGATGACGGGCACGCGCGAGCTTTCGGCGAAGCGCTGGATGATGTCCTGGCCGAACGTGCGGATCATGATGATGTCGACCATGCGCGAGATGACCTGCGCCGAATCCTCGATGGGCTCGCCGCGGCCGAGCTGCGTATCGCGCGTGTTCATGAACACGGCGTGACCACCCAGCTGGAAGATGCCCGCTTCGAACGAAAGCCGCGTGCGCGTGGAGCTCTTCTCGAAGATCATCGCGAGCGTGCGGTCGTGCAGCGGATGATAGGTCTCGTAGTTCTTGAACTTGCGCTTCAGGATGCGCGCGCGCTCCAGCACATATTCATAATCGTCAAGGGAGAAATCCTTGAACTGCAGGTAATGGCGTATGGTCCGGGAGGTCATGAAGCGAAAACGGCGCCCGATCCGGCCTCGAACTGCAGGATTGGGCCGGCGACGCCGCTGCGGTTGGTGGTAAGTCAATGGAGCATAAAGGATTTTGCGGAATTTGACGAGTCGGCCGAAAGGCAGGGGCGGGGCACACTTGGCATCGGCGCCAGGCATCGCGCACGGGGAAATGAGTGGGTACCTACCCCTTTCGGGGGTCTTATGTGCGGTGCGTCAAAAGAGCTGCTGCGCTATAATCTCAACGATTTTTCAGGCACGACGGCGGGCTCGACGCGCAAGACGCAGGGCTCGCGGGAGTGGCCTGTGCGCTGGCCGGCAGCGCGCTGCACGTTCGATGCGGCGCCGCACCGGTCGGGGTGCGCGGACGGCCTCTCCCCTCTCCATCGGACTGTATTTGCGCGCGGCCATCGGGCGAACTGCCCTGCGGCTGGAGCTCCGCGGCACAAGCGCGGGCGGCGCGCTCGTGCTCACTCAGCTGCATAAGCGCACCGCGGCACCGCGGGCCCGCGCAGTCATACAGGTACCCTACATGGCCGACGACGCTCCAACCGAATACTTCATTCAAGGCATCACCAGCACGGGAAAGAAGTTTCGCCCGAGCGACTGGTCGGAGCGTCTGGCGGGGGTGATGTCGAGCTTTGGCCCGAAGGCGTCGGCCAATGCGCGTGGGCCGAACGCCTATCTGCGCTATTCGCTTTACGTGCGGCCGACGATGATCGGCGACCTCAAGGTCGTGGTGCTCGATTCGCGCCTGAAGGACATCGAGCCGATGGCCTTCAACTTCGTGCTGAACTTCGCCAAGGACAACGATCTCGTGGTGACCGAGGCATGCGAGCTGCCGGAAGACCACGCGACGCAGCAACGCGGCAATCGCTGAGCCGAAACGTCGGTTCCGGCCGATGCCGCGCCGTAGGGCGCACGAAAAAGAGGGGGCCAGGCCACCTCGAGCGAACGACCCGCTGCGGCGGGTTTTTTTGCGTCCGTGCGCGGGAGAGTGGGGAACGCAGAGGGAAGGGAAGCCGCCGGCCACAAAAAAACCCGCCGAAGCGGGTTCTTTGTTGCAGCGGAATCAGGAAGCGCCCGCCGTGGCGGACGGTCCGTCTCCTTACTGCGCAGCCTGCATTGCCTTGACGGCAGCGGCCAGGCGGCTCTTATGGCGAGCGGCCTTGTTCTTGTGAACGATCTTCTTGTCGGAGATGATGTCGAGCGTCTTCGCCGAGGCCTTCAGGACTTCTGCGGCCGCTGCCTTGTCGCCGGCGTCGATCGCCTTGCGGACAGCCTTGATAGCGGTGCGGAACTTCGAGCGCAGCGCCGAGTTGTGCGAGTTTGCTTTCGCGGCCTGACGGGCGCGCTTACGTGCTTGTGCGGAATTTGCCATGTTGGTTCCTGATGTTTCGATGAGCTCCGGCCCGCTGATATTCGATTAACGTTCGCAACGTTCGATCAAGCAGGGACGACGCTCTTTGCCTGGATTTGAACTTTCCGGGAATGATCCCGAAAGCGCAAAACGGTATTTGCCGGGTTTGCCTCGCGACTGCTTCAGGCTTGCCGGCAGCGCCTTTTGTGCCAAAGCGGGAAGGAGGCCGAGGTTCACGACCACTTTTCGCTTCCTTTCCAAGACGCTATTCGAGCCTTTGTGAAACTCGAAACCGAGAATTATAGCAACAAAATCATGGCTGTGGCAATCGCGAAGCACTTGGCGGGCGGGGCGCGCCCTGGCCTGGTGACGGCCATGACGCCGCGCATCGGCGACGGACCCGGCAGCACCCGTATAATAAGCGCCCCATGAATCTATTCCGAGCCCTGCTGACGGTCAGCGGCTTCACGCTGCTGTCGCGCGTGACCGGACTGGCCCGAGAAACGCTGATTGCCCGCGCTTTCGGCGCGAGCCAGTACACCGACGCCTTCTACGTCGCGTTCCGCATTCCCAATCTGCTGCGCCGCATCTCGGCGGAGGGCGCGTTTTCGCAGGCCTTCGTGCCGATCCTCGCGGAGTTCAAGAACCAGAAGGGGCACGACGCCACGCGCGACCTCGTCGACGCCACCTCGACGGTGCTGGCGTGGGCGCTCGCCATTCTTTCGGTGCTCGGCATCGTGGGCGCGACCTTCGTCGTGACCGTGGTCGCTTCGGGCCTGAAGAGCGACGGCCAGGCGTATCAGCTCGCCGTCACGATGACGCGCATCATGTTCCCGTACATCGTGTTCATTTCGCTCACGTCGCTCGCGTCCGGGGTGCTCAACACGTACAAGCAGTTCTCGCTGCCCGCGTTCGCGCCGGTGCTGCTCAACGTGGCGTTCATCACCGCGGCCGTAGCGTTCGCGCCGCACATGAAGCAGCCGGTCTTTGCGCTCGCGTGGGCCGTGATCGTCGGCGGCGTGCTGCAGTTCATCGTGCAACTGCCGGGCCTGAAGAAGATCGATATGATGCCGCGCATCGGCCTCAATCCGCTCAAGGCGCTCGCGCATCGCGGCGTCAAGCGCGTGCTCGCGAAAATGGTGCCGGCCATGTTCGCGGTGTCGGTTGCGCAGATCAGCCTCATCATCAACACGAACATTGCTTCGCGCCTGGGGCCTGGCGCGGTCTCGTGGATCAACTACGCCGACCGCCTGATGGAATTCCCCACCGCGCTGCTCGGCGTGGCGCTCGGCACGATCCTGCTGCCGAGCCTTTCGAAAGCGCACGTCGATGCCGATCCGCACGAATACTCGGCGCTGCTCGACTGGGGCCTGCGCGTGACCTTCCTGCTCGCGGCGCCCTCGGCGGTCGCGCTGTTCTTCTTCGCCGAGCCGCTCACGGCCACGTTGTTTCACTACGGCAAGTTCGACGCGAATTCCGTCGTCATGACGGGCCGCGCGCTGACCGCTTACGGCGTCGGGCTGATCGGGCTCATCCTCATCAAGATCCTCGCGCCGGGCTTCTACGCGCGCCAGGACATCAAGACGCCCGTGAAGATCGGCGTGGGCGTGCTCGTGGCCACGCAGCTCAGCAACTACATTTTCGTGCCGATCTTTTCGCACGCTGGCCTGACGCTCTCCGTCGGGCTCGGCGCCTGCATGAACGCGTTGCTGCTCTTCATCGGCCTGCGCCGCCGCGGCATCTACATGCCGTCCTCGGGCTGGGCCAAGTTCTTCGTGCAATTGCTGGGGGCGTGCCTCGTGCTGTCCGGGGCGATGCATTGGTGCGCGATCAGCTACGACTGGATCGGTCTGCATCACGAGCCGCTTGCGCGCATCGCATTGCTCGCGGCCTGTCTCGTGCTGTTTGCGGCGCTATATTTCGGTATGCTTTGGCTGATGGGCTTCAAATACGCATACTTCAAGAGGCGCACGAAGTGATCACGATGAACACGCGGGTGCTGGACTATTTCAGCACGCTGGTCGCCGACGACGAGAGCCTGCCGCTCACCGAAGCGGCACTCGCGATCGCGCAGGATGCCTACCCGGACCTCGACCTCCAAGGCACGCTCGCTGAAATCGACGAGCTGGCGCTGCGTGCGAAAAAGCGCATGCCCGAAGGCGCCGACGTGCGCCAGCAGGTCACGTTTCTGAACCGTGTGTTCTTTCGCGAGATGGGCTTCGCGGCCAATCTCAACGACTTCTTCGACCCCGATAACAGCCATCTGAACGTCGTGCTCAGGCGCCGGCGCGGCATTCCCATTTCGCTCGCGGTGATCTATCTGGAGATCGCGGCGCAGCTCGGGCTGCCGGTGCAGGGCGTGTCGTTTCCGGGGCATTTCCTGCTGCGCGTCTCGCTGCCCGACGGCGACGCCATGCTCGACCCGACCACGGGCCGCGCGCTCTCCGAGTCCGACATGGTCGAGATGCTCGAGCCCTATGTGGCCAGTGCGGGCGATTCCGTCGCGCGTGCGCTGCGCATGATGCTCGAACCGGCCACACGGCGCGAGATCGTGGCGCGCATGCTGCGCAACCTGAAGTCGGTGTATCTGCAGACCGAGCGCTGGGAGCGCCTGCTCGGCATCCAGCAGCGGCTCGTGATCCTGCTGCCGGAGAGCATCGAAGAGGTGCGCGATCGCGGCTTCGCGTATGCGCGGCTCGATTACCTGCGGCCCGCGCTCGAAGATCTCGAGCACTATCTCGACGAGCGTCCCGACGCCGAGGACGCCACGGTCGTCGAGTCGCAATTGCAGGAGCTGCGCCAGCGCACGCTCGATAACGATTGAGCGGCGGCGCGCCCATGCGCTTTCCGCAGACGAAAAAAGCCCTCGCATTGAGGGCTTTTTTACGCGAAGCGCGAAGGCGCGCGGCTAGTTACTTCGGCTGCATGCGGATCGCGCCGTCGAGACGGATGACCTCGCCGTTGAGCATCGGATTCTCGACGATCTGCTTGACGAGCATCGCGTACTCGTCGGGCTTGCCAAGGCGCGGCGGGAACGGCACCATCGCGCCGAGCGCATCCTGCACTTCCTTGGGCATGCCTAGCAGCATCGGCGTTTCGAACAGGCCCGGGGCGATCGTCATCACGCGGATGCCGTTGCGCGAGAGATCGCGCGCGATCGGCAGCGTCATCGCCACGACGCCGCCCTTGGAAGCGGCATAGGCCGCCTGGCCGATCTGGCCGTCGTAGGCGGCCACCGAGGCCGTGTTGATGATCACGCCGCGCTCGCCGCCGTCGTCGGGCGCGGCTTGCGCGATCGCGGCGGCCGCGAGGCGGATCATGTTGAAGGTGCCGATCAGATTGACCGAGATGGTCTTGCTGAACGCGTCGAGCGGGTGCGGGCCGTCCTTGCCGACGGTCTTGATGGCGGGCGCGATGCCCGCGCAGTTCACGAGGCCGCGCAAGGTGCCAGCCGCGGTGGCGGCGGCCACGGCGCGCGCGCCGTCTTCCTCGCTCGCGACGTTGCACTTCACGAAGGTGCCGCCGAGTTCTTGCGCGAGCGCGTTGCCCGCTTCCTCGTTGAGGTCGGCGAGCACGACCTTGCCGCCAACGGCCGCGATGAGCCGTGCGCTGGCCGCGCCGAGGCCCGAGGCGCCGCCGGTGATCAGGAATACGTTGTCGCGGATTTGCATCTGTCTTCCTCCTTGCTGCTCGATGGGTATTTTTTTCTGCGGCGTGGCCCCATGACGGACCGGCCCGCAGCTCATCGGCGAAGAGGAGCAGAGTAGAAGGCGGGACCGGCCGCACGGGGAGGCCGGCGCTCGCGCCGGGCCTTGCCCGGCGCGGCCGGCAAGAGACGTATTACTTGAGCGCGTCGAATGCGCGGTTGCGGATTTCCTCGACACTGCCGAGGCCGGCGATTGCGCGGTATTGCGGCGCTTTCATGCCGTTTTCCTCGCCGCGCTTCGCCCAGTCGCTGTAGTAGGCGATGAGCGGCTTGGTTTGCGCGACGTACACGTCGAGACGCTTGCGCACGGTCTCTTCCTTGTCGTCGTCGCGCTGGACCAGCGGCTCGCCCGTCACGTCGTCGACCATGTCCTGCTTCGGCGGGTTGAACTTCACGTGGTAGGTGCGGCCCGATGCCGGGTGCATGCGGCGGCCGCTCATGCGCACGATGATCTCGTCGAACGGCACGTCGATCTCGAGCACATAGTCGATCGCCACGCCGGCCTGCTTCATGGCTTCGGCTTGCGGCAGCGTGCGCGGGAAGCCGTCGAACAGGTAGCCGTTCTTGCAATCGGGTTCCTGCAGGCGCTCCTTCACGAGGTTGATGATGAGCGCGTCGGGCACGAGCTCGCCCGCGTCCATGTAGCGCCTGGCCTCGACGCCGAGCGGCGTGCCGGCCTTGACGGCCGCACGCAGCATGTCGCCCGTCGAGATTTGCGGAATGCCGAACTTCTCCTTGATGAAGTTTGCCTGGGTTCCCTTGCCCGCGCCGGGGGCGCCCAACAGGATCAAACGCATTTCAACTTTCTCCGATCTATGTGAATTCTTGCGGCGCGGCGGCTGCCCTCACGGGCGGCGTCGACGGCGTCGTGCGTCTCCTCTCCAGCAGGCCAAATCGGGGGGAACCCCCCACGCACAAAGGCTTCTACGGCTCGCGCAAACAACCGATTATGCCATGGGATTTTCGGCCCACGGCCGCAATTAAGGCCGGAATAACGCTTGCACGCGGGCGAGGTCGGCGGGCGTGTCGACGCCGGGCGCCGGCGCCTCGTCGGTGACGAGCACCGCGATGCGCTCGCCGTGCCACATCGCGCGCAGTTGTTCGAGCGCTTCGACCTGCTCGATGGGTGAGTGCGTGAGCGAGGGGTAGCTGCGCAGGAATTTGGCCCGATACGCATACAGGCCGATATGCCGGTAAACGGTCGCCGGAGCCGGCGGGGCGGGCATGGCGGCCAGATCGAGCCGCGCCGGCGACCAGTGCGGCTGCCAGGCGTCGCGCGCCCAGGGAATGGGCGCGCGCGAGAAGTAGAGCGCCACGCCGCGCGCGTCCAGCACGACCTTCACCACGTTCGGATTGAGGATCTCGTCGGAGGCGGTGATGGGGTGCGCCGCAGTGGCGATCGCACACTCGGGATGCGCCGCGAGGTGCGACGCCACGTCGCACACCAAAGCGGGGTCGATCAGCGGTTCATCGCCTTGAACATTGACGACGATCAACTCGTCGCTCCAGCCAAAGTGCTCTGCGACTTCGGCCAGCCGGTCGGTGCCCGACGGGTGATCGGCGCGCGTCATGACCGCTTCGAAGCCGTGCTCGCGCGCGGCGTCGAGCACGCTCTGGGCGTCCGAGGCGATCAGCACCTGCTGGGCGCCCGAGGCGCGGGCGCGCTCGGCCACGCGCACGACCATCGGCTTGCCGCCGATGTCGGCGAGCGGCTTGTTGGGCAGCCGGGTGGACGCGAGACGCGCCGGTACGACGGCGATGAAGGGTTGCGCGGGCGCGGCCATGCTCAGGCGCCGGTTGAGCCAGTCGAGCCGGAGGGGCCGGACGGATCGACGGGCGTGCCTTCGACGGTTTGGCGCGCCTCGTCGACGAGCATGACGGGAATGCCGTCGCGGATCGGATAGGCGAGCTTGTCGGCGTTGCAGATCAATTCCTGCGCGGCGCGGTCGTAGCTGAGCGGGCCCTTGCAGATCGGGCAGACCAGGATTTCAAGCAGACGGGCGTCCACGGAGTTTCTCCACAACCAGATTAATGAGGCGATGATCGAGCGCGGCTTCAACAGGGACAGCCCAGATGCGCGCGTCGTTCCAGGCCCCCAATTTTACGGCATCTTTTTCGGTGACCAGGATGGCGTCGGCAGTAACCTCGCTGAACGGGTTGGCCGCGTAGTCGTAATGGTCGGGCAGCGCGAGCGTTTGCGGCGCGAGGCCGGCCGCGCGCAGGGTCGCGAAAAAGCGCTCCGGCGAACCGATGCCCGCGGCCGCCACGATGCGCTGCGGCGGCTGGCCCGGCGCGCCTTGCCCCGCGAATTGCGCGAGCGGCCGGCGCAGGCCGGGACTGGCCAGATGCCAGGCTTCGCCGGGCTCGAGCTTGAGCGCGAAGGTATTCGGCCAGTCGGGCAGCGTGCGCTCGAACGGATTATTGACGAGGGTGGCGTCGCGCCGGCGCGAAAGCGGCTCGCGCAGCGGCCCGGCGGGCAGCAGAAAGCCGTTGCCGCCCAGCCGATGGTCGAACACGACCAGCTCGGCGTCGCGCGCGAGGCGGTAGTGCTGGAGGCCGTCGTCGCTCACGATCACGTCGACGTCGCGGTGCGCCGCGCACAGCGTCTGCGCCGCCGCGACGCGGTCGGGCGAGACCCATACCGGCACGCCGGTGCGGCGCGCGATGAGCAGCGGCTCGTCACCGCACGCGCGCGCGGACGTGGACGCCGTCACGGGCGTAGGGCGCGGCACCTTCGCGCCGTAGCCGCGCGAGACGACGCCGGGCGTGAAGCCGGCCGCGCGCAGCGCCTCGACGAGCGCGATCACCGTGGGCGTCTTGCCGGTGCCGCCCACCGTCACGTTGCCGACCACCACGACCGGCACGCCCACGCGCACCGATTTGAGCCAGCCAGCCGCATAGGCCGCGCGGCGCGCGCCGCTCACGGCGGCGAACACGACGGAGAGCGGCGCGAGCGCCCAGGCGAGCGGCCCGCGCTGCTGCCACTCGCGCGCAAGCCCCGCTTCGGCGCGTGCCTTGAGATCGGCAATGGGGCCGCTCATCGGCGCGGGCCTTGCGCGGGTCTGGCGTACCTGGTGTACCCAAGGTACGAGGGGCCCCGCAGGCTGACGGACAGAACGGGCATCGGAGCGGTTCTCCAGTTCGAGGCGGGCGCCGGACCAGGGGCCAGGGCGTCGCGGGGATGGCAAGGACGGCGCGCGGTCGGTCGCGAACGGGCCGTCGTGAACCCGGCACTCTAGCGCGGGTGGCCGCCGGGCGGCAAGTTGCGCGGCCATGCAAACGCTGCCCGATCGGCCTGAACAGGCCTGCAAGCCGCGGAAAGCGCGGTTGTGGATAACTTTGTGGAAAAAGCGGGTGGCCAGGACCGCAAAAGCCCGCTGATGGGCTGTTCCATCGGCGTGACGCACTATTATTGAGACAAAAAACGTATGTAAATCAATGGGATGGTGCGTTTTTTCAGCGTTTTCTCAAGACTTGCAGCAAATATGTCACATGACAGAGTCGATGTGGACACCTCGGAGCCCCTTGTCCGGTGGGAGCGTTTCCTGCTGGACTGCCGCCCCCCGAACGGTCTATCGTCTGTCCGGGCTAGTTTCGACCCATCGTTCAACCACGTCCTGCTCATGAATTCCGACCGTTTTTCCTCCGCGCCTGGCGGCGATGTCGTCGTGCCGGTTTCGGCGCTCAATCGCGCGATTGCCACGATGCTCGAACGTTCGTTTCCGCTCGCTTGGATTTCCGGCGAAGTCTCGAACTTCACGCGCGCCGCGAGCGGGCACTGGTACTTCTCGATCAAGGACGCGCAGGCGCAAATGCGCTGCGTGATGTTCCGCGGCCGCGCGCAATACGCCGAGTTCACGCCGCGCGAGGGCGACCGCATCGAGGTGCGCTCGCTCGTCACGATGTACGAGCCGCGCGGCGAGGTGCAACTGAACGTCGAGGCGATCCGGCGCACGGGCCAGGGGCGGCTGTTCGAGGCCTTCCTGCGCCTGAAGGCGCAACTGGAGGCCGAAGGGCTCTTCGATCCCGAACGCAAGCGCGACTTGCCCACGCATCCGCGCGCGATCGGCGTGATTACGTCGATGCAGGCGGCCGCGCTGCGCGACGTGCTCACGACGTTGTGCCGCCGCGCGCCGCACGTGCCGGTGATCGTCTATCCGGCGCCGGTGCAGGGCGCGGGCTCGGCCGAAAATCTCACGGCCATGCTCGATGCGGCGAACGCGCGTGCGGAAGTGGACGTGATCGTGCTGTGCCGTGGTGGGGGCTCGATCGAGGACCTCTGGTCGTTCAACGACGAGACGCTCGCGCGCGCCATCGCGGCGAGCGCGATTCCCGTGGTGAGCGGCGTGGGCCACGAAACCGATTTCACGATCGCCGATTTTGCCGCCGACGTGCGCGCGCCGACGCCCACCGCCGCCGCCGAGCTCGTGAGCCCGCAGCGCGTGATGCTCTTGCGCGAACTCGATCAGCGCCACGCCGCGCTCGCGCGCGGCTTCGGCCGCTTGATGGAGCGTCGCGCGCAGCAGCTCGACTGGCTCGCGCGGCGCCTCGTCTCGCCGGGCGAGCGGCTTGCGCAGCAGCGCACGCATCTGCGTCAGCTGGCGATCCGGCTCGCCTCGGCGGGCTCGCGCGCGACGGCGCAGGCGCGCGCGCAATTCAACGTGGTGCAGATGCGCTGGCAGCGCATGCGCCCCGACGCGCTCGCGCAGCGCGTGCAGCTGGAGTCGCTCGGGCGGCGCCTCGAGGCCGCGTTCGCGCGCGAACGCGAGCGCGAAACGGCGCGCGTCGCGGGGCTGGCAGCGCGCCTCGAAGTCCTGAGCCCGCAGCGCACGTTCGAGCGCGGCTACGCGGCGCTGCTCGACGCGCAAAGCGGCGCGGCTGTGCGCACGCCCGCCGCGCTCAAGCCGGGCAAGCGCCTGACCGTGCATCTCGCGCAGGGCAGCGCCGACGTCGCGCTCGCCGACGTGCAGCCGAGGCTCGCCGAAGGCTTCTGAACCGCGCCCGCGCGGCGCCTTCCGCGCTCCTTGCGGGCCCTCGCGCGCCCTCTCGCGGAAGACGCCCGCAGCGGGCGCGGCGCTTGCTGAAAAGCCCGCGCAAACCCGCGCAATCGCCCTGCGTAACCGATGATCGGCATAATGTCCACGCGTTTGCGGGGTTATTCCAACTCGCCTACAATCGAGTGCTCCATGCCGGTTATCACGCAGAACTCCCCATAACACGACGAAGGAACCGCATCATGTCATTTACGCTCCCGCCGCTGCCGTTCGCGAAGAACGCTCTTGCCCCGACCATGTCGGAAGAGACGCTCGATTACCACTACGGCAAGCATCACCAGGCCTACGTCACGAATCTGAACAACCTGATTCCGGGCACCGAATTCGAGAAGCTCTCGCTCGAAGAGATCATCAAGAAGTCGTCGGGTGGCGTGTTCAACAACGCGGCCCAGGTCTGGAATCACACCTTCTTCTGGAACTGCCTCTCGCCGCAAGGTGGTGGCGCACCGTCGGGCGCGCTCGGCGACGCGATCAACGCGAAATGGGGCTCCTTCGACGCGTTCAAGGAAGCCTTCACGAAGGCTGCAGTCGGCAACTTCGGCTCGGGCTGGACGTGGCTCGTGAAGAAGGCGGACGGCTCGCTCGACATCGTGTCGACCAGCAACGCCGCCACGCCGCTCACGACCGACGCCAAGCCGCTCCTCACGATCGACGTGTGGGAACACGCTTACTACATCGACTACCGCAACGCGCGTCCGAAGTTCGTCGAAGGTTTCTGGAACATCGCCAACTGGGACTTCGCTGCGAAGAACTTCGCGTAAAGCCCAATCCGTTCCCGCGCGGCCCGATCCGGGCGGCGCATGGAAAAAAAGCCCTCGATTCGCATCGAGGGCTTTTTGCTTTTGGCGCTTGTTTAAGGTGCTTTTTGAAGCGCTTTTATGCGAGCGCGGCAAGCGTCTCCTGGGTCGAGCGCACGTGCCCCATGTGGCGGAACAGCTTTTCGAATGTGAAACGGTGCATGTCTTCGCTCAGGCCCGAGGTGGCGTCTTCGACGAAGACGAGCTTGAAGCCCTGGTCGAAGGCCGCGCGCGCGGTGGACTCCACGCCGAAGTTCGTCGCGATGCCGCCGATGACGAGGGTGTCGATGCCGCGGCGGCGCAGTTGCTGTTCGAGGTCGGTGCCGTAGAACGCGCCCCACTGGCGCTTCGAGACGACGACGTCGTCGGCCTGCGCGCCGATCTCGGGCACGAGCTCGGAAGCGATGGCCGGCGCCGCCGGCGCGTTGGGAGCGCGCGTGGGCGCGTCGGCGGGCATCGCGAGGATATCGTTGAGCAGCACGCGCACCCAGACGACGGTGCCGCCTTTGGCGCGCAGCGCGTCGGCGAGGGTCTTCGCGTGGGCCACCACTTGCGCGCCGGTATGAGGCGCAACGGGGCGGCTCACGATGCCGTGCTGGAGATCGATCATCACGAGCGCGGTCTTGCTCGGATCGAGAGAAAGGGCTTGCGTCATGGTTCACCAATATGTGAGGATGGCCTCACATATCATACATGAATGTGAGGGAGGCCTCAGATATGGCGGTCGCACCGCTACGGCGCAAAGTCGTGCTCAATGAAGCGAAAGCCGAAGCTGCCCGGCGCGTGCCGCGTCAGGAGCGCGCCGCGCGCACGCTCGACGCGCTGCTCGAAGCGGCCGCCGACGCCTTTGCCGAACGCGGCTTCGAAGCGGCCACGATGACGCAGATCGCGCAGCAGGCGGGCGTCTCGATCGGCGCGGCGTACCAGTATTTCCCGAACAAGGATGCGCTCGCGCTCGCGCTGCGCCAGCGTTACGGCGACGAGATGGATGCGCGCTGGAGCGCGCTAGTCGAGGCGCAGGCGAGCAGCGGCGAGCTGCCGCCCGCGCAGCTCGCCGAACGGCTGCTCGACATGATGGTCGAGCTGATGGACGCGTACCCCGCGTATCTGCCGCTGCTTTCCGTCTCGCTGGGCTTTCGTCGCGACGAGGCGGCGCGCAACAAGCTGCGTCAGCGTTTTGCCACGCTGTTCAGGCGCTACAACGCGGCGCTCACGGCGGACGAGGCTTATCGCGTCGCCGAGGTCATGCTCCAGGTCGTCAAGAGCCTCAACCTGCTCTATGCGGGCGCGAAGCCGAAGGAGCGCAAGCTGCTGGTCGCCGAGTACAAGGGCGTGCTGGCAGCCTGGCTCGCGGTGCGGCTCGCGTGAGCGTTTGCAATACGGTTTGCCTCGCGTCTCATGCGTCGATTTACTCGCTCAGCGCGGCACCGCTTCGTCGCGCGACGTGAGCACGCGATCGATCAATCCGTAGTGCGCCGCCGCCTCGGCCGACATGAAGTGATCGCGGTCGGTGTCGTGCGCGATCTGCTCGACGTCGCGGCCCGTATGCGCGGCGAGCATCGCATTGAGGCGTTCGCGCTGATAAAGCACCTCGCGCGCCTGAAGCTCGACATCGGCGGCGGTTCCCTGGCTGCCGCCCGAGGGCTGATGGATCATGATGCGTGCGTTCGGGAGTGCGAAGCGTTTGCCGGGCGCGCCCGCGGCGAGCAGAAATGAGCCCATGCTCGCGGCGAAGCCGGTGCATAGCGTGGAGACGTCGGGCTTCACGAACTGCATCGTGTCGTGGATCGCGAGGCCGTCGTAGACCGAGCCGCCCGGCGAGTTGATGTAGAGGCTGATGTCCTTCTCCGGATTCTCGGCTTCGAGAAAAAGCAACTGCGCGACGACGACGCTCGCCGTCTGCTCGGTCACCGGTCCGACCAGAAACACGATGCGCTCGCGCAAGAGGCGCGAGTAGATGTCGTAGGCGCGCTCGCCGCGGCCCGAGGTTTCGATGACGGTCGGTACGAGATTGAGCGCGTGCGGGACGATTGCTGCATGATGCTGAACGGTGGGATGCATGAAATTCCTCGCGTTTGGGTGGGAGCGGGTGGTCGGGCGCGGCGCCGTTGCACTGCTTGCCTCCCAAGACGCCCGCCGCGCGTCGCGCGTGACGAGAATTTTTTTGCGCGAGGCTGTCACATCGGCGTTCTGCCGGTCGTCTCATGGGTGAGGACGGCGTGGGCCGTCTGCAAAGCATGGGCGCGGCGACGGCGCATGGAGCGTCGGCGCAAAGGTGCGCAGAGGAGTGAAGCGAATGACCCAGGTGATCGGCGAGATGGACACGGAGGACGAGGACGTGCGGACCGCGCGCGATGCCGCGCAGGCGGGCGCCGGGGCGCCGCGAGCTTGCGTGGACGAAGCTCAACGGCGCGTGGCGGCGTCCGAAGCACCCACCGAAGCACGAACCGAAGTACCACCCGGCATGGAAAACGGCGCATGGAGCGAAGGCCGCCGCGCCGCCGTCTTCGACAAGGAGCGCGCGCGGTTGCTGGCGCTGGCCGTGCGCGTGCTGGGCAGCCGTGCCGAGGCGGAAGACGTCGTCCAGGACGCGTGGTTCCGCTGGCGCGAGGCCGACGTGGCGGCGGTGCGCGTGCCGCAGGCGTGGCTCGCGACGGCGACGGTGCGCCTCGCGATCGACCGGCTGCGCAAGCAGCGCCGCGAGCGCGCAGGCGAGGACGAAGCGCCCGGCGCCGCGCCGTGGCTCGACGGGACCGCGCCCTCGGCCGAGGAGGCGGGCTTGCGCGCCGCGCGTCTCGCGGACGGTCTCTTGATGCTGCTCGAACGGCTCGGGCCGCTGGAGCAAGCCGTCTTCGTGCTGCGCGAGGCGTTCGATTGCGACTACGCGGAGATTGCCGCGCTCACCGGCTGCACGCCCGTGCATTGCCGCCAGATCGTGCATCGCGCGCGTGTGCGGCTGGCGCGCGAACCGGCGCTCGGGTCCGTCGTGCCCGTGGATGCGGGGCAGCACGCGCTCGCCGTCGAGCGGCTGCGCGAGGTGCTTCATGCGCAGGACCGCATGGGCTTGATGGACCTGCTGGGCTTGACCGCGACGGCGCTGGTGGCGGCGAGTGCCACGGCGGGCGTGATGGCACCGCGCGCCGCGGCCGGTGTTGGGGCAGCGCCGGGCTTCGCGCGCGCAGTAGCTGGCAGTCTGCGTGCCGAAACGCTCGCGCTCGACGGCGAGCCCGGCGTCGCGCTGGTGACGGAGGACGGCGAGCTGGCCGCGTGGCTGCACGTGAGCGTGGCCGACGATGGACGCACCGAACCCGTGGTCTGCGTGGCCGCGAATGCGGGCGGGCGCGCATTGCAGGCGGCCAATCGGGTATTCGGAGGCGAGGCGGTGCGTTCGCTGCTCGCGCAGCTTGCGCGATCGGCTGCGAATGGCGATGTGGTCGGGGTAGGCGTATCGGTGCCGGTAACGCAGGCCGTGGCTTCGGCAACAACGTCATCGATGTCATCCGCAGAATCCACATCCGCGTTGCTCGCGGATTCGCTCGTGGCCGCCTGAGCGCGCTCGATCGACGTCAGGCTGCCAGGGACGCAACAGGCAACGCGGGTAAGCGCGGGCAAGCGCTAGCGCGCGTCGGGACGCAATCCACTGAAGCCCGCGCTCGCTCGCAAGCCAGCGCAGGCCAGCCCGTGAACGCGCGCAGGATCAGCGCGCGGTCGCTTCCCAGTTGATATCGACGCACAGCACCTGCAGACCATGCTCCGTCTGCGCGGCGATCGACGCGGTCACGCACAGGTGCGCCTCGTTGATCGAGAGATAGGGCGGCGTGAACTGCACGCTCCCGGGCGCCTTCATCGCGCCGATGAAGTAGGGCCGGCGCTCCCAGCTCGCGCCCTCGGAGTGCAGCAGCGGCCGGAAGCGCTTGGCGCGCTGCGACGCGCGCCCGTCGGGCAGCACGTTGTCGCCGATCTGGCGGCCCGAGGCGTCCAGCAGGAAGCTGCGCGCCGTCTCGGCCAGGCCGAGCAGCGGCAGCGTGGCGTCGGCCATGCTCGCGCCCGTGGTGAGCTGCGCCGCCGCCGCTTCGAGCGCCTTCACGTACGGCGCGAGGCGCGAGCACTGGGTCCGCTCGCGCGCGCTCACGCGTTCGCGCAGGCGCGCGGAAAGATCGTCCATCAGGCGCGCCGCGGTCGCGGGCGGAACGGGCTCGACGTCGGGGCGCGCGAAGTACGCGCCCTGCACGAAGTCGGCGTTGCTTTCGAGCGCGATCAGCGCGTCGCGCTCGGTCGAGAGGCCGCCCACCAGCACGAGCTGGCCGGACTCGTGCAGCATCGAGACGAGCCCCGGCAGCACGCGCTCGATGTGCGCATGGCGGCTCGCCTGGGCGAGCAGGCTGCGATCGAGCGTGACGATATCGGGCCGCAGATGCCACACGCGGTCGATGTTCGAATGCTTGGCGCCGAAGCCGTCGAGCGCGATCACGAAGCCCGACTTGCGCAGCCCGTCAATGATCTCCGCGAAGCGCGAGTTCTCGCCGCCCGCCTGCTCCGAAACCTCGAGCACCACGCGCTGCGGCTGCAGCCCGAGCGCCTTGATGCCGGCGAGCAGGGCGTCGCCATAGCTCGTGTCCATGAGCGCGGCGGGATGCAGGCTCAGGAAGAGCCATTCGTCGTGCGAGTCGAAGGCGTTGAAGTTGCCCAGGTGCAGCGATTCCGCGAGGCGGCCGAGCTCGAGCAGGTCGCCGCGGCGCGCGGCCTGCGTGAAGACTTCCTGCGACGGCACCTGATCGCCGTGCTCGTCGTGCGCGCGCAGCGACGCGTGGTAGCCGATCGCGCGGCGGTGGGCGACCGAGAACACCGGCTGGAACACGCTGAACACGGTGTATCCGCCGTAGAGCACGGTGCGCCGCGCGCCTTCTTCGCCCGCGACGGGACGCGACTGAAAGCCGGGGGGATCGAGGTCGATCATGCTGGTCATAGGACTGGGGTGGCGCGCACGACAGGCCGCGCGCGAATCTCGAGTTTACATTACTGGATAGCCGTGCAAAAAGTATGCGCATTCGCACGCATGGCGGATCGGGCCATGCGCGCGGGATATCGGCTATTTCGAGACTGCGTGCGGGGAGCTTCGAGGCACTCGTTCGGCGCACCTGGTGCACGGCGCGCCGCTCCCGCGCACCGGGTGCGCCGCGCCGTGCACCGTAGCAGTGCAGTGCGGCGTGCCGCTCATCCCTCCGGCTTCAGGTGCGCTCCGAAGGATCGGTCTTCTTCGCTGCGCGGCGCACGTCGTCGGAGAGCTGGGCGAAGATCCATGACGAGGCCGCCGTGATGATCCCCACGCACACGAACGTCGCGTGGAACGCCGGAATCACGCTCGAGCCCGTCGCATGGCGGATCAGCCCGGTGAAGGTCGTGAGCAGCGCGCCCGCGACCGTCACGCCGAGGCTCATCGAGAGCATCTGCACGAGCGAAAAGAGGCTGTTGCCGCTGCTCGCGCCGCCCATGCCGAGGTCCTTGAGCGTGAGCGTATTCATCGCCGTGAACTGCATGGAGTTCACGCTGCCGAACGCGGCCAGCTGCACGAGGCGCAGCCACAGCGGCTCGGCCGGCGTCGAAAGCGCGAAGCTCGCCATCATGAGCCCCACCAGCACCGTGTTGGCGAGCAGCACGCGCCGGTAGCCGTGGCGCGTGATGAGCCAGGTGACGAGGCGCTTGGAGAACATGCCCGCCGCGGCCACCGGCAGCATCATGAGGCCCGCCTCGAACGGCGTGTAGCCGAGCGCGACCTGCAGCAGCAGCGGGATCAGGTAGGGCATCGCGCCGCTGCCGATGCGCGCGAACAGGTTGCCGAGCAGCCCCACGCAGAACGTGTGGATCTTGAAGAGATCGAGCGAGAAGATCGGCCGCGGCGTGCGCGCCGCGTGCAGCCCGTAGGCCACGAATGCCGCGAGCGAGACGATCAGCATCACGAGCACGGTCGCCTGCGGGATGCCGAGCTCCGCGCGGCCGTCGAGCGCGAGCGAGATTGTCAGCATGCCCGTGACGAGCAGCAGGTAGCCGGGCACGTCGAATCTGGGCGTGTCGGGGTTGCGGCTGTCGGGCATGAAGATGGCGGTGGCGATGCAGCCCACCACGCCCACCGGCACGTTGATGAGAAAGATCCAGTGCCACGAGGCGATCTGCACGAGCCAGCCGCCGAGCGTCGGGCCGATGAGCGGGCCGATCAGGCCCGGGACCGCGACGAACGAGAGCGCGGGCAGATAGCGCTCGGCGGGAAACGTGCGCAGCACGGCGAGGCGCCCCACGGGCAGCAGCATCGCGCCGCCTACGCCCTGCACGACGCGCGAGAGCACGAGCTGGTTCAGCGTGTGCGCGCTCGCGCACAACAGCGAGCCGACCGTGAAGACGAGGATCGCGCCGAGAAACACGCGTCGGGTGCCGAGCTTGTCGGCGAGCCAGCCGGAGACGGGGATCATCACCGCCATCGTCAGCGAATAGGCGATCACGACCGATTGCATGCGCAACGGCAATTCGCCGAGGCTCGTCGCCATCGCGGGCAGCGCGGTGTTGACGATGGTCGAGTCGAGCGTCTGCATGAAGAAGCCCGTGGCGACGAGCCACAGCATCACGGACAGCTTGCGGGCGGAAGGCGTGGGGGTGGGGCTGGACGATGCGGTGGATTCGGACATGGGAGAAGGCGGGCGCGCAGGCGGTGGCTGGCAGCCGTCATTGTAGTGAACCCGGCGCCGCGGCGTGCGGCTCGCGCCACGGCCGCGCAGATGCGGGCTTTGCGTGCGGCCCGACGCTGTGCTGGAGTCGGCCGGGAACCGCCGGCATCGGCCGAGGATCAGCCCGGGATCAGGCGCAGGCTGACGCCGGCACGCACGCGGCCGCCGTCAGCCCGAGGATCAGCCCGGCACGCGCGCGGCCGCCGCGAAAAACGCCTGCGCGCGCGGGTCGAGCGCGAACGCCACGTTGATGCGCAGCCACGGGCTCGGCTCGCCGTGGGGCCGGAAGTGGCTCCCCGGCGACGCGCTCACGCCGAATGGCTCGCCGCAGGGCACGAGCCGCGCCGAGTCGTCCACGTGCGGCACGCGCGCCCAGATGAACTTGCCGCCGCTCTGCGCGTAGGGGCGCGCGCCGGCTTGCGCCGCGTTCGATCCGGCGAGCGGCCCCGCGAACAGCTCCCAGCCGTGGTCTTCGAGCGTGCGCGTGGCCGTGCCGGTCGCCTCGGCGAGGCGCCGGCGCAGCCGCTCCAGATACTTGCGGTACGCGCCGCGCTCGAGCAGCGTGGCCGCCACGGCCTGGGTGAAGCGCGAGCCGCTGATGCTCGTGAGCGCCTTGATCGAGGCGAGGTCGCGCACGACGTCGGGATTCGCGACCACGTAGCCAATCCGCAGCGACGACGACAGCGTCTTCGAGAGCCCGCCCACGTAGATCACATGCTCGAACTGGTCGAGCGCGGCGAGGCGGTCGGTGGGATCGGCCTGGAAGTCGGCGTAGATGTCGTCCTCGACGATGGTGAAGCCGTGCTCGCGTGCGAGCTGCAGCAAGCGGAACGCGACGGGCGGCGAGACGGTCGTGCCGGTCGGGTTGTGGAACACCGTGTTGATGAAGAACGCGCGCGGGCGATGCTGCGCGAGCAGCGCATGCAGATGCTCGAGATCGGGGCCGCTCGCCGTGCGTGTGACGCCGACGAGCCGCACGCCGTGCAGCTTCAGCAGTCCGTACAGGTTGTAGTAGCCCGGGTCTTCCACGAACACGGTGTCGCCGGGCTTGAGCATGTAGCGCATCAGCAGGTCGAGGCCCTCACTCGCGCCTTCGGTGAGGAGGATCTGCTGGGCGTCGGCGGCAATGCCGAGCGGTGCGAGCCGGTTGCGCAGATGCTCGCGCAGCAGGGCGTCGCCGAGCGGCGAGCCGTAATCGACGAGGCTCGACGGGTCGGTGCGCGAGACATGGCGGATCGCCTGGCCGATCGCGTCGATGTCGCGCCACGCCTGCGGGACCGAGCCGCTGTCGAGCTGCAGCGTCTCGCCGGGCCGGTTGAGCTGGCTGAGCAGATGCCCCGATTCGTCGGCGGCGTTCGAGAGGTCGCAGATGCCCGTGCCCGAGAGGCCGAGGCACGCGTGCTCGCTCACGTAGAAGCCCGAGCCGTGCCGCGAGTCGAGATAGCCGAGCGACACCAGCCGGTCGTAGGCCTCGATCACGGGAAAGCGGCTGATGCGGTAATCGGCCGCGAACTGGCGGATCGAGGGCAGGCGCGCGCCCGGGTGCGCGCCGCGCGAGCGGATCCAGCCCTGCACGCCGGCGACGATCTGGTCGGTGAGCGGGACGCCGCTCGCGCGGTCGAGTTCGAGTTTCATGCGGGCCTCGCTGGGATGGTGGGTGCGCTCAAGTGTCCGGTTTTTCGACTGCACAGTTCCGGATGAACTGTTCGGAACTGTGCATGGGATCGCCTCGCGCTGACGGCAATAATGCTCCAACCGGGAAGGCCCTTCAAGCCGCCGCTGCACGCGATCTCTCGCGCATGGCGGGCGGCGCTGGCGCCGGCCCGTTCGTCATCGGCAAGGAGCACGGCAATGCGCGAAATCCGTATTTTCGAACTGGAGCACGGCGAGCCCGCCGAGACCTGGCGGCTCGCGCAGGCAATGCAACTGCATGTGAGCGAGGGCGAGCTCTGGCTCACGCTCGGCGGCGACACGGACGACTACTGGCTGCGCGCCGGCGAGTCGATCCGTCTTGCGGCCGGGGCGCGCGTGTACCTGAGCGCCGGGGGCGGGGGCGCGCGCTTCATGCTCGCGCTGGGCGGCGCGTCGGCCGGCGAGGCGCGCGACATGGAGGCGCCGGCGCAGGTCCGTCGTGACCGGCGCGCCGGCGGGCTCGCGGGATGGGCCGCGCAGGCGCTGCGCGAGCGTGCGGCGCGGTTGCAGTGGGGCGTTAGCGCGGCGGGCTGAGGTACATCGGCTGAACTACATCGGCTGAACTGCGTCGGCTGAACTGCGTCGGCTGAACTCAACTCGCGTCGCCGGATTCGCCCACATAGCGCGCGCGTGGCCGGATCAGGCGGCCATCGGCGTTCTGCTCGAGCGCATGCGCAATCCAGCCCGTCACGCGCGCCGCCGCGAACAGCGTGAACGCCGCGCCGCGCGGCAACGCGAGCACGCGCTCGATGGCCGCGAGCGCATAGTCGAGCGTGGGCCGCGCGCCCGTGGTTTCGGCCACGGCGTGCGCGAGCGCATCGACTTCGTCCATCGGCGAGCGCGCGCTCGCGTGCTGCGCGAGCATGTCGAGCAGGAGCCGCGCGCGCGGATCGCCGTCCGGATAGAGCGGATGCCCGAAGCCCGGCAGCTTCGGCGTGGCGCCGAGCTCGTCCGCCGCGAGCCGCTGCGCGAGATAGCGGTGCACATCGTCGGCGCGCGCGGCTTCCTCGAAGAGCGCCGCCACGCGCGCGGTCTCGCCGCCGTGGCGCGGGCCGCCGAGCGCGGCAAGGCCGCCCGCCGCCGCGCCGAACAGGTGCATGCCGGTCGAGGTGATGCAGCGCACCGTGAACGTCGAGGCGTTGAGCTCGTGATCGGCGCACAGCACGAGCGCCGCGCGCAGCAGCTCTGCCTGCGTGCGCGAACGCAGGCCCCAGACATGCGCGAGCTGGCGGTGCAGCGGCTCGCTGGAGGGCGCCGCGCAGGCGAGCGCCGCGGCCAGCAGACGCATGAGCTGCGCGCCCGTTTCGAGTTGTGCGTCGCGGCCTTGCGCCCAGATGCGCGGCATTTGCGCGGCGGCGGCCGGCAGCAGCACGAGCGCGCGCTCGTGCGGCGAATGCGCGCTCCAGAGCTTGAGCCACGCCGACCATTGCGCGACGGCGATCGGCGCCGCGGGGGCCTCCAGCACGCGGCGCGGCGCGCAGTCCCAAAGCAGCGCCGCGACCTCTTCGAGCGAGGCGTGGCGCGCGAGCGCGACGGCGTCGCGGCCGCGGTAGAAGAGCTTGCCCTCCGCGATCAGCGTGATCGACGATTCGAGCACCGGCACGCCCCAGTCCAGTACCTTCTGTGCGACCTTGCCCGCGCGCTTGCCGTCGGCCTTGCGGCGCGCGAGGCGGCGCACTTCGGCGGCGGCGTAGCGGCGCGCCTGGGGCCTGGATTGTGGCCTGGACTCTGGCCCGGCGTTCCCGGCGCCAGGAATGGCATCGTCCGCGGGCGCCGAGGTGAGCATGCCGCGGCTCACATAGGCATAGAGCGTGGCCCGGCTGATGCCGAGCGCGGCGGCGGCTTCGGCCGCGGTCATATAGCTGGACATGGTGGCGCGCCTCATGAAACCGGAAAAATCGATCTATATTGATCATCATAATCAAGATTGATCGGATTGCGAGGACGCTCGTAACCTTGTTGCATCTCCCTCAAGCCGACAAGGACGCACGCCATGACGCCCCGCGACGCGCTCGAACACCTCTGGATGCTCGCGCATCCCCACGATGGCGCCCAGGATTCCATGGCGGCGCTCGACCTGGTCGACATCGAAGGCGACGATCCCGGCCTGCCCTCGGTGTTTCGCGTCGGCACGCTCGCGGCGGCGAGCATCGGCGCGGTGGGGCTCGCTGCGGCGCGCCTGCACCGGCTGCGCGGCGGCGCCGAGCAGCGCGTGGGCATCGACGTACGCCGCGCGCTCGCGGCGTTTCGCAGCGAGCGCTATCTGAGCGTCGATGGCGGCGCGCCGTTCGAATTGCGCCATCCCGTGACGGGCTACTTCGAAACGCGCGATGGCCGCTGGATACAGCTCCATGCGAACTTCGCGCACCATCTGCACGGCATCCTGCGCGTGCTCGGCTGTGCCGAGAGCCGCGACGACGTGGCCCGCGCCATTCGCGAGAACTGGGACGGCGCCGCGCTCGACGAGGCGCTCGCGCAGGCGGGACTGTGCGCGGCGCTCGTGCGCACGCCGCGCGAATGGGCCGCGCTCGAACAGGCGCACGCCGTGGCGAGTCTGCCGCTGTTCGAGATCGAGCGCATCGGTGATAGCGGCGATCGCGGCGCCGGCGATGCGTTCGCGCGCAAGGCCAGGGCGCGCCCGCTCGAAGGCATGCGCGTGCTCGACCTCACGCGCATCATCGCGGGGCCGGTGGCGGGGCGTGCGCTCGCGCATCATGGCGCCGACGTGCTGCTCGTCAACGGTCCGCATCTGCCGAACATCGCGCCGCTCGTGATCGACAACGGACGCGGCAAGCGCTCGGCCACGCTCGATTTACGCGAGGCCGAGGATCGTGCGCAACTGCACGCACTCGTGCGCGACGCCGACGTGTTCCTCCAAGGCTATCGTCCCGGCGCGCTCGCGGCGCACGGCTTCGCGCCCGAGATGCTCGCGCGCGAGCGGCCCGGCATCGTGTGCGTGTCGATCTGCGCGTACTCGCATCGCGGACCGTGGTGCGAGCGGCGCGGCTTCGACAGCCTCGTGCAGTCGGCGAGCGGGATCGTCTGGACCGAGAGCGTGGCGGCGGCGCATGGCGGCGCTCTGCCGTCGGCGCAGTTCGACGCGCCAGGCGTATCGTCCGGTGCGTCTTTCGACAAGCCGCGCCCGCTGCCTTGCCAGGCGCTCGATCATGCCACCGGCTATCTGGCCGCGTTTGGCGCGATGGTCGCGCTCGCGCGGCGCGCCGAGGAGGGCGGAAGCTGGCACGTGCGCGTGTCGCTCGCGCAGACGGGCCGCTGGCTCCAGACGATGGGCACGCTCGCGCAAGGCCAGCGCGCGCCCGACGTGCGTGCGCAGGACCTCGCGGACTGTCTGGAGGAATCGGCTACGCCGTTTGGCCGTGTGCGCGCCGTGGCGCCCGCCGAACGGCTCGAACGCACGCCGGCGTTCTACGCGCGCCCCAGCGTGCCGATCGGGACCGACGCGCCGCAATGGTCGGCGTGAGGTGATGCGACGTTGCGCGAGGCGACGCGAGCGGCGAGTGGTGAGCGGCGACTGACAGCCGATGCGGCGCGCGACGCGTCCTCACGCACGCAGCCCGTCGTCGCGGCTTTATTTGCGCAGCTCGGCGACGAAGTCGTAGTAGTCGTTGCGGCAATACGTGTCGGTGAGCTCGATGGCGCGCTGATCGGCGGTATAGCCCACGCGCGTGATGAGCAGCAGCGCCTCGTTCGGCGCGATGCTCATCTGCCGCGCGATTTCCTCGCTCGCGTTCACGGCGCGAAAGTGTTGCAGCGCGCGCACGATCGCGAGGCCGCGCTGTTCGAGAAAGCTGTAGAGCGAATCGCCGATGGAGTTCGGATCGGGGATCAGCGCGGCGGGGAAGGTCGAGTTCTCGACGGCCATGACGATGCCGTCGGCGAGGCGCAGACGCTTCAGGCGCGTCACGGCGGCGGCGGGCGAGAGGCCGAGCTGGATCACTTCGTCGCGGCTCGCGGGCTGGATCTCGCGCGAGAGCCAGCGCGAGCTGGGCGTGAAGCCGCGCTGGCGCAGCATCTCGCTGAAGCTCGTGAGGCGCGAGAGCGGGTCTTCGTAGCGCGGCGTGATGAAGCTGCCCGCGCCCTGGGTGCGGCGGATCATGCCCTGCTCGACCAGCAGCGCGATGGCCTTGCGCGCGGTGATGCGCGAGACGCCGAGCGCATCGGCGAGCACGCGCTCGGAGGGCAGCGCCTCACCGGCGGCCCAGCGGTTCTCGTGAATCGCATCGCTCAGCTTGCGCGCGAGCTGCAGATAGAGCGGCGTGTCGTTGTCCGGGTCCGGGCGCAGGCCGCGCCAGCGGTCTTCCGTGGGAGCGTTCATGGGAGGCAGGCGTGAGAGGCGAACGGCAATTTTATGTCATAGGCGGCGTGCCGCGGAAATGATGGACTTACTCGTCGACGCATGACCCTGCGCCGCGCGAGGCGATACACTGGCCGTTCGCTGCAAGCGCAGATTTGCATGGGAACCGAGACGACATGACGACAGATATCGCCAGTATCGCGCTGCCCGGCGGCGAACGGATCGCGAAGCTCGGGCAGGGCACGTGGGAAATGGGTGAGCGCGGGGGGGACTACAATGCGCGCCGCGCCGACGAAATCGCCGCGCTGCGCGAAGGCGTCGCGCTCGGCATGACCCTTATCGACACCGCCGAAATGTACGGCGACGGCGCGACGGAAACGCTCGTTGGCGAAGCGCTGCAAGGGCTGCGCGAGGACGTGTTTCTCGTGAGCAAGGTCTATCCGCACAATGCGAGCCGGCGCGGCGTCGAGCGCGCGTGCGAGGCGAGCCTGAAGCGCCTGAACACCGACCGGCTCGATCTGTATCTGCTGCACTGGCGCGGCGGCGTGCCGCTCGAGGAGACGGTGCAAGGCTTCGAGGCGCTCGTGCGCGCGGGCAAGATCCGCTACTGGGGCGTGAGCAATTTCGACACCGACGACATGGAGGAGCTCTTCGAGGTCCCGGGCGGCGACGCCTGTGCGATCAATCAGATTCTCTACAACGTCGCGCGGCGCGGGCCCGAATATGATCTGCTGCCCTGGAGCGGCGCGCACGGCATGCCGCTGATGGCGTACAGCCCCGTCGATCATGCGCGCCTGCCGAGGCGCTCGCCGCTCGACGACATCGCATCGCGGCACGGCGTGTCGATCTATCAGGTGGCGCTTGCGTGGGTGCTGCGGCAGCCTGGTGTCTGCGCGATTCCGAAGGCGGGGCGCGTCGATCACGTGCGCGACAACCGCGCGGCGCTCGATCTCGCGCTGAGCGCCGACGACCACGCGGCGCTGGATGCGTACTTCAAGCCGCCGCGCAGCAAACGGCCGCTGGAGATGCTCTAGGGCGCACGAGGGAAGCACGGCTGCACACTTTTCGGCTTCGAGGAAGACTCGTCTGAATCGCAGGTAATGAGGGGGAGGGGCGCTTCCGGCGACCGGCGGCGGCGCCCGGCCGGGGGACCGGGGCGTCGCCGCCGTTGCTGCCTGGAATGACGCGACCGGCCGTCGCGCCAATTCGGAGTGGTTGCGGCGGCCTGTTCGCACCGCCGTGCGAGCTCAATGATTGCCGCCGCCGTTGCCGCCACCGTAGCCGCCGCCGTGCCCGCCGCCCGAGCCGCCCGACGATCCACCCTTGCCGAATCCTCCACCGAAGCCGCCGCCAAAGCCGCCCGAGGGCCCCGACGGTCCGCCCTTGCCGAAGCCGCCCGAGGGTCCGCCTGACGGTCCCGAGGGTCCCGACGGTCCACCCTTGCCGAAGCCACCGCCGAAGCCGCCCGAAGGGCCTGACGGTCCCGATGGTCCGCCTTTGCCGAAGCCGCCTCCGAAGCCACCCGACGGGCCTGACGGACCGCCGTGAGAGCCGCAACCGCAACCGCTTGAACTACCGCCGCCGTTGTTGCCGCCGCCGCCATTGTTGCCGCCACCACCGTTGTTGCCGCCGCCGCCGTTGTTGCCGCCGCCGCCGTTGTTGCCACCACCACCGTTATTCCCACCACCACCGTTATTCCCACCACCGCCGTTGCTCGCGCCACCGCCGTTGCTCGCGCCACTACCCTTACCGCTGCTGCCACCACCCGAGTTGCTCGAACCGCTGGTCGAGCCGCCAACACCCGAAGTGCCGCGACCCGGCCCCGAACTCCCGCCGGAACCAGCGCCCGTGCTTCCCGACGCCCCGGCGCTGGCGGAGCTCCCTGTCGATCCGCCTCGGCCGCCGCCGAAGCCGCAGTTGCCCGCAGTCTTGCCGTAGCAGTTCTTTGGCTCGAACACGAGCGCGGCATCGGCCGCCGCGCTCGCCGCCTCCAGGGCGGCCGTGCCGGTGGCATTGCCAGGACCGGAGTGCGAGTCCGTCGCCGATGGCGCAGTCGTTGGCGGCGCGACGCCTTCAGCCGGCATGCCGGCGTCGGTGATGCCGGCCGCGCCGCTGGCAGGCAGCGCGGCGTCGGCAACGAGCACCCAGGTCGGAGCCGTGACGTCGCTGGCGGCATGCGCGCCCGCAGCCGGCAGGAACAGGCTCGCGCCTGCCGTGCCGATCGCAACGATTGCGAGCCCCCGGCTAACCCCGTAGCAGTACTGATGAAGAATCCTGTTGTTCATTGCTTCCTCCCGGGAAGCGATAGCATGTGTCCGCTTCGCTTCTCTTGCGCCCTGTGTCCGGCGCTGCACGGTTCACGCGCAGGCACCTTCCCCCGTCAGGCAAAACCGCTTCGCGCCGACGCGCGCTTCATGCTGTGCGATGGAACGTACAGCTTCGCCGGCGCGGGCGGTACACACGGCATCCGGACGGCTTCGCGCCGGTTGGCCGGTTCAGGCAGGAGTCCTTGCCGATTGTCGGTGCCCGTGTTCGGGGCGGCAGAAAGCAAGCGCGTCGTGCAGCCGGCCATCCGTTTGCCCGGTGCAACGAACCGCACGTTTCACGCTGATGGGCGGCGACCGGATGCCTGGTTCCGATGTAGCGAGTTCTGTGCCATCGGTCGGGGAAGTCCGCGCGTGGCGGACTTAACATTTACCCGACGATCCCAATGCCGCAAAAATCGATGAAAACGTTTCGACGATGAAACGCAGGTCTGCGGCACGACGATTTACGTTGCAAAAGCGGACAACGCAACGAATTTCGTCTGACCTTCGCGCGCGTCAGGGAGCGCTGGGCGCTGGGTCGGTCTCGGCCTGAAGCTCGCGCAATTGCGCAGCCGGAATGTGGCAGCGGATGCGATGGCCGTCGGCGTCCGCTTCGAAGGGCGGCGCGGCTTCGTCGCAGATCGCGCCGAGCTTGCGCGGACAACGCGCGCTGAAGATGCAGCCAACCGTGCCCCCTGTCGTGGCACTGGCGTTGCCCGGCATGCCGCTCGCGGATGCGTCGGCCGCAGTATCGCTTGCGGATGTATCGCGCGTGAGCATGTCGGGATTCAGCAGCGTTTCGGTATACGGATGACAGGGGCCGTTGAGCACGGCGCTCGCGGGGCCGCTTTCCAGCACGCGGCCGGCGTAGAGCACCATGACGCGGTCCGCGAGATAGCGCACCACGTCGAGGTCGTGCGAGATGAACAGATAGCTCACCCCGCGCTCGCGCTGCAGACGGGCGAGCAGGTTCAGGATCGCGGCCTGCACCGAGACGTCGAGCGCCGAGGTCGGCTCGTCGCAGATCACCACGCGCGGCTCGCCCGCGAACGCCTGCGCGATCGCCACGCGCTGCTTGAGGCCGCCCGAGAGCTGCCGCGCGCGCGCCGCGAGGTAGCGCACCGGCACGCGCACGGCGTCGAGCAAGGCGGCAACGCGCGCCGCGTTACGCGCTTCGGCGCTTTCGTCTGCTGCGCTGTTCGATGCGGTGCCCGCGTCTTCGTGCGGTCTTTCGTTCGCCGCGCCGTTTGCACCACCGTTCGCCCCATCATTCGCGGAACCGCGCCGCGCCTGGGCCAGCGCGCGACCCACGAGGCGTCGCACGGGCAGCGCGCGATTGAGTGAGGCGTCGGGATGCTGGAACACGATGCGCAACGCCTGCAGTTGCTGCGCGTCGCGCCGGGCGAGTCGCTCGGCGAGCGGCCTCGCGTCGAGTTCGACCGTGCCGCCGGGGTCGGCGGCATGGAGGCCGAGCAGGAGCTTCGCGAGCGTCGTCTTGCCGCTGCCCGATTCGCCGACGAGGCCCAGCGTTTCCCCCGCGCGCAGTTCGAGCGAGACGTCGTCGAGCACGCGCAACGCATGCGCGCCGCGGCCAAAGGTGCGCGAGACATTGGCCGCGCGCAGCACCACTTTCGCATCGTGTGCGTCTCGCGTGCGCGGCGTTTCCTCAGCTTGTTCGTTTGTCTGCGGGATCGACTGTACGGCTGGCGGCGCAGTCGTCTGTGCACTAGCACTCATAGCGGTCACATTGGCTGCGTCGCTTGCCTCGGCGATGTCGACGATGTCGGCGGCCGGCAATTCGATGGCCCGCTCGTGATAGTGGCAGCGCGACATCTGCTCGCCGTGCGCCGCTTCCATGCGATGGGGCGGCGGCGCGTGCTCGCGGCAGCGCGCGTCGGCGAGCCGGCAGCGCGGCGCGTAGATGCAGCCGTGCGTGAGCGTGCCCGGCGCGGGCAGCTCGCCGGGGATCGTGTCGAGCGCGCCGTGGGCCTTGTTGCGGCCCGGCGCGGGCAGGCAGCGCAGCAGCCCCACCGTGTACGGATGGCGCGCGCGTGCGAACACGTCGCTCGTGGCGCCTTCCTCCACGAGCCGCCCCGCGTAGAGCACGCCCACGCGCTCGCACATCTTGCGGATCACGGCGAGGTCGTGACTGATGAGCAGCACGGCCATGCCGAGCTCCGCGCGCAGTTGCGCAACGAGCGCGAGCACCTCGGCTTCCACGGTGGCGTCGAGGCCCGTGGTGGGTTCGTCGAGGATCAGCAGCGTCGGGTTCGAGGCGAGCGCCATCGCGATCACCACGCGCTGCTGCATGCCGCCCGAGAGCTGATGCGGCCAGCTCGCCATCACGCGCGCGGGATCGGCGATGCGCACGCGCTCGAGCATCGCGTACGACTGCGCGAGCGCGTCGGCGGGATTTGCACCCGCGGCTTCGAATGCTTCGCTCAACTGACGAGCGATCGTGAGCGTCGGGTTCAGCGCGCTCGCCGGGTCCTGATAGACCATCGAGACCGTGTGCGCGCGCAGCAGGCGCAGGCCCTCGCGATCGAGCGCGAGCACGTCGACGCCCGCGATGGCGATGCGCCCCGCCTTCACGCGGCCGTTGTGCGCGAGATAGCGCAGCACGGCGAGCGCGACCGTCGACTTGCCGCAACCCGACTCGCCGACGAGCCCGTACGCTTCGCCGCGCTTGATGCGCAGCGAGACGTCGGTGAGCACGTCGCGGTCCTTGCCGCGCACGCGGTAGGCCACCGTGAGCCCGACCAGCGCGAGCGCGTCGTCGGCGCGCGGCGCACTGAAGGTGGCGAGGGCGGGGCGCGCGTGACTCATGAGCCGAGCACCTCGCGCAGGCTGTCGGCGATCAGGTTGACCGCCACGACGAGCGAGGCGATCGCGAGCGCGTCGAACGCCACCGTCCACCACGCGCCGCCCGCGAGCAGCGTGTACGACTCGGCGAGCGCGAGGCCCCAGTCGGCGGAAGGCGGCTGGATGCCGAAGCCGAGAAACGAGAGCGTCGCCACCGCGAAGATCGCATAGCCGAGCCGGACCGTTGCTTCCACAACGATCGGCGGCCAGATGTTCGGCAGGATCTCCGCGAACATCACGTAATGCGCGCGCTCGCCGCGCAGCCGCGCGGCGGCGACGTAGTCGAGATGGCGCTCGGCGAGCACGGCGGCGCGCACCGTGCGCGCGACGAGCGGCGCGAAGGTAATGCCGATCACCAGCACGACGGCGAGATTCGACGCGCCCACGGCCGCGAGCACGAGCAGCGCGACGATCACGAGCGGCAGCGCGAGCACGGCGTCGAGCGCGCGCGCGACGAGCGTGCCGGCCCAGCCTTCGACATAGCCGGTCAGGAGGCCGAGCGCCGTGCCCGCGAGCGTGCCCGTCAAGGTGGCGAGCGGCGCGATCATGAGGATGTCGCGCGCGCCCACGATCACGCGCGAGCAGATGTCGCGGCCGAGCTGATCGGTGCCACACCAGTGCGTGTGATCGGGCGGCAGGAGCGAGCTGAGCGGGTCGGACGCATAGGCGTCGTGGGGCGCGATCCAGCTGCCCGCGAGGGCGCAGACGATCCATGCGAGCAGGATCAGCGCGCCCAGCACGAACGCGGGCGAGCGCAGCAACAGGCGCAGCGTCGCCGCGAAGGGCGCGGGCGCGGCCAGCGCTTCGTGCGCGGCTGCGTCGTTCATCGATTCGGACACCGTATCGTTCATGCGCCTTCCTGTGAGCCGTTCAGGAACCCTTGCGTGCGCGCAGCCGCGGATCGAACAGCGCGTGCAGCAGATCGGCGGCGAGATTTGCGAGCGTGTAGACGAGGCCCACCGTGAGCACGCCTGCTTCGAGCAGCGGAAAGTCCTTCGCCTTCGCCGCGTTGTAGATGAGCGAGCCGATGCCCGGATAGCGAAACAGCGACTCGACCACCACGAGCCCGCCGATCAGATAGCCGAGCTGCGTGGCCGCCACGGTCACGCTCGGCAGCAGCGCGTTGCGCAGCACGTGCCGCACGATCACGACGCGGCGCGGCAGGCCCTTGAGGATCGCGGTGCGGGTGTAGTCGGCTTCGAGCGCGTCGAGCATGCCCGCGCGCGCGATGCGCGCGAGATAGCCGAAGAACACGAGCACGAGCGGCAGCACCGGCAGCACGAGATGGCGCAGCGTGTCGAGCAAGCCGGCGCCTTGCGGCGCGACGGCCTCGATCGGCAGCCAGCGCAGCCAGATGCCGAAGACGAGGATCAGCGCGATCGACGAGACGAATTCCGGCACCGCGCTCGCGCACAGCCCCAGCGTGCTGACGAGCCGGTCGAGCCAGCGTCCGCCGTGCAGCGCGGCCCACACGCCGCCGCCGATGCCGAGCGGCACGACCACGACGAACGCGAGCAGCCCGAGCTTCGCCGATTGCAGCAGCGCGTCGCCCACCAGCGGCGCGACGGGCTGGCGGAAGGTCCACGAAGTGCCGAAGTCGCCGCGCAGCGCATGGCCGATCCATGTGACGTACTGGTCGAGCAGCGGGCGGTCAGCGCCGAGCTGATGGTTGAGCGCGGCCACGGCGCGCGCGTCGGCGAGCGGACCGAGCACCGCGCGCCCGATGTCGCCGGGCAGCAGCTGGCCGCCCGCGAACACCAGCACGGAAAGCAGCCAGAGCGTGAACAGCGCCCAGACGGCGCGCTGCGCGAGAAAGCGCGCCACGCCGGCGCCGCGCGCCGCACGCAGGGGGCTCGCGCCGGGCGGATTGCGCGGGGCGGTCGAGGGCGGTCTCGTCAGCGGTGTAGCCATCGGACTCCAGATGCACGCGTTGCGGGCCTGAACGTGCGGGAAGCACGCTTGGGTGTAGCGTCGTCGGGCGGCGCGCGGCGTTGCGTGAGCACGCCACGCCGCCACGTCGCCATGCCGCCCGCGCTTACGCCGCGAGCGTGGCGCGGTCGAAGTAAAGCTGCGCGAGCGCCGTGAAGTGCACGCCCGAAAGCGCGGTGCGCTGCGCGATCAACTGGTCGTAGAAGTACGGAATGATCACCGGCGTCTCGTCGAGCAGCAGCGTCTCGATTTGCGCGGCCACCTGCTTTTGCGCGGCCACGTCGAGCGTCGCCGCGAACTGCGCGACCAGCTTGTCGTACTGCGGGTTGCGAAAGTGCGCCGCATTCCACGTGCCGCCGCTCGTGAGCGGCGCGTTGAGGAACACATTGGGCACGCCGCGATGGCCGTAGTCGGTGATCCCGAGCGGCGAGTCGAGCCAGTCCGATTTGCCGTAGGTGCCCGCGCCGTAGTACTGCGACTGGCTCTCGACCTTCAGCGCGATGCGCACGCCGATCGCTTTCGCCGCGTTCTGCACGACCACGGCAAGATCGGGAATCTCCATGTACTTCTCGGTCGTGAGCGTGACGTCGAAGCCATTGGCGAGCCCCGCCTGCGCGAGCAACTGGCGCGCCTTCGCGAGATCGATCTTGCGCTGCGGCACCGTGGTGGCCGTCGACGGGAAGATCGGCGCGAACGGGCTGTCGTTGCCCACCACGGCGCGGCCCTTGAAAAGCCCGCGCACCAGCACGTCGCGATCGAGCGCGAGCGCGAGCGCCTGGCGCACGCGCTTGTCCTTGAACGTGGGCACGTCGTTGCGCATATGGATCTGCCGATGCGCGCTCGAACGCACGCCGATCACCTTGAAGTCGGGATTGTTCAGGATGCCGATGCCGCCCTGCACGGTGAAGGTGCCCATCACGTCGGCCTGCTGGCCTTGCAGCGCGAGAATCTGCGCCTGCTCGTCGGCGTAGAACGCGAACTGCACGCGCTCAGGCAGCGCTTTTTCGCCCCAGTAGGCGTCGTTGCGCACGAAGCTCGCGCCGCGCCGCGTCTCGTAGCGCTCCAGCTTGAACGGCCCGGTGCCGATGAAGCTCTTTTCGTAATTGCCCGCGTAATTCGCGGGCAGCAGCACGGCGTTGTAGTTGTCCGAAGAAACGTAGTAGGGGAAGTTGCCATTGGGCGCGTCGAGATGGAACGCGACGGTATGTTCGTCGACCAGTTTCGTGCCGCCCTTCGAGAGCACGCCCTTGAGCACCGAAAGCGCCGCCGAGCCGCTTGTCGGATCGGCGAGCCGGTCGAACGTGGCCACCACGTCCTTCGCGCCGAACGGCTGGCCGTCGTGGAATTTCACGCCGGGGCGCAGCTTGAAGGTCCAGACGTCCGCTTTCGCGTTGGGCTGCCACGAGAGCGCGAGGGCCGGCTGCAGATGGCCGTTGGCGTCGTCGTTGGCGAGGAATTCGCCGGTCTGGTTCAGGAGGCACAGCGCGCCCGCGTCGGTCACGGTGAGCGGGTCGACCGCGCCCGCCGGCATCAGATGCGCGACGCGGATGGTCTGGTTGCCGGGCTTCGATGCACCGGACGTGCCCTGAGCGTGCGCGCCGCGCGGCACAACGAGGCCGCCGAGCGCGAGCGCGAGGCCCGAAAGCCCGAGCACGCCGGCGTGGCGCAGCAACTCGCGGCGCGTGAGCCGGCCGGCGACGAACTCGTCGATGGCATGGTTGCCGTAATCGCCGGCGTCGCGGCGCAGCGCGTCGAACGCGTGCGAGCGAGGCGTGGGCGGCGCTTCATCCGCGCGAGTCGATTGAGGCAAGGGCTGCGAAGAAGGCGTCGCTTGCCCGGCGAGCGGCGAACGCGGAGCAACCCCGGATGGGCTGGATGAGCGAGATGGCTTGGACTGCTGACGTTTCATCGGCGCGGGTTTCCGTGCGGTTCCGTGGAAGGGCGCCGCCGCAATGGAAGCGGCAGCGACGGCGGCATGCGGTACTGCTGACGACGAATAGCGTTCAGTTTACGCGTTTTCGGCGCTCTTCGGCGAGATGGACATAGCCGCAGTGGCGCGACGGGGTTGTACCGGATTGCGCGCGAACGTGGCGAGTTGCAGACGCGAGCGCAGCGCTTTGTATCGTTCCATGCCGCTTCGCCGCGCGCCATTCGCCAATGCGGACGTTTTGCGGCTTTAGCGAACGCGATGACGCATCAATGCTCGTGCGGATGGCGATGAATCGGATCGACCCAGTAGACCGTTTCGGGCGCCTCCACGGCGTCGATGTTCAGGTTCACGACCACGGCCTCGTTGTCGCTGCGCACGAGCACGCATTCGAGCGGGTCGTCGGTGCTCGCGTTGATCTCCTGATGCGGCACGTAGGGCGGCACGAAGATGAAGTCGCCGGGGCCCGCTTCGGCCGTGAATTCGAGGTGCTCGCCCCAGCGCATGCGCGCGTGGCCGCGCACTACGTAGATCACGCTTTCGAGCGCGCCGTGATGATGCGCGCCTGTCTTCGCGTTCGGATGGATCGTCACGGTGCCGGCCCAGATCTTCTGCGCGCCCACGCGCGCCGCGTTGATCGCGGCGGCGCGGTTCATGCCGGGCGTTTGCGCCGTGTTCGTGTCGAGCTGGTCGCCGCGAATCACCTTGACGCCGTTCTCGCGCCAGTCGGGGGCAGCTTCGTGCGCGTGAGGGTGCTCGTGCTCATGGTCGTGACTCATCGCGGTGTCTCCTCTCGTGGGCTGCGGCTGCACAGCGGGGGTCACGCTATTGTGGCATGGTCGATATCGCGCCGCTTGCGGCAGCGTGCGTGCATGAAAAAAGCCCGCCCCGGCAAGGGACGGGCTTCGAGGCACGCGAACGTCTTATTGCTTTTTCGCGTTGATGACCGCTTCGGCCACGTTTTGCGGCGTCTCCGCGTAGTGCTTGAACTCCATCGTGTAGGTTGCGCGGCCCTGCGTGAGCGAGCGCAGCGAGGTCGAGTAGCCGAACATTTCCGAGAGCGGCACCTCGGCGCGCACGATCTTGCCGCCGCCGCCCGCGATGTCCTCCATGCCCTGCACGATGCCGCGCCGGCTCGATAGATCGCCCATCACGTTGCCCATGAAGTCCTCGGGCGTTTCTACTTCGACGGCCATCATCGGTTCGAGCAGGATCGGCTTGGCCTTGCGCATCGCGTCCTTGAAGGCCATCGAGCCGGCCATGCGGAACGCGTTTTCGTTCGAGTCCACGTCGTGGTACGAGCCGAACGTGAGCGTGACCTTGGTGTCGACGACGGGATAGCCCGCGAGCACGCCGGCCTTGAGCGTCTCCTGGATGCCCTTGTCGACGGCCGGGATGAACTCGCGCGGAATCACGCCGCCCTTGATGGCATCGACGAACTCATAGCCCTTGCCCGGCGGCTGCGGCTCGAGCGTGATGACCGCGTGGCCGTACTGGCCGCGTCCGCCCGACTGCTTGACGAACTTGCCTTCCACATCTTCGACCTTGTGCTTCACGGTCTCGCGATACGCGACCTGCGGCTTGCCGACGGTCGCTTCCACGCCGAACTCGCGCCTCATGCGGTCGACGAGAATTTCGAGGTGCAGCTCGCCCATGCCCGAGATGATGGTCTGTCCGGATTCCTCGTCGGTCTGCACGCGGAACGACGGGTCTTCCTGCGCGAGCCGATTGAGCGCGATGCCCATCTTCTCCTGGTCGGCCTTGGTCTTCGGCTCGACGGCCTGCGAGATCACGGGCTCGGGGAAGATCATCTTTTCGAGGACGATGGCGTGCGCGGGATCGCAGAGCGTGTCGCCCGTCGTGGCTTCCTTGAGGCCCACGGCCGCCGCGATGTCGCCCGCGCGCACCTCCTTGATTTCCTTGCGCTCGTTCGCGTGCATCTGCAGGATGCGGCCGAGGCGCTCCTTCTTGTCCTTGGTGGCGTTGAGCACCGTGTCGCCCGAATTCACGACGCCCGAATAGACGCGGAAGAAGATCAACTGGCCGACGAACGGGTCGGTCATGATCTTGAAGGCGAGCGCCGAGAACGGCTCGTCGTCGCTCGGGTGGCGCTCGATTTCCTTGTCGTTGAGGTCGTGGCCGAGAATCGCGGGTATGTCCACGGGCGAGGGCAGATAGTCGATCACGGCATCGAGCATCGCCTGCACGCCCTTGTTCTTGAACGCGCTGCCACAGAGCATCGGCACGATCTCGTTGGCGATCGTGCGCTTGCGCAGCCCGGCCTTGATTTCCTCTTCGGTCAGGCTCTCATGGTCGTGCAGATACTTTTCGAGCAGCGTTTCGTCGGCCTCGGCGGCGGCTTCGACCATCTTTTCGCGCCACGCGTGCGCGAGCTCGACGAGATTCGCGGGGATCTCCTCGTACTCGAACTTCACGCCCTGGCTCTCGTCGTCCCAGACGATCGCTTTCATCTTCACGAGATCGACCACGCCCTGGAAGTGATCTTCGGCGCCCACGGGAATCTGGATCGGCACGGCCACGCCTTTGAGGCGCTCGCCGATCTGCCGCTGCACGCGGAAGAAGTCGGCGCCCACGCGGTCCATCTTGTTGACGAACGCGATGCGCGGCACCTTGTACTTGTTCGCCTGGCGCCAGACGGTTTCCGACTGCGGCTGCACGCCGCCCACGGAGTCGTACACCATGCACGCGCCGTCGAGCACGCGCATCGAGCGTTCGACTTCGATGGTGAAGTCCACGTGCCCCGGGGTGTCGATGATGTTGATCCGATGCTCGGGATAATTGCCGGCCATGCCCTTCCAGAACGCGGTGGTCGCAGCCGAGGTGATCGTGATGCCGCGTTCCTGTTCCTGCTCCATCCAGTCCATGGTCGCCGCGCCGTCGTGAACCTCACCCAGCTTGTGATTCACGCCGGTATAGAAAAGGATGCGCTCGGTCGTCGTGGTTTTGCCGGCATCGATGTGAGCGCTGATCCCGATGTTGCGATAGCGCTCGATGGGAGTCTTGCGAGGCACGGTGATCTCCTTGGAATAACGCGCCATGGAAAGTGCCGGGCGGCGCGCGGCGCGGCCTGCGCGCGGTCCGGCGGACCGTGCGGCGGCGTGCTCGGGGTGCTTCCGGGCACTGCGGGATGCTTCGAGCAGACGGCGTCACACGGCGGATTACTAGGATAGCGCTTGCGCGGCGCTTTTGCTGAACGCGTGCCGGGCCGTGAAAACGGGTCTCGCCAGAGCGTCGTGGCGCGGGCAGTGGGGTGGTGCGGGCGTAAAAAAGCCGGCGCCGCGAATGGCGGAGCCGGCTCGTCCATACCGGTCGACGGCGGGGTGCGCGCGGCGCGTGCGCGTTACGCCGGACGCGGCTGGGCGCTTACTGCAACTTATTGCAGCGGCGGCAGCCCGTCGATCTTCATGCCGGGCTTGATGCCCTTCGACGTGAACCAGCCCTTGCTCATTTCGAGCGCGTAGTAGCCGTTATTGCGCGGGCAGTGGTTGTTGGTCGTTTCGGCCTGCATTTCGTCGATGTCGGTGATCGTGCCGTCGGCGCGCATGAACGCGATCGACAACGGGATCAGCGTGTTCTTCATCCAGAAGCAGTGCACGGCATTCTCGCCGAACACGAACAGCATGCCTTCGTTGGGCGCGAGCTGCGTGCGATACATGAGACCTTGCTCGCGGTCGGCGTCATTGGCGGCCACGCCGGCGTCGATGACGAACATGCCTGCGGTGAGTTTCACGTGCGGAAAGTCGCCGGGCTGCTTGGCGCCGGGCGGCATCTGCTGGGCATACGCGGGGGCCGTCGTGAACGTGAGCGCCGCGGCGGTGGCAAATGCGGCGGCGAGCGGCAAAGCAACGGCGAACGCGCAACGCGCGATGAGCGGGCGCAGGGAAAATCGCACGAGTGAACTCCTTGCTTGAGAATAATCCGCGCATGTTACGCGAGTACGTCAGCGCGGGTCAAAACATGCGGGTCCTGCGTTGCACGCAGCATACCGGGACGCCTGGCAGTGCGCCTGGGACGCTGGATCGGGTGATGCAAAAACAAAAAGGCAGAGCGCCTTGCGACACTCTGCCTTTCGAACGCGGTGAAGATCGGCACGATGGGCCGTTCTCCGATGCGTCTTACAGGAGGCTTACTCCGAAGCTGCCGAAGCGGCTTCAGCCTTGGCTGCCTTCTTGTGCGACGACTTCTTGTGCGTCGACTTCTTGTGCGTTGCCTTGTGAGCCGGTGCCGAAGCAGCAGCCGGAGCAGCAGCCGTAGCGGCTTCCGGAGCCGAAGCTTGTGCGAATGCAGCCGATGCGAAGAGGCCAGCGACCAGAGCAGCGATCAGTTTGTTCATGTTGTGAATCCTCAGCTTGAGTTAATTAACCAAGTGACCCGGTTATTGGAGTCAGGTCGGTAAACGTGCCATCCACCTTTCGGTTGACAGTCACGATCGACAAATTCAGAAGAAATTCGCGAACGTGTCTGCCAGCGGTCGGGATCGTGCATTGCTGCACGAGCGCCCGTAAGGCTCAATGCCGGATAGCTTCGGACGGCATCTGCGTGAAATAACGCATGGTTTCGCGTACCGGTTGACGCGAATTGCTCATTTGTTTTTTCGTGGGCGACTCATGGGCGTCACCACGCGCTAAATTCGCATGCCAATGCGAAGGCAATGCGCAGTAGTGCGACGCGTGCAGCGATGCGTGAATCAGGGAAAAGTGCTTGCGCAACAGTCACTTGTGCGCGCTTCGCGTGGGCGTCGCGCGACGCCACGGCGCATCGGTGGGCACCTCGACACTCGCGCCGGGAGCGAGGCCCAGCGAAAAAATATCGAGCGAGCCGATCGCGACGCGCACGAGACGCAGCGTCGGAAATCCCACTGCCGCGGTCATGCGCCGAACCTGGCGGTTCTTGCCTTCGCTGATGGCGAGCTCGATCCACGTGGTCGGAATCGCCGCGCGATAGCGAATGGGCGGCGTGCGGGGCCACAGGAGATCGGCGTCGGTGTCGGCGATTTTTTTCGCGCGGCACGGCTGCGTCACGAAATCGCCCAGATCGACGCCGCGTTCGAGCACGGCCAGCGCGTCGTCACCGGGCGCGCCTTCAACTTGCGCCCAATAACGCTTCACGAGCTTGCGCCGCGGCTCGGCAATGCGCGCCTGGAGCGCGCCGTCGTCGGTGAGCAGCAGCAGACCTTCGCTGTCCGCATCGAGACGGCCCGCCGCATAGACGCCCGGCGTCTTGACCCAGTCCGCAAGCGACTGGCGGGTTTCATGCGGCGAGAACTGGCAAATCGTGCCGAACGGTTTATTGAGGGCGATCAAGCGCATGGCGAATAGTGCAAGCGGACTAACGAAAAATGAAAAGCGTGAGCGCCGCGATATTAATGCATAATGGGCCGCGTTGCGTCATGGGTCTTATATAAGACATAAGACGTCGAGTGCGTGAGGGCGGCGGGCATTGCTATCGGATTGTGAAGCCTGCCGTGCCGCCATGCGCGCGCTGCTGCGCAGCACAAGCCCTTCACGGAGCCGACGGCACGGGTGTTCGGGGCGTGGGCTAGAATAACGCGATCGACAGACCGATCCCCCTACTGGAGTTGATCATGCCGTATCAGCACATTAAGGTCCCGGCCAGCGGTGAGAAGATCACCGTCAATCCGGATTTCTCGCTCAATGTCTCCGATCAGCCGATCATCCCGTATATCGAGGGCGACGGCACTGGCGTCGACATCACGCCGGTCATGCTCAAGGTGGTCGACGCGGCTGTCCAGAAGGCCTATGCGGGCAAGCGCAAGATTCACTGGATGGAGATTTACGCGGGCGAGAAGGCGACGCGCGTGTACGGCCCCGACGTATGGCTGCCCGACGAGACGCTCGACGCCATAAAGGAATATGTCGTGTCGATCAAGGGTCCGCTCACGACGCCGGTGGGCGGCGGCATCCGCTCGCTGAACGTGGCGATGCGCCAGCAGCTCGACCTCTATGTGTGCCTGCGTCCGGTGCAGTATTTCAAGGGCGTGCCTTCGCCGGTGCGCGCGCCCGAGAAGGTCAACATGGTGATCTTCCGCGAGAATTCGGAAGACATCTACGCGGGCATCGAATGGCCCGCGGAATCGGAAGGCGCGAAGAAGATCATCAAGTTCCTGCGCGAAGAGATGGGCGTCTCGAAGATCCGCTTCCCGGACAGTTCGGGCCTCGGCATCAAGCCGGTCTCGCGCGAAGGCACGGAGCGCCTCGTGCGCAAGGCGATCCAGTACGCGATCGACAACGAGCGCCGCTCGGTGACGCTCGTGCACAAGGGCAACATCATGAAGTTCACCGAAGGCGCGTTCCGCGACTACGGCTATGCGCTCGCGCAGAAGGAGTTCGCGGCCGAACTCATCGACGGCGGCCCGTGGATGAAGGTCAAGAATCCGAAGACGGGCGGCGACATCGTGATCAAGGACGTGATCGCTGACGCGTTCCTCCAGCAGATCCTGCTGCGCCCGGCCGAGTACGACGTGATCGCCACGCTGAACCTGAACGGCGACTACATCTCGGATGCGCTGGCGGCGCAGGTGGGCGGCATCGGCATCGCGCCGGGCGCGAACATGTCGGATTCGGTGGCGATGTTCGAAGCGACGCACGGCACGGCGCCGAAGTACGCGGGCAAGGATTACGTGAATCCGGGCTCCGAGATTCTCTCGGCCGAAATGATGCTGCGCCACCTCGGCTGGACGGAGGCGGCGGATCTCATCATCGCTTCGATGGAGAAGTCGATTCAGCAGAAGCGCGTGACGTACGACTTCGCGCGGCTCATGGAAGGGGCGACGCAGGTGTCCTGCTCGGGCTTCGGGCAGGTGATGATCGACAATATGTGATGCGACGAATGCGGTTCGGGCCAACGCGGCCTGAACGCAAAAACCCCGGCAGTCCGAATGGGCTGCCGGGGTTTTTTACTTCAAGGGTCGTCTCATACTGCCAGGCATTCCGGACTATGGAAATAAATTTCGTATTCCTACATTTTTACCCGGAACCATCCGAATGCATACGCGACCTATTCCTAGTTGCTGAGTCGCGTAATCTTCTGCCCTTGTACGCCGAGGCCCGCCATCAGGCCGGACTGGCCATAGATGAACGCATAGATGTCCGATTGTGCGGTCGTGGTGGTGATGTCCCTTGCCATGCCCGAATCGGCGACCACGACGCTCGGGCCCACGCCGACCGCCCAGCCATCGGCCGTATTGAGGTTACGAATGGCATCGGGCGTCATCAGAATCATGGCTTCGGAGAAGTTCTGCGCGCCCGCCTGCAAGCCCCACGAGACCGAACCTACGCTGTAGTAGCCGAGCACGCGGCCGTCACCCGAGAACAGCACACCCTTGCCGCCCTCGCCGCCGATCAGGAGGCCGCCCTTCACGATGCTCGGAAAAACGAGGACGCCCGCAGCATTCGCGCCGAGTTGCTTCGCGCCCGTCGAGTTTGCGTAGAGGCTCTTCAGGGCCATGCGCGCTTCTTGCTCGAGTTGCACGCGCGCGGCTGCGTCGCTGGTGGGCGAGGCAGTGGTGAAGGCTGTAGTCGAACAGGCTGCAACGAGCAGGGTCGAAAGGAGTGCGGCAATGCGCAAGGGTTTGAGTGACATAGATCGTGACGCTCCGTTTTGTCTGGGTTGCGCTCGCCGGTGCAGATGGTTTCCGGCTGGGGGCGAGGCTGGCAGATCTTATCGAGCAGTCCTGCACGTTTCTTTGTCGTATTCATGGCCCGCCGTGCGATCTGACGGAAGTCACGGAGCCGACTGTGCGCTATCATGACTCGCATCAATCGAGTTCATTCATTCGCCCATTTGCCGTTTCGCTCCGCATGATCTTCCTGTGTCGCTTCTTCCTCGTTGGGCTGCTCGCGCTCTTCGCCATGAATGGCGCAAGCGCATGCACGTCCATGCAGCGAGATGCGGATGCGTCGCGGGTGCCGCACGTTGCGCATCAGGTCTTCGCGGCCGGCGATCGTTGCGGCGTCATGGAACGCGCAGGCTCAGCAAGCTCACATGGTCATTGCGCGGGCGGCGCGAGCGGTTGCGCCGCAGGCTGCTGCGTCCATTGCGGCGCGCCGCCGGTTCAAACGCGCATCAGCGCAGGCGCTCCCGGGCGCTCTCCACGTTTTGCTCTTGCCTCCGCGCTGCGCGCCGGTATCACGCACGCGCCTGCGCTACCCCCTCCGATCGTCTGAACGCGGCGCGCCCTGCGCCCTGATGCAGCGCCGGCCCGATGCAGGCCCGAGGGGGTTCGTCGTACGGCGCTGCGCATGCGAAGCCTATGGCCGCACGTGCGGCGCGCGGTGATTGCGCGTCGCGTCGTCAGATGTGTTTGAGGAATTCATCGATGAAACGCAGAGCTTTTTTGTCCGGCGCGTTGAGCGCCGCCACGGCGTCGCTGTTTGCGCGCCCCGTATTGGCCCAGCAGAGCGGACACGCGATGTCCGGCATGGCGAACATGGACACGATGTCGGGCGCCATGATGCACGCGCAGGCGCCGCTCGCGGCAGCCGATGCGTTGGCCGCCGGGGCGCCGCTTGCCGCGTTGCGAACGCTTGCGAACGAAAGCCGCGAAGCAGGGCATTTTCGCGCGACGCTGGTCGCCCGGCCCGTGACGCGGCCCTTGCTTCCCGGTCAGGCGCCGACCACGTTCTGGCAATACGATCCGGACGACGCTGGCATAGCAGGCAACGCCGGCCCCGTGATCGGTCCGATGATCGACGTACGCGAAGGCGACACTGTCGAGATCCGCTTCGTCAACCGGCTGCCGCAACCGTCCACGATCCACTGGCACGGCCTGCCCGTGCCGCCCGACCAGGACGGCAATCCGATGAACCTCGTGGCGCCAGGCGCCGAACGCATCTACCGGTTCACGCTGCCCGAGGGCAGTGCCGGCACTTACTGGTATCACCCGCATCCGCACATGCTGTCGTCGGAGCAGGTGTTTCGCGGGCTCGCGGGCCCCATCGTCGTGCGCGCCGCCAACGATCCGCTGGCGGACTGGCCGGAGCGCCACGTGTTCGTCTCCGACCTCAAGCTCGCCGCCGACGGCACGATTCCCGCGAACGGCATGATGGACTGGATGAATGGCCGCGAGGGCCAGTTCGTGCTCGTGAACGGCGCGCGCGAGCCGCACATCGAAGTCGTGCGCGACGAACGCTGGCGCGTCTGGAACGGCTGCAACGCACGCTATCTGCAGCTCGCGTTCGACGATGGCCGCGCGTTTGCGCACGTCGGCACCGATGGCGGCCTGCTTGCCGCGCCGCGCGAGGGCGTGACCTCGCTGCTGCTCGCGCCGGGCGAGCGCGCCGAGCTGATCGTGCGCGCGGGGCAGGGCGCGTCGCGCGCGCGCCTGATCGCCGCGCAGTACGACCGGCGCAAGATGGCGATGTCGCATGGCAGCCTGCCGCCTACGCCGTCGGTCGCGCTGGCTCAGGTGCAGTTCGCGCCGCGCGGCGAGACATCGGCATTACCGGCGCAATTGCGTGCGATTGGGCCGCTGGCGCCGCGGGGTCCGCTCGCGGCATCGCTCCCGCAAAAATCGGTGCTGTTCAGCGAAGCCATGGACATGCATGCGATGCACCAGCCAGGTGCGTCGAAGTCGGGCATGCCCCGCGGCATGCAATTCATGATCAACGGCGAGACCTACGATCCGGCGCGCATCACGCTCACGAGCCGTCGCGGAGAAGTCGAGCAATGGACGATTGCGAACCGCACGGACATGGATCATCCGTTCCATTTGCACGGTACGCAGTTCCAGGTGATTTCGCGCGAGACGGGGAGCGTGCGCGTGGACGAGCCGTATCTCGCATGGCGCGATACCGTCAACGTGAAGCCGGGGGAGAGCGTGCATCTCGCGACCGTGCAGCATACGGCGGGCGAGCGCATGTTCCATTGCCATATCCTCGAGCACGAGGACCTCGGCATGATGGGCACGCTGCGCGTGATCTAGCGCATCTACCGTGGAACCGATGTAAAAACGACGAGGCGCGTGGAAGAAACATCGAACGCGCCCGGTTGTTTTTTGGATCCCGCAAAAAAAAGAAACCCGGCCGAAGCCGGGTTTCTTTTCAGGTACAGAGACCGAACAGATCAGGCGGCTGCCTGAATGTTCGATGCCTGCTTACCCTTCGGGCCTTGCACGACCTCGAAGCTCACCTTCTGACCTTCTTTGAGGGTCTTGAAGCCATTCATCTGGATGGCCGAAAAGTGAGCGAACAGATCCTCGCCGCCTTCATCCGGCGTGATGAATCCGAAACCCTTCGCGTCGTTGAACCACTTGACCGTACCGGTTGCCATACCAACTTCCCCTGTAACTCATGTCACTACCACGAGCAGTTCGAAAAGCTAAACGTTTCGCATGATGCGAACGCCCCCTCCTCACAAGCTCACCAACGGCATCTTTTCGAAAATAAAGGCGGTTGAAAAAAGTGCCAGCTTGATTGTTGGGGCTCTTTATTCTGCTGTCAAGAATATTTTGAGACGCCTTCTGGCGCGTTGTAAAGAACGCATTTCCAGGGTTTTTCCGGCTTTTCTTGCGGCTCTATCTGTCAGGAATCGCAGCCGGTTGCCGACGCACTCATCGGGTTCGTTTTTTCTCCGGTCCGAGTTGCACGAGCTGTCTTGAAAAGTCGCATAATCGACTCACATGGGATGCACTGCAGCACGAAATCTGACAGCGTGCGTGCGGACGCCGACAGTCGCTGTCCACTAGCGGGCGCAGGTTGTGCGATACTCGATTCAACGGTGGCCCGAAAGCTGCTGGCACAATGGTTCGAACCGGCCCCGCAGCCGGGCGCTCACGGAAGTGCGTGTGGGCGAGGTTGATCGAGTCCGGGAAAAGGGGCTGCGCCGGGATGGTCCGCATGGCGCCGCGGCCCGGTTCACCGGACGGCCGGTCGGGTTTCGGCAGGATTGCGGGCCTGTCCGAGTTGTTTAGAATGGGTGTATGGCGATTATCCCGGACAAGCAGGATTCAACCGTAGTGGAGCGGCAGGAGCAAAAGGTCAAACCGCCCTCCATGTACAAGGTCGTGCTGATGAATGACGACTACACACCGATGGAATTCGTCGTGATGGTCGTGCAGGAATATTTCAATAAGGATCGCGAGACCGCAACACAGATCATGTTGAAGGTGCATCGCGAGGGCAGGGGCGTTTGTGGGGTCTATACGCGAGATATCGCGTCGACCAAGGTTGAGCAAGTCGTTACCCACGCGCGGCAAGCGGGGCACCCGCTGCAGTGTGTGATGGAGGAAGCATGATTGCCCAGGAACTGGAAGTCAGCCTGCACATGGCGTTCATGGAAGCACGTCAAGCGCGGCATGAGTTCATCACGGTCGAGCATCTTTTGCTGGCGCTGTTGGATAACCCAACGGCCGCAGAAGTGCTGCGAGCGTGCGCCGCGAATATCGAAGACCTGCGACAGAACCTGCGCAACTTTATTCACGACAACACTCCCACGGTGCCCGGCACGGACGACGTCGATACGCAGCCGACGCTCGGGTTCCAGCGCGTGATCCAGCGCGCGATCATGCACGTTCAGTCCACCTCCAACGGGAAGAAGGAAGTGACGGGCGCGAACGTGCTGGTTGCGATCTTCGGCGAGAAGGACTCGCACGCGGTGTACTACCTGCAGCAGCAGGGCGTCACGCGTCTGGACGTGGTGAATTTCATCTCGCACGGCATCGCGAAGACCGGCAGCGGCGAAGCCGCCAAGGCCAGCGATGCGAACGCAGAAGCCGAAGACGCGGCAGGCCAGAAGGAAACCCCGCTCGCCCAGTTCACGCAGAACCTGAACCAGATGGCGAAGGATGGCCGCATCGATCCGCTGATCGGCCGCGAACTGGAAGTGGAGCGCGTGGTGCAGGTGCTGTGCCGCCGCCGCAAGAACAATCCGCTGCTCGTGGGCGAAGCGGGCGTGGGCAAGACCGCGATCGCGGAAGGCCTCGCCTGGCGCATCACGCGCGGCGAAGTGCCGGACATTCTCGCGGACGCGCAGGTCTACTCGCTCGACATGGGCGCGCTGCTGGCAGGCACGAAATATCGCGGCGACTTCGAGCAGCGCCTGAAGACGGTGCTCAAGGAGCTCAAGGAGCGTCCGCACGCGATTCTCTTCATCGACGAGATTCATACGCTGATCGGCGCGGGCGCCGCGTCGGGCGGCACGCTCGATGCGTCGAACCTGCTCAAGCCGGCGCTTTCGTCGGGCACGCTCAAGTGCATCGGCGCGACTACCTTCACGGAATACCGCGGCATCTTCGAAAAAGACGCGGCGCTTTCGCGGCGCTTCCAGAAGGTCGACGTGGTCGAGCCGACGGTCGAGCAGACGGTTGCGATCCTGCGTGGGCTGAAGTCGCGCTTCGAAGAGCACCACGGCGTGAAATATTCGTCGGGCGCGCTGAACGCGGCGGCCGAGCTTTCGGCGCGCTTCATCACCGACCGTCATCTGCCCGACAAGGCGATCGACGTGATCGACGAAGCGGGCGCGGCGCAGCGCATCCTGCCGAAGTCGAAGCAGAAGAAGACCATCGGCAAGAGCGAGATCGAAGAGATCATCTCGAAGATCGCGCGCGTGCCGGCGCAAAGCGTGTCGCAGGACGATCGCAGCAAGCTGCAGACGCTCGACCGCGATCTGAAGGCCGTGGTGTTCGGCCAGGATCCGGCCATCGACGCGCTGTCGGCTTCGATCAAGATGGCGCGCGCGGGTCTCGGCAAGACCGACAAGCCGATCGGCTCGTTCCTGTTCTCGGGCCCCACTGGCGTCGGCAAGACCGAAGTGGCGCGCCAGCTCGCGTTCACGCTCGGCATCGAGCTGATTCGCTTCGACATGTCCGAGTACATGGAGCGTCATGCGGTGAGCCGCCTGATCGGCGCGCCGCCGGGCTATGTGGGGTTCGACCAGGGCGGTCTGCTCACCGAGGCCGTCACGAAGAAGCCGCATTGCGTGCTGTTGCTCGACGAAATCGAGAAGGCGCATCCGGACATCTTCAACGTGCTGCTCCAGGTGATGGATCACGGCACGCTGACCGACAACAACGGCCGCAAGGCGGATTTCCGCAACGTCATCATCATCATGACGACGAACGCGGGCGCCGACACGATGAACAAGTCGACGATCGGTTTCACGACCCGGCGCGAGCAGGGCGACGAAATGGCCGACATCAAGCGTCTGTTCACGCCCGAGTTCCGCAACCGTCTGGATGCGACGATCAGCTTCCGTGCGCTCGATGAGGAAATCATCATGCGCGTGGTCGACAAGTTCCTCATGCAGCTGGAAGACCAGTTGCACGAGAAAAAGGTCGACGCGCTCTTCACCGACGCGCTGCGCAAGCATCTGGCCAAGCATGGCTTCGACCCGCTCATGGGCGCGCGGCCGATGCAACGCCTGATCCAGGACACGATCCGCCGTGCGCTCGCCGACGAACTGCTGTTCGGCAAGCTCGTGAACGGCGGCCGCGTGACCGTGGACGTGGACGCGGAAGACAAGATCCAGCTCACGTTCGACGCGCAGCCGGCGCCGCGCAATCCGGAAGCGGTGGAAGTGGAGTAAGCGGCGCGCAAGCGTCAAGGCGCGGCGGCGTAGCTCGATACGGGCTACGCCGTTTTGTTTTGGGGATAAATTTCAGGAATCCGAAGTAATTGCGCGTCGCCCGTTTCGCGAACCGGAACCGGGGCGCCAGGGGGGACGAGCCGCCTCAAAGTAAAATAGGGGTTTATCTCGCCGTCGGCGTTTTCACGATGCGCAGCGCCTCTGAGCGCTTGCGCCAAGCAGGGGTGTAATAGTGGTACCACGTAAATCGGGCGCGTTCGACGCTATCGTCGAACGCGAGCAGGGGCTGCGCCAGGGCTTGTCGGCAGGCCAGATGACGATGATCGCCATCGGCGGCGCGGTGGGCACCGGGCTCTTTCTCGGCAGCGGCTTCGCCATCGGGTTTGCCGGGCCGGGCGTGCTGGTGTCCTACGCGATCGGCGCGCTGATCGCCTTGTTGCTGATGGGCGCGCTGGCCGAGATGACGGTCGCGCATCCGACCTCGGGATCGTTCGGCGCCTACGCCGAGCACTATATCGGCCCGCTCGCCGGGTTCGTCGTGCGCTACGCCTACTGGTCCGCCTACGTGCTCGCCGTGGGCACCGAAGTCGCCGCCATCGCCATCTACATGAAGTTCTGGTTCCCGCATGTGCCGGGGCTCTACTGGATCGTTGGGTTCTCGGCGGCGCTGATTGTCGTGAACGCCTTGAGCGTGCGCGCCTACGGCACCATCGAATACCTCTTTTCCAGCCTCAAGATTGCCGCCATCGTCGCGTTCATCGTGCTCGGCGCGTGGTTCGTCTGGCGCGCGCCCGCGGGCTCGGGCGTCGGGCTCGCGAACTATACGTCGCACGGAGGGCTGCTGCCGAAGGGCTGGTGGGGCGTCTGGGTGGGGACGATTGTTTCGCTTTTCAGCTATCTGGGCTTGGAAACCATCGCCGTTGCTGCGGCGGAAGCAAAAGACCCGGCGCGCGCCGTCACGCGCGCGTTCCGCGCCACGGTGCTGCGCCTCGTGCTGTTCTATCTGCTCACGCTCGCGCTCATGCTTGCCATCGTCCCCTGGACCGAGGCGGGCGGCAACGAGAGCCCGTTCGTGAAGGTGATGGCCGAAACCGGCGTGCCGTACGCGGCGGGTGCGATCAACTTCATCGTGCTCGTGGCGGCGCTCTCAGCCATGAACAGCCAGCTCTACATCACCACGCGCATGATGTTCAGCCTTTCGCGCGCGGGCTACGCGCCGGCGGCGTTCGGGCGTCTCACGTCCAATGGCGTGCCCACGGCCGCGCTCTCGCTCTCGACCATCGGCATCGCGGTGGCGGCCGTGCTCAACGCGCTCTGGCCGCAGACGGCGTTCACGCTAATGATGTCGATCGCGATGTTCGGCGCGATGTTCACGTGGTTCATGATCTTCGTGACGCAGATTTTCTTCCGCGTGCGCCGGGGGCGCGAGGCGAGCGCGCCGCTCGAATTCCGCATGTGGGGCTTTCCGTTCACGAGCGTGCTAGGCGCGCTCTTGATGCTCGGCATTCTGGTCGGCACGGCGTTCACGCGCGAATTCCGCATGACGCTCGCCTATGGACTCGCATTCCTCGCGGTGCTCGTGGTGGTCTATGCGCTCTGGTATCGCCGGCGGCATCCCGCGGCGCAGACCCAAGGTTCGCTCTGAAAGCAAAAAAGCACGCCGCGGCGTGCTTTTTTGTGACCTGCTGCAAAGAAGGGCTCGGCGAGCGTAACGCTCAGTGCTTGCCCGTGCTGCCGAAGCCGCCCGCGCCGCGCTCGCTCTGCTCGAATTCGTCGACGATATTGAACTGCGCCTGCACCACCGGCACGATCACGAGCTGCGCGAGGCGCTCCAGCGGATTAAGCGTGAACGTGGTGTGGCCGCGGTTCCAGGTGGAGATCATGAGCTCGCCCTGGTAGTCGGAGTCGATCAGACCGACGAGGTTGCCGAGCACGATGCCGTGCTTGTGGCCGAGGCCCGAGCGCGGCAGGATCAGCGCCGCGTAGCCTGGGTCGTCCAGATGGATCGCGAGGCCGGTCGGCACGAGCTTCGTCTCGCCGGGCTCGAGCGTGAGCGGCGCTTCGAGGCAGGCGCGCAGGTCGAGGCCCGCGCTGCCCGGCGTCGCGTAGTGGGGCAACTGGTCGCGCATGCGTTCGTTCAGGATCTTGATGTCGATTTTCATGAGGCTCCGATTCGATCGGGATCAGGGTTGGGTCAGCTCCGAGGCAGCTGGAAGGCCTCGGCGAGGAGTTCGTAGGAGCGCAGGCGCGCCGCGTAGCTGCCTGCGACAGTGAGCACGATGAGCTCGTCGGCGCGAAAGCTGTCCTTGAGCGCATGCAGGCGCTCGGTGACGCGCTCGGGCGTGCCGATGATACTGCGCGGCTTTTCGCGATCGATCACGATCTGCTCGCGCTCGCCGTATTCCTGCACGCGGCCCTGCTCGAGGCTCGGAATGGGCGCGTTCAGCCCATAGGCCATCTGCACGCGGCGCAGGTCGACGGCTTTTTCGAGGTCGGCGGCCTCGGCTTCGGTGTCGGCGCAGATCGCGAACACGGCGCAGGCCAGATACGGCTTCGCTTCGTGGCCGGGCTGGAAGCTGTCGCGATAGGCATTGGCCACGAGGTGCCCGAAGTGCGCGTTGATGAAATGCGCGAACGAGAAGCGCAGCCCGAGCTGCGCGGCGAGCGCGCCGCCGAAATCGCTCGAACCGAGCACCCAGAGCTGCGGGCGCGTGGCGATCTGCGGCTGCAGCACGACGCCGTGCGCGAGGTGATCGGCGGCGAGCGTGCCGTCCATCAGGCCGACGAGGTCCTGGACCTGCTGCGCGAACTGGTCGCCGCGGTTGTACGCGCCCGCGGCAACGGCCTGCGCGGTGCGCATGTCGCCGCCGGGCGCGCGGCCCACGCCCAGATCGACGCGCCCGGGAAACAGCGCTTCGAGCATCAAGAACTGCTCCGCGACCTTGAACGGGCTGTAGTAGGGCAGCATGATGCCGCCCGAGCCGATGCGGATGCGCCGGGTCACGCTGCCGAGGCGCGCGAGCATGACTTCGGGTGCGGGGTTGCATACGCCCAGCAGGCCGTGGTGCTCGGCGCACCAGTAGCGCGTGTAGCCGAGGTCGTCGGCGAGCTGGGCGAGTTCGACGGTGGCGGCGATGGCGTCCGCCGCGGTGTGCCCGGCGATCACGGGCGACTGGTCCAGCACGGATAGCAGTGTCATGGCAATCCTGCTCCTTCACTTCGTTCGCGGCGCCGCGCACCGGCACCCGCGGGCGCCGGCGCGCGCGTCACGAGATGATGCTCGGGTCCGGCAGGCGCCGCGCGATTTCGGCGATCAGCGTCTGCGCGAGCGCCTGCTTGGCCGCGCGCGGCAGCGGTGTGCGGCCGCCGGCCTCGAACAGCACGACTTCGTTGTCGTCCCGGCCGAAGGTGAGCGGGCCGAGATTGCCGATCAGGAGCGGCACTTTCTTGCGCGCGCGCTTTTCCTCGCCGTGCACTTCGAGGTCGCCGCTTTCGGCCGCGAAGCCCACGCAGTAGGGCGGGTTCGGCATGGCCGCGACCGACGCCAGAATGTCGGGGTTCTCGACGAAGCTGAACGTCGGCGTGCGCTGCCCGGCCGTCTTCTTGATCTTGTGCCCGGCGACGTGATCGACGCGCCAGTCGGCGACCGCGGCCACGCCGATGAAGACATCGGCGTCGCTCGCCTCGCGCATCACCGCGTCGTACATCTGCTGCGCGGTCTGCACGTCCTCGCGCCAGACGCCCCACGGCGTGGGCAGCGCGACGGGGCCCGCGACCAGATGTACCTCGGCGCCGGCCTGCTGCGCCGCGCGCGCGAGCGCGAAGCCCATCTTGCCGCTCGAGCGGTTCGTGATGCCGCGCACGGGGTCGAGCGGTTCGAAGGTCGGTCCCGCCGTGATCAGCAGCTTGCGGCCCGCGAGCACCTTCGGCGCGAAGAACGCGACGATGGCTTCGTAAATGGCTTCGGGCTCCAGCATGCGCCCGTCGCCGACCTCGCCGCAAGCCTGCGGGCCGGAGTCGGGGCCGAGCGCTTCCACGCCGTCCGCGCGCAGTTGCGCGACATTGCGCTGCGTAGCGGGGTTGTTCCACATCTGCCGGTTCATCGCGGGCACGATCAGCAATGGGCAGTCGCGCGCGACGCACATCGTCGAGAGCAGGTCGTCGGCGAAACCGTGCGCGAGCTTCGCGAGGAAGTCGGTCGAGGCGGGCGCGACGACGATGGCATCCGCTTCGCGCGAAAGGTCGATGTGCGCCATGTTGTTGGGCACGCGGCCGTCCCACTGGCTCGTGTAGACGGGGCGGCCCGAGAGCGCCTGCATCGTGACCGGCGTGATGAACTGCGTGGCCGCCTCGGTCATCACGACCTGCACGGTCGCGCCGGCCTTGGTCAAGAGGCGCGTGAGCTCGGCGATCTTGTAGCAGGCGATGCCGCCCGTCATGCCGAGCACGAGGTGGCGCCCGGCCAGCTCGCCTTCGTTAGCAGCGGAGGTGTTCAAATCAAGTCTCCAGTCGCCAGCACGTGGGCTCAGTGCGATTTACGCACGCGCCGCAATTCGTCGAACACCAGCAGGATGGCACCGACGGTGATCGCGCTGTCGGCAACGTTGAACGCCGGCCAGTGCGACGAACCCAGGTGGAAGTCGAGAAAGTCGATCACGTGGCCATACATCAGGCGGTCGAGCACGTTGCCGAGCGCGCCGCCGAGGATCAGCGCCAGTGCGGTGCAGAACAGGCGCTGCCCCGCGTGGCGCTTGAGCAGGTAGCAGATCACCAGCGCCGCGACCACGCCGAGCGCCGTGAACGCCCAGCGCTGCCAGCCGCCCGCGGCCGCGAGGAAGCTGAACGCCGCGCCCTTGTTGTAGACGAGCACGAGGTTGAAGAACGGCGTGACCACGCGGCCTTCGCCGTAGCTGAACACCTTGGAGACGGCGATCTTCGTGAGCTGGTCGGCGAGGATCACGATCACCGCGATGCCGAGCCACGGCACGAGCGTGCCGCGCGCGCCGCCCGACTTCGACTGTTTCGGCAGGGTCTTGGCCATTATGCCGCGCTCCGCGCTTCGCCGTTGCCGAACAGATTGGCCACGCAGCGGCCGCACAGGCCCGGATGCTCGGCATTCGTGCCCACGTCCTCGCGGTAGTGCCAGCAGCGCTCGCACTTGAGGTACTTCGAAGTCACGACTTCGATGCCTTCGTCGGCTTCGCTTTCCACCTTCACGACTTCGGCCGACGAGGTGATGAGCACGAACTTGAGGTCGTCGCCGAGCGTGGCGAGCGCATCGTAACGCGCGCCGCTCGCCAGAATGCGTACTTCGGCCTGCAGCGACGAACCGATCCGGTTCGCCACGCGCGCCTCTTCGAGCGCCTTCGTCACGTTGCCGCGCACGTCGCGCAGCAGCGTCCACCTGGCGATCAGCTCGGGCGCCTCTCCGATGTCCGGGAACGCGTGGAACGTCTCGGTGAAGATGGTCGTGGTGTGCGGCTGGAACACCTTCCACGCTTCCTCGGCCGTGAACGAGAGGAACGGCGCGAGGATGCGCAGCAGGCTGTGCGTGATGTGGTGCAGCGCCGTTTGCGCGGCGCGGCGCGCGGCCGAGTCGGGCGCGCTCGTGTAGAGGCGGTCCTTGAGCACGTCCAGATAGAAGCCGCCCAGGTCTTCCGAGCAGAACGTCTGCAGCTTCGCCACGACCGGGTGGAACTCGTAGCGGTCGTAGTGGGCCAGCACGTCGTTTTGCAGCGTGTGCGTGAGCGCGACGGCGTAGCGGTCGATTTCGAGCCACTGGTCGGCGGGCAGTGCATGCTTCTCGAAGTCGAAGTCCGAGAGATTCGAGAGCAGGAAGCGCAGCGTGTTGCGGATGCGGCGATAGCCTTCCGTCACGCGCTTGAGAATTTCCTCCGAGATCGCGAGCTCGCCCGAATAATCGGTCGAGGCGATCCACAGACGGATGATTTCCGCGCCCAGGCGGTTCGCAACTTCATGCGGATCGACGCCGTTGCCGAGCGACTTCGACATCTTGCGGCCTTCGCCGTCCACGGTGAAGCCGTGCGTGAGCAGCGCGTTGTACGGCGGCCGGCCATCGAGCATCGACGCCGTGAGCAGCGACGAGTGGAACCAGCCGCGGTGCTGGTCCGAGCCTTCGAGATAGAGGTCGGCCGGGAACTGCAGTTCATCTTTGTGCGAGCCGCGCAGCACGTGCCAGTGCGTCGTGCCCGAGTCGAACCACACGTCGAGCGTGTCGCGGTTCTTCTCGTACAGATTGGCGTCGTCGCCGATCAGCTCGCGCGCATCGAGCGTCTGCCACGCCTCGATGCCTTCCTTCTCCACGCGCCTGGCGACTTCTTCGAGCAGTTCCAGCGTGCGCGGATGCAGCTCGCCGGTTTCCTTGTGCACGAAGAACGCCATCGGCACGCCCCATTGGCGCTGACGCGAGAGCGTCCAGTCGGGGCGGTTCGCGATCATCGAGTAGAGGCGCTGCTTGCCCCACGACGGATAGAACGCCGTCGCCTCGATGCCTTCGAGCGCCGTTTCGCGCAGCGTCTTGCCGCCGTCCTTCGGCGTCACGTCCATGCCCGCGAACCACTGCGAGGTCGCGCGGTAGATGATCGGCGTCTTGTGGCGCCAGCAGTGCATGTAGCTGTGCAGGTACTTTTCGCTGCGCAGCAGGGTGCCGGCGGCGTCGAGCGCGTCGACGATCTTCGGGTTCGCGGCCCAGATCGTGAGGCCGCCGAACAGCGGCAGCGATTCGATATAGCGGCCGTCGCCCATCACCGGGCTGATGATGTCCGAGTCGGCCATGCCGTGCGCCTTGCACGACACGAAGTCTTCCACGCCGTAGGCGGGTGCCGAGTGCACGATGCCCGTGCCGGTGTCGGTCGTCACGTAGTCGCCCAGATAGATCGGCGACGTGCGCTTGTAACCCGGATGCGCCGAAGCGAGCGGGTGATGGAAGCGCAGGTTCGCGAGCTTCTCGCCCGGCGCGGTGGCGACGATCGTGCCGGTCAGGCCGAAGTCCTTCATGCAGGCTTCGACGCGCTCTTCAGCGAGAATCAGCAGGCCGCGTTCGGTATCGACGAGCGCGTAGACGATCTCCGGATGCACGTTGAGCGCCTGGTTCGACGGGATGGTCCACGGCGTGGTGGTCCAGATCACGATGCCGCCTTCCTCGCGCGGCAGCGCGGCGAGGCCGAAGGCCTTCGCCGTCTGCTGGGCTTGAGCGAACGGGAACAGCACGTCGATGGTCGGATCGGTCTTGTCCTTGTACTCGACTTCGGCCTCGGCGAGCGCCGAGCCGCAGTCGAAGCACCAGTTCACGGGCTTCAGGCCCCGGAACACGTAGCCCTTCTCGATGATCTTCGCGAGCGCGCGGATTTCATTCGCCTCGTTCACGAAGTTCATCGTCTTGTACGGGTTGTCCCAGTCGCCGAGCACGCCCAGGCGCTTGAAGCCGGCCTTTTGCGTCTCGATCTGGCCCGCGGCGTACTCGCGCGCCTTCTGCATGACTTCCTGGGCCGGCAGCGACTTGCCGAACTGCTTTTCGATCTGGATTTCGATCGGCATGCCGTGGCAGTCCCAGCCCGGCACGTAGACCGCGTCGTAGCCCGCGAGATTGCGCGCCTTGACGATCATGTCCTTCAGGATCTTGTTGACCGCGTGGCCGAGGTGGATGTCGCCGTTCGCATACGGCGGGCCGTCGTGCAGGATGAACTTCTTGCGGCCTTTCGAAGCCTCGCGGATCTTCTTGTAGACGCGTTGCTCTTCCCACTCCTTGACCCATTGCGGCTCGCGCCTGGGCAAGTCGCCGCGCATCGGGAACGGGGTGTCCAGAAGATTGACGGGGTACTTCGATTCGGACTTCTGCGCGGCTTTGCCGGAGGATGCTTTCTTGTCGCTCATGGTGAGATCACGTGGAATTCGAGGGATGCACGGCGTCAGCATTGCGGCCATGCCGCGCAACCGTCGCCTCGGGTGCCGCGCACAGCATTCGCTCGCGGCGCCTGGGGGCGGAGCGGCCCGCGCGTGCCGGAGTCTTGCCCTTGCCGGGCGAGACCCGCACGCGGGCCGCAGCTCACCTAATTCGGTCGGTGGCCGAGGTGGCGAAGCCGGTGGAGCGGCTGCCGGCCACGCCGGTGCCCGCGGCGGCGAACCACGCGCGGGTGTTCGCCACGTCGCGCGCGATCGCGGCGGTGAGCGTTTCGAGGTCGGCGAACTTCTCCTCGTCGCGCAGCTTCTTGAGGAACTCGACGCGCACGAGCTTGCCGTAGGCGTCGCCGTGCCAGTCGAGCAGATGCACTTCGAGCAGCACGCGGCCCGTGTCGTCGACGGTCGGGCGCACGCCGAGGCTCGCGACGCCGGGCAGCGGATGGTCGGCGATGCCATGCACCTGCACGACGAAGATGCCCTTGAGCGCCGGCCGCTTGTGGCCGATCGGCAGATTCAGCGTGGGAAAGCCCAAGTCGCGGCCGAGCTTCAGCCCGTGCGTGACGTGCCCGCTGATTTCGTAGCCGCGGCCCAGCGAGGCGCGCGCCGCGTCAAGGTCGCCCGCCGCGAGCTGGGTGCGCACGGCCGAGCTGGAGATGCGCACGCCCGACGGATCGGCCACGGTGGCCATCTGCTCGACTTCGAAGCCGTGCTCGAGCCCCGCGGCCTGCAGCGAGGCGAAGTCGCCCGCGCGCTTCGCGCCGTAGCGGAAGTCGTCGCCGATCATCATCCAGCGCGCGTGCAGGCCGCCCACGATGATGCGCTCGACGAACGTATCGGGCGACTGGCTCGCGAACGTATGGTTGAAGTGCTCGACCACGACGCGGTCCACGCCGTTCTCGCGCAGCGCTTCGAGCTTGTCGCGCAGCATGGCGATGCGCGGCGGGGCGCTGGCCGGATTGAAGAACTCGCGCGGATGCGGCTCGAAGGTCATCACGCAGACGGGCAGGCCGCGTGCGTCGGCGGCTTCGCGCACGCGCGCGAGCAACGCCTGATGCCCGCGGTGGACACCGTCGAAGTTGCCGATGGTAAGCGCGCAGGGCGCGCGACTTTCGGCATTGGGAAGACCGCGGAAGACTCTCACGATAGCGGAACCTGGAGGAACCTGAGGGAACCTGGAAAAGTGCGCGCGGGCCATGCGCGCCGATCAAGACCGGTGATGCGGCCACGGCCGCGACTAAACAGGAGATTATAAACGCACGCGGGCACGATCGCCGCCGCGCGAGCGTCGGAGGCCTTCCCCGATGATAAAATCCGCGGATGAAAAATCTCGTCATCCTGATTTCCGGGCGGGGCAGCAACATGGAGGCCATCGTGCGCGCCTCTGCGCACGAAGCCTGGCCGGCGCGCGTCGCCGCCGTGATTGCCAACCGTCCCGACGCCGCGGGCCTCGCGTTCGCGGCATCGCAAGGTATTGCCACGGCGGTGGTCGACCACCGACAGTATCCCGACCGCGCCTCGTTCGATGCGGCGCTCGCCCAGGCGATCGACGGCTATGCGCCGGACCTCGTCGTGCTCGCGGGCTTCATGCGCGTGCTGACCGAGGGCTTCGTGCAGCATTATTCGGGTCGCATGCTCAATATTCACCCCTCGCTGCTGCCGAGCTTTCCTGGCCTGAAGACGCACGAGAAGGCGATCGACGCGGGCTGCCGCGTGCACGGCGCGACGGTCCATTTTGTCACGCCAACACTGGATCATGGCCCGATCGTGGTGCAGTCGGTCGTGCCCGTGCGCACCGGCGACGACGCCGCGGCGCTCGCCGCGCGCGTGCTGCAGACCGAACATGTGATCTATCCGCGCGCGGTGCGCTGGTTCGTCGAAGGGCGCCTCGCGCTCGACGGCGAGCGCGTGGCGCTCGCGCCGGCCGAGCCGCAGTGGCTCTTCCTTGACGACATCGATAACGACACAAGCGCGAACGCATTGACCGCCGGGGAGGGCGCATGAGGTTGCATGGTTTTCTGATCGGACAAACGGAGACGTTGCTTGCCGACGTTCTCAAGTTCACGGGTCCCGCCGACGCGGTGACGAGCCGCTTCTTCCGCGAGCACCCGAAGCTCGGCCACGCCGAGCGCGGCGTGATCGCCGAGGCCGTGTTCGCCGTGTTGCGCCGGCGCATGGAGTTCGCGCACCTGGCCGAGAGCGGCACGGGCAGCCCGACGCGGCGCCTCACGCTGCTGGGCCTGATGGCCACCGTCGGCCGTTCGGCCATTCGTCCGTTCGTCTCCGACGCCGAAGCCACCTGGCTCGAGCACGTCGCGAAGATCGATCCGGCGAGCCTGCCGCAGCGCGTGCAGCTCAACCTGCCCGAGTGGATCATGAAGGCGCTGGAAACGCGCTTCGACGCGGCCGAGCTCGCTCAACTGGCCGCGGCGCTGAACTACCCGGCGCCGCTCGATTTGCGTGCGAACCCGATTAAGGCGAACCGCGACGAGCTGCTGCGCGCGCTGGCCGAGAGCGGCATCGAAGCCGGCGAGACGCCGTTCGCGCCGTTCGGCGTGCGCGTGACGGGCAAGCCCGCGCTCGCCAAGCTCGACGCGTTCAAGAACGGCTGGTTCGAGGTGCAGGACGAAGGCAGCCAGCTGCTGTGCTCGCTCGTCGCGCCGCGCCGCGGCGAAATGGTGGTGGACTTCTGCGCGGGCGCGGGCGGCAAGACGCTGGCTCTCGGCGCGATGATGCGCTCGACGGGCCGTCTCTATGCGTTCGATATTTCCGAGCGACGCCTCGCCAAGCTCAAGCCGCGCCTTGCGCGCAGCGGTCTGTCGAACGTGAATCCGGTGCTGATCGACAGCGAGCACGACGCGAAGATCAAGCGCCTGATCGGCAAGATCGACCGCGTGCTCGTGGATGCGCCTTGCTCCGGACTCGGCACCTTGCGCCGCAACCCCGACCTCAAGTGGCGCCAGACGCCGGAATCGGTCGCGGAGCTTGCGCCCAAGCAATTGTCGATTCTCACGAGCGCGGCGCGTCTGCTCAAGCGCGGCGGGCGTCTCGTCTATGCGACCTGCAGCATTCTCGAAGCCGAGAACGAGGCGGTCGTGAAGCAGTTCCTCGAAGCGCATCCCGATTACGTGCTGGTGAGCGCGCGCGACGCGCTCGCGGACCAGCGCGTGGGCCTCGATACCGGCGAGTACCTCTCGATGTGGCCGCACCGCCACGCCACGGATGGCTTCTTTGCCGCCGTGCTGGAGCGCCGCGGCGACGCGCAGCCGAAGACGAAGAAGGCCGGCGCCGCCACGACGCCGGACGAAGCGGCCGCGGTGAGCGAAGCCGCCGATGCGATCGCCAAGGCGCAGGAGTCCGAGGCGGACGAGCCGCAGAAGTAAGCGGGCGGGGTGGTCAGGCCCATAAGTCATGACCTGGCCAAAAGCGCGGGGCCGTCCGGCGAAGCCGGACGGCCCCGCGTCGCTTTGGGAGCCCGGCAAGATGCTTATTGCCGCATTCCTTGAGCTGCGTGCGTAGCGAGGCGGGATGCTGAACGGTTACGATCAGCGCCTCACTCGCATCGTTGCCGCCTCGCATGAACGGTAGCCTTTCGTCGCTGATCCACCGCGCCGTTTCCCTCTTCGTCCTGCCGCAGACACGCTGGCAGCTCCTGATCCTCGCAGGACTGCTCGTCGTGGCCTGGATGCTGGCTTTGCTGGCGCGGCGCGCGATCGGGCGGCGTCTGGAGCAACTGCGCATTGGGCGCCGCTTTGGGGTGGAAAGCCTTTACCGGGCCATTTTCTGGCTCTGCGGCGCCGGGCTGATCTGGCCGGTCCGCAATATCGCCCGGCCATTCATCCCGACGGCGCTGCTCGATCTCGCGCTGGTTCCCGTAGTCGGCATCGGCCTGATCTACCTCGCGTTCTTCCTCTTGCGGCGCGTGTTCGGCCGCGACAAGCGCACGCACAGGCTGCTCGCGGTGAGCGAAGGCATCACGACCATCGTCGTGTGGATCGGCGTGGTGCTGCGGGGCCTGGGCCTCGACGACGACGTTCTGCGCTGGTCGGCCAGCGTCCAGTTCGCCATCGGCCAGGCGCGCTTCACGTTGCTGGCCGTTGTTCAGGCCGTGCTCTCCGTGAGTGTGATGCTGATTCTGGCCCTGTGGCTCGCCATCGCCTTCGAGGACCGCATCATGCGTTCGCCGAAGCTCGATGCCAATCTGAAGGTATTTTCGGTTCGCATCGGGCGCGGCGCATTCGTGCTGACGGCGGTCGTGATGAGCCTCTCGATGGTCGGCATCGACCTGACTGTGCTGGGCATGTTCAGCGGAGCGCTCGGCGTGGGCCTCGGTTTCGGGCTGCAGAAGATCGCCAGCAACTATGTCTCCGGCTTCATCGTGCTCGCCGACCGGTCGTTGCGTATTGGCGACACTATTAGCGTGGGCGGTATTCAGGGCCGGGTCACGCAGATCCGCCGCCGTTACACGGTCGTGCGCAGCCTCGACGGCATCGAGACGCTGATACCCAACGAAAAATTGATCACCGACGTCGTACAGAACCATTCGTCCTACCTGACGCGCGGCTACGCGAAGCTGTCCGTCAAAGTGGCCTACACCTCGGATATCGAACTGGCGCTGCAATTGCTCGCGCGCGCCGCGCAAGGCGTCAGGCGGGTTTGCGCCGACCCCGTGCCTACGTCCTATCTGGTCGAGTTCGGCAGCGACGGCGCGCAGCTGGAACTGGCGTTCTGGATCGAGGATGCGGCAATCGGCACGACCGGCGTGCGCTCGGACGTGAATCGCAACGTGTGGAGGCTATTCGGCGAGCACGGGATCGCCATTCCGCCGCCGCAGCGCGACGTGCGGCTCGTCGGCAAAGAGGTGTCCGCTTCAGAACGGGGTGCGATGGCGATTTGAGGCCGCTTGGGTCGACTTAAGGCCACGTTAAGCCGTAGCTGCCATTCTGATACCGTATGGCATCGCGATTGCGCTGAAAGGCGAGATGGGGCCGGAAGGCACAGAAAAAGTGTGACCGGGGTGTGGCAAACCGCCCCAAAGTTCGATCCAGAGATTGACTCCGCCGCCATTAGGGAAAAAAATCTCTATTTGTTACAAACACTTGGAACGGTTCTAGTAGAATGCCGTCCAACCCCTCCTGGTCGCTTTCATTTTCTTGACATTGGCGCGGGGCCGAAAGGCCGGTGCGCTTCGTTTCACGGGTACATACCTTGTTGAATTCCTTGCTTGATTTCCTTGCCCACGGGATGCTGCATTTCTCGTGGTGGCAGATCCTGTTGTTCGTGGCCGTGGTTACCCACATCACGATCATCGGCGTGACGGTGTATCTGCACCGCTGCCAGGCGCACCGCGCGCTCGATCTGCACCCCGTCGCCAGCCACTTCTTCCGTTTCTGGCTGTGGATGACCACAGGCATGCTCACGGGCCAGTGGGCGGCCATCCATCGCAAGCACCACGCCAAGTGCGAGACCGAGGAAGATCCGCACAGCCCGCAAACGCGCGGCATCTGGAAGGTGCTGCTCGAAGGCGCCGAGCTCTATCGCGCCGAAGCAAAGAACGAAGAGACGCTGCGCCGCTTCAGCCACGGCACGCCCAACGACTGGATGGAGCGCAACGTCTACACGCGCTTCCCGATCCTCGGCGTGAGCATCATGATGGTCATCGACGTCGCGCTGTTCGGCGTGGTCGGTCTGTCCGTCTGGGCCGTGCAGATGGCGTGGATCCCGTTCTGGGCCGCCGGCGTCGTGAACGGCCTCGGCCACTTCTGGGGCTATCGCAACTTCAATTCGGCGGATGCGAGCACGAACCTCATCCCGTTCGGCATCATCATCGGCGGCGAGGAACTGCATAACAACCACCACACCTTCGCTACTTCGGCGAAGCTCTCGAACAAGTGGTACGAGTTCGACATCGGCTGGATGTATATCCGCCTGATGCAGGCCGTTGGTCTCGCGAAGGTCAAGAAGGTTGCGCCCACGCCGCGTCTCACCAAGGGCAAGCTCGTGCCCGACCACGAGACGCTCCAGGCCGTGCTCTCGAATCGCTACGAAGTGATGGCGCGCTACGCGAAGACCGTGAAGCAGGCGTATCGCCAGGAACTCGCGCATCTGAAGGAAGTGGGCGAGCGCGAGAAGTACAAGGTCATGCGCGGCGCGCGCAACTGGTTCGACAAGGAAGAAGCCAGCCTGAACGAGCCGCAGAAGCGCCAGTTGCCGCAGATCTTCGCGAACAGCCAGAAGCTGAAAACCTACATCGAGCTGCGCAACGAACTCGCGGCCATCTGGGAGCGTTCGAGCGCCTCGCGCGAACAACTGCTCACGCAGCTCCAGGATTGGTGCCACCGCGCCGAGCAAAGCGGCATCAAGGCGCTCCAGGAATTCGCGTCGCGTCTGCGTCGCTACGCCTGATTCTTCGCCGATTCTCTGGATTGGCAGATTCACGGCGGCCCATGCGGCCTGCGTGAGTCTCGAAAAAATCCATTAGAATTCAGGTACGTCACAAAACCCCGCGCTGGCGGGGTTTTTCTTTTGGGGCCGCGGAAAAGCCGGTGTCATGCACCGATCTGGAGCCGTGGCGATCGGTAGGGCTTGCAACTAGTGCATGGGGCCAGAGTAAGGAGCGTTGCTCCCACTTTGCGCCGACAGAGGAGATCATGAGTCAGGCAATCAGGAAGGTCGAATACGACCGGCCGCAGGGTGCCGTCTGCAGCGTTGGGCAGGCGTGGGCGAAGGTGCCCGACGCGCTGTCCACGGCAGAGCGCGTTGCATTGAAAGAGCGCATTCGCGCGTTGCTCAAGCGCGAAAAGGCGGTGCTCGTCGCGCACTATTATGTCGATCCTGAATTGCAGGAGCTGGCGGACGAAACCGGCGGCTGCGTTGCCGATTCGCTCGAGATGGCGCGCTTCGGCCGCGATCACGAAGCGCAGACGCTCGTCGTGGCGGGCGTGCGCTTCATGGGCGAAACGGCGAAGATCCTGAGCCCGGACAAGCGCATCCTGATGCCGGACCTCGACGCGACCTGCTCGCTCGATCTCGGCTGCCCCGTCGACGAATTCTCCGCGTTCTGCGACGCGCATCCCGATCGCACCGTGGTGGTCTACGCGAACACCAGCGCCGCCGTGAAGGCGCGCGCGGACTGGATGGTGACGTCCTCGATCGGTCTCGAGATCGTTGCCGATCTCCATGCGAAGGGCGAGAAGATTCTCTGGGCGCCGGATCGCCATCTGGGCAACTATATCCAGAAGAAGACCGGCGCCGACATGCTGATGTGGCAGGGCTCGTGCCTCGTGCACGACGAGTTCAAGGGCATCGAGCTCGATCTGCTGCGCGCCGGGTATCCCGACGCCAAGGTGCTCGTGCATCCGGAGTCGCCCGAAGCCGTGGTCGCGCTGGCGGACGTGGTCGGCTCGACCACGCAGTTGATCGACGCCGCGGTGAAGCTCGACGCGCAGCGCTTCATCGTCGCCACCGATCTCGGCATCCTGCACAAGATGCGGCTTGCGGCGCCGGGCAAGACCTTCATCGAGGCGCCCACTGCCGGCAACAGCGCGACCTGCAAGAGCTGCGCGCACTGCCCGTGGATGGCCATGAACGGCCTCACGAATCTCGTCGACGTGCTCGAACGCGGCCACAACGAAATTTTCGTCGATGCCGCGATTGGCGAGCGGGCGCGTCTGCCGATCGACCGCATGCTCGCGTTCGCGGCCGAGCACAAGCGCCGCGTGCAGGCGAGCGGCGACCTCGCGCGCGACACCGCGCTGTTCGCGCAGGTGGGGGCGGCGTAATGACCAATCTGAACGAAGGCGCGCGCGAGTTGCGCGCCGCGGACGCCGTCGCGCCCGTGCTCGACGAAGTGCGCGCGCAGTACGGCGCGGCGTTCGACGCCGCCATCGCGCGCAATGTGGCGGATGCGCTCGAGGAAGACGTCGGGCCCGTCGACCAGACGGGGCGCCTCGTGAGCGCGGACGAAGTGCGCGACGCGCGCATCATCGTGCGCGAGGACGCGGTGCTGTGCGGCGTGCTGTGGTTCGACGGCGTGGTGAAGCAGGTCGATCCGCGTATCGAGGTGCGTTGGCACTATCGCGAGGGCGAGCGCATGGCGGCGGACACCATCGTGTGTTCGCTGCGAGGTCCGGCGCGCTCGCTCCTCACGGCCGAGCGCAACGCGATGAATTTCCTGCAATTGCTCTCGGGCGTGGCGAGCGTGACGCGCCGCTATGTCGACATGATCGCGCACACGCAGACGCGCATTCTCGACACGCGCAAGACGCTGCCGGGCCTGCGCCTCGCGCAGAAGTACGCGGTGCGCGTGGGCGGCGGCGCCAACCAGCGTCTCGCGCTTTACGACGGCATCCTGATCAAGGAGAACCACATCGCGGCGGCGGGCGGGGTCGGGGCGGCGATGGACGCGGCGATCGCCCTGAATGCGGGCGTGCCGATCCAGATCGAAGTCGAGACGCTCGAACAGCTCGATGCGGCGCTGGAACACGGCGCGAAATCGGTGCTGCTCGACAACTTCTCGTTCGAGATGATGCGCGAGGCGGTCAAGCGCACGGCGGGGCGCGCGGTGCTCGAAGTCTCGGGCGGCGTGAACACCGATACGGTGCGCACGATTGCCGAAACGGGCGTGGACCGCGTCTCGATCGGTGCGCTGACGAAGGACGTGCGGGCGACCGACTACTCGATGCGGATCGTCTGAGCGCGCTGCGTTTCTGGCAGCCGGATGAACAAGGACAAAGGCCGCCTCGGCGAGAGGCGGCCTTTGTCTTTTCGTTGGGCCGATGGCGGCGGGGCGCCCGCGAGCGCCTTCGGCCCGTCGCGTTACAACAAGGTGCGATTGCGCACGCGCTCCGGCGCAAGCACGCTCGGCAGCGCCTTGGGCAGCGTGCCCGGCCAGTCGCGGCTGTAGTGCAGGCCGCGACTCTCGCGGCGCGAGCGCGCGCTCTCGACGATCAGCGACGCCACGTCGACCAGATTGCGCAGCTCCAGCAGATCGCGTGACACGCGGAAGTTCGCGTAGTACTCGAGGATCTCGTCGCGCAGCAGCGCGATGCGGTGCTGGGCGCGCTCGAGGCGCTTGTCCGTGCGCACGATGCCCACGTAGTTCCACATGAGGCGGCGCAGCTCGTCCCAGTTGTGGGCGACCACGACTTCCTCGTCGGAGTCTGAGACGCGGCTTTCGTCCCAGTCGGGCAGCGGCGCGTGCGCGCCCGCGCCGAAGCCTTCGGCCTCGATCGCCTCGGCAGCGGAACGGCCGATCACGAGGCATTCGAGCAGCGAGTTGCTGGCGAGGCGGTTCGCGCCGTGCAGGCCCGTGTACGAAGTCTCGCCGACGGCGTAGAGCCCCGCGAGGTCGGTGCGGCCGGCGAGGTCGGTGACGACGCCGCCGCAGGTGTAGTGCGCGGCGGGCACGACGGGGATCGGCTCCTTCGTGATGTCGATGCCGAACTCGCGGCAGCGCGCGAGGATCGTCGGGAAGTGCTCCTCGAGGAACGCGGCCGGCTGATGGCTGATGTCGAGATGCACGCAGTCGATGCCGTGCTTCTTGATCTCGAAGTCGATTGCGCGCGCGACGATGTCGCGCGGCGCGAGTTCCGCGCGCGCGTCGTGCGCGGGCATGAAGCGCGTGCCGTCGGGCAGGCGCAGCACGCCGCCTTCGCCGCGCACGGCTTCGGAAATCAGGAAGGACTTCGCGTGCGGATGGAACAGGCAAGTGGGGTGGAACTGGATGAACTCCATGTTCGCCACGCGGCAGCCCGCGCGCCAGGCCATGGCGATGCCGTCTCCGGTGGCCGTGTCGGGGTTGGTCGTGTAGAGATAGACCTTGCCCGCGCCGCCCGTGGCCAGCACCGTGTGCGGCGCCTGGATCGTCACCGTGCGGTCATTCTGCAGATCGAGCGCGTAGAGGCCATGGCAGCGGCGGCCCGGCAGGCCGAGACGGTCTGAGGTAATGACGTCGATCGCCTGATGATCTTCGAGGATCGTGATGTTCGGATGCTGGCGGGCGCGTTCGAGCAGCGTCTGCACGACGGCGTGGCCGGTGGCGTCGGCGGCGTGGATGATGCGCCGGTGGCTGTGGCCGCCCTCGCGCGTGAGATGGAAGCCGAGCTCGGCGGCGGCGTCCTTCGTGAACGGCACGTCCTGGCCGATCAGCCATTCGATGGCCTCGCGGCCGTGCTCGACGATATAGCGCGTGGCCGCCTCGTCGCACAGGCCGCCGCCGGCGACGAGCGTGTCGTCCACATGGTTTTCCACGCTGTCGGCCGAATCGAGCACCGCGGCGATGCCGCCCTGCGCGCGGTCGCTCGCGCCCTCGGTCATCGCGCGCTTGGCGATCAGCACGACGCGGCGCGTGTCCGCGAGATTCAGTGCGACGCTCAGTCCCGCCAGCCCGCTGCCGACGATCGCTACATCGAAATTCATGGTCCTGCCTCTCCGTCTCTCTTGTTCTGCTGCTTCGTGCTACCTGAAGCCGTCCTGCGCCGCCTTTCGAAGGGGGCGTGCGTGCAGGCGGCGGGCGAAGCGGGAAGCATACTCCGAGGGGGAGGGGACGAAAAGACGCACTTTCGGCGCAAAAAGAAAAACCCCGCCGAAAGGCGGGGTTTTCCTGTCTTCGTCTGGCTCGAAACCGGATCAATTACTTGATCTTGGTTTCCTTGTACTCGACGTGCTTGCGAACCACCGGGTCGAACTTCTTGATCGACATTTTTTCCGGCATGTTGCGCTTGTTCTTCGTGGTCGTGTAGAAGTGACCCGTGCCTGCGGTCGACTCGAGCTTGATCTTGTCGCGGATGCCCTTGGCCATGATTTACTCCTTACAGTTCGCCGCGTGCGCGCAGATCTGCGAGCACGGAATCGATGCCGTTCTTGTCGATCAGGCGCAGGCCTGCGTTCGAGATGCGCAGACGCACCCAACGGTTTTCGCTTTCAACCCAGAATCGGCGGTTTTGCAGATTCGGGAGGAAACGACGCTTGGTCTTGTTGTTCGCGTGGGAAACGTTGTTGCCGCTCATCGGCGCTTTCCCAGTGACTTGGCATACGCGTGCCATGAGAGCACTCCTACGTATTCTGAGTTCGAGAGCCGCTTAAGTTTCCCAGGCGAGAAATGGCCGGACCAAGAGCGCGCTCACGTATGGATGAGAGACAACCTCGAACCCAGGCCATATTTCCCCTGGATGCCTTGACGGGCTTCGGAACAGGGTTGGAAATAGGCAAACAACGATTGTAGCAGGAAAAGGCCAGGGAAATCAAACCCGATTTGCGAATGGCGTGGTGACGGCGAGCCGCGGCGCGCCCTGCAAAAATGGGTTTCGATACCAATGACAAAACCGACGCGCAAAGCCGACGCATCAGTCGAGGCCATGACGAGCAAACGAAAACGTCTCCTGCGTGCCGATGATCAGATGGTCCACGAGCTGCACTTCCACGAGCGCGAGCGTGTCGCGCAACACCCGCGTGAGGCGCCGGTCGCTCGCGCTCGGCTGGACCGCGCCGGACGGATGGTTGTGCGCGACGATCAGGCTTGCCGCATTGAGCATCAGCGCGCGCCGCACGATTTCGCGCGGATACACGGCCATGCGCGTGAGCGAGCCGCGCGTGCTTTCCTCGGTGCGGATCAGCCGGTGCCGCACGTCCAGAAAGAGACACACGAAGACTTCATAGCCGCGCCCGCCGATCAGCAGACGAAGATAGTCTTCGACCGCGCCGGGCGAGTCGATCAGCGGCCGGTCTTCCAGTTGCTCGGCGAGCGCGCGCCGGGCGAGCTCAAGCACGGCGACGAGCGTCGACGCCTTGGCCGGCCCGATGCCGCGCAGGTCCTCGAACTCCTCGCGCTGCGCGTCGAGCATGGCGCGCAGCGAGCCGAAGTGCCCGAGCAGCGAGCGGGCAACGTCGAACACGTCATGGCCCCGCAGTCCCGAGCCAAGCAGGAGCGCGACCAGTTCGAGGTCGGAGAGCGCGGCCGGCCCCGCTTCGCGCAGGCGCTCGCGCGGCATGGTGCGACGCCGCGCCTCGCTACGCTCGCGACCCGCGCCCGGGACGAGCGCGGCTGCGTGCCCGGCGTCGCGCGCGAGGACGACGGGCGGCGCGCCCGCCTCGAGCGCGGCGCCAGGGTGCGAGAGCGGCTTGCTGCAGGCGATTTCGAACATTCGATCTCCTCGCGCCGGGCGGGGCGCTCGCCATGCGCGCGACCGCCGTCCGGCAACTATGTGGCTTACAATAGGGCTTTTCCGACCGCGCGAAGGCGGCCGGACCGGCCCCCTGAGGGCGCCTCTCGCGCGCACGCGCTGCGCTCGCACCCAGACGAAAACGAGTACCGCATGAGCATCATCGACATCTCCGAGGTGAAACCCGGTTCCCACGTCACGCTGAACTACCGGCTTTCGCTTGCCGATGGCACCGAGATCGTCAATACGTTTGTCGACCGCCCCGCCACGCTTCTGCTGGGCGCCGGGCAGCTTTCGCCGCCGCTGGAGAACATTCTGCTGGGTCTGAAAGTGGGGCACCACTCCACCTTTCAGCTAGAACCCGGTGTTGCTTTCGGCCAGCGCAATCCCGATCTGATCCAGCGCGTGTCGCTCAAGACGCTGCGCGAGAACGCCATGATCGGCGAGTCGTTCAATCCGGGCGACCTCATCGAATTCAACGCGCCCGACGGCAACCGTTATGCCGGCGTGCTCAAGGAGGTGAGCGAAACCTCCGCGCTGTTCGATTTCAACCATCCGCTCGCAGGCCAGGCGGTTGCGTTCGAAGTGCAAATCATCGGAATCCTCTAAAGCCCATGACCACGGACACGTCCCTTCTCGCCGAAGCCGAAATCCTGCTCGCCCAGCCGCGCGGGTTTTGCGCCGGCGTCGACCGCGCCATCGAGATCGTCGAGCGGGCCATCCAGCTCCACGGCGCGCCCATCTACGTGCGTCACGAGATCGTTCATAACGCCTACGTCGTCGAAGACCTGCGCAAGAAAGGGGCGATCTTCATCGAGCAACTCGATGAAGTGCCGTCAGGCAACACCGTCATCTTCAGTGCGCACGGCGTGTCCAAGGCCGTGCGCGCCGATGCCGAGGCGCGCGGCCTGCGCGTCTACGACGCGACCTGTCCGCTCGTGACCAAGGTGCACGTCGAAGTGGCGAAGATGCGCGACGAAGGTCTCGACATCGTGATGATCGGCCACAAGGGGCATCCGGAAGTCGAAGGCACGATGGGCCAGGTGCGCGAGGGCATGTATCTGGTCGAAGATACTGCCGACGTGGCCGCGCTCGAGTTGCGCGATCCGCAGCGCGTGGCGTTCGTCACGCAAACCACGCTGTCCGTGGACGACGCCGCCGAGATCATCGCCGCGCTCAAGACGCGCTTTCCCGCGATTCGCGAGCCCAAGAAGCAGGACATCTGCTACGCGACCCAGAACCGCCAGGACGCGGTCAAGTTCATGGCGCCGCAATGCGACATCGTGATCGTGGTGGGCAGCCCGAACAGCTCGAACTCGAACCGCCTGCGCGAAGTGGCCGAAAAGCGCGGCATCCCCGCCTATATGGTGGATGCGCCCGACCAGATCGATCCGCTCTGGCTCGAAGGCAAGCGCCGTATTGGCCTGACGGCCGGCGCGTCGGCGCCCGAGGCGCTCGCACAGAAAATCATCCAGCGTCTGCACGAGCTTGGCGTGCGCAATGTGCGCGCGCTCGAGGGTATCGAAGAGAGCATCGCGTTCCCGCTGCCGCGCGGTCTTGGGCAGCCGGCCTGAACGTCCGGCTTCGCCTGCGGTTCCCCAATCAAGCGCGCCAACGGCGCGCTTTTTTCATGGCCGGCGAAAACGGCCGCGCATCCCGTGCGCCGTTAAATAGGGCGATATCGTGCGAAACGTGAGGTAAACCACGTTGCCATAGCCTCGTCTTATTAGTGTTTTCGCTAGAGGGCGGGGTCGAATTTCATATTGTGACCCCTATTTTTAGGGGATTCACCTGCTCCCAGCTCTCCGAGCACCGACTCGGTGCTAAATCTCAGTATTCACTTAAATGCGCAGAACAGGGCGTGCGATGCCCGCCCGATAAGGCATCGCGCCATGCCGAAACAACACTTGATGCGAATGGTGCAGAATTTTGGTGCAACTGGTGCACGGAAATATGGCGCAACCACGGTGCAACCGGAATCGTCTTCTTATTTCAAAAAGTGGTTGCAATGCAGGAAAACCCTGTCGGTTCAACAATATTGCCTGCCGCATAATTGGCGTTACAATGCGCGCGTTCTGGGGGGCGAACGTACTTGCGAGGCCCTACAGACAAGCATTTCGGAAGGCGCAGGAGACCTGATTAATGCAAGTCGAGTTTGCTTTTGCCGCGTCTTCGGCGGCTGCGGTTGCAACGCACCCAGTGTGGTTCGTCCGCAGCGCCGAAACGGGCATGAGCGCAACATCGATGATCGTTGCGCTCCCGGAGGAAACCGATATGCGTTCCGGACACAGCCACGGCTGGGCGCACCTCAATGAGGCGCGCTTGACGCAAGTGGGGGCCGCAAGGCCCGCCGGAACCCCTATCGCCGCTGCCGCCATGAAAATTGGCATGCATGTTGCATATGCAGGCGGCGGCACGGAAGCGGTTTTCGTGGCGGACCCAAAGATTCTGGCCGATGTTGCCGTAAACGGTAGCGCGGCAGGAACACAAGGTCCGTCTGCCGGCTGCTCCGAAGCCGTGCACGGCCATGCGGTGTCGTTCGACGCCGCTGGCCGTGGCGAGGCCAAGGGCAGCCCGAAAAAGGGAGTCATGACGTATGACGTACGCGAGGCAGGCCGCGAGGCCCGTGGCGCATGCGTCGTCGCGAATGTGACAGGTAGTTGAACCCGACGGCACCGAACCATCCGACGGTGCCGTTTTTGCATCCGCTTCCGGCGAGCCTGCAGCTGCAACACAGCGGCAATGCGAACCGGACGTGGCCAACCTTTACCGGTCTTTTTCTTCAGTACCCGAGAGTGTCGTTGCGGTTCCGTAAAACATCGCCCACCGGCCGATGACGAGCGCGAATCCGGTCGCACGGGCAAAGGAGCATTAAATGGATATTTTCATCCAGCAGATCCTGAACGGGCTGGTGCTTGGCAGCATCTACGCCATCATCGCGCTGGGCTACACGATGGTGTACGGGATTCTGGGCATCATCAATTTCGCGCACGGCGACGTGCTCATGGTCGGCGCGATGGTTGCGCTTTCCGCGATCAACGTGCTGCAGAATCATTTCCCCGGTCTCGGGAACATCCCCACGCTGTGCATCGCGCTCGTGATAGCGGCGATTGTCTGCGCCTTGGTCGGGTACACGATCGAAAAAGTCGCGTACCGGCCGTTGCGGCGCGCGCCACGGCTTGCCCCGCTCATCACCGCCATTGGCGTGTCGATCCTGCTCGAAACGCTCGCGATGATGATCTGGTCGCGTAACCCGCTGGCCTTCCCGCAGCTGATCTCGACCGATCCGATCAACGTGATCAAGGCGACCGACACGAGCGTCGGCGCCGTGATCTCGCCCACGGAAATCGTCATCATCGCCGTGGCATTCATCGTGATGGCGGGCCTCTTGCTGCTCGTGCACAAGACCAAGCTCGGCCGCGCGATGCGCGCGATCGCCGAGAACCCGAACGTCGCGAGCCTGATGGGCGTGAATCCGAACTTCGTGATTTCGGCCACCTTCATGATCGGCTCGGCGCTGGCGGCTCTGGCCGGTGTGATGATCGCCTCCGAATACGGCAACGCGCACTTCTACATGGGCTTCATCCCCGGCATGAAGGCGTTCACGGCGGCGGTGCTGGGCGGTATCGGCAACCTGGGCGGCGCGATGGTGGGCGGCGTGCTGCTCGGCCTGATCGAGCAGCTTGGTGCGGGCTACATCGGCAACCTCACCGGCGGGGTGTTCGGCAGTAACTATCAGGACGTGTTTGCATTCATCGTGCTGATCATCGTGCTCGTGTTCCGTCCGTCGGGGCTGCTGGGCGAACGTGTCGCGGACCGCGCATAAGAGAGGGGAGCACAACATGACTTCCATTCAACCGATCGAGCCGTCGACGACGCTCATCCCCGAGAAAAACACTACCAAGACCCTCACGGTCGGGATCGTGACGGCCATCGTCGTGGCCGCGCTGCCCTTCGTGGTCGGCGCCACGGGCGGCAACTACTGGGTGCGCGTGCTGGACTTCGCGATGCTCTACGTGATGCTCGCGCTGGGCCTGAACGTGGTGGTGGGCTTCGCCGGCCTGCTCGACCTGGGCTACATCGCGTTCTATGCGGTGGGCGCCTATGTTGCCGCGCTGCTGACCTCGCCGCACCTCACGACCCAGTTCGAGTGGATCGCGCACATGTTCCCGAACGGCATGCATACGCCGTACTGGATCGTAGTGCCGTGTGCGATGGGGCTTGCGGCGCTCGCGGGCGTGCTGCTCGGTGCGCCGACGCTGCGTCTGCGTGGCGACTACCTCGCGATCGTGACGCTGGGCTTCGGGGAAATCGTCCGGATCTTCATGAACAACCTCGACCGTCCGGTGAACATCACCAACGGGCCGCAGGGCATCACGGGCGTGGCGCCGCTGCACGTCGCGGGCATGGACCTCTCGCAGCCGCATACGATCTTCGGCTTCACGTTCACGTCGGTGTACTGCTACTACTACGTGTTCGTGATCTGCGCGCTGTTCGTGATCTGGGTGTGTACGCGTCTGCAGCATTCGCGCATCGGCCGTGCATGGGCCGCGATCCGCGAAGACGAAATCGCCGCCAAGGCCATGGGCATCAACACCCGTAACGTGAAGCTGCTCGCGTTCGCGATGGGCGCCTCGTTCGGCGGCCTCTCGGGCGCGATGTTCGGTGCGTTCCAGGGCTTCGTCTCGCCGGAATCGTTCACGTTCTGGGAATCGGTCGTGGTGCTGGCCTGCGTGGTGCTCGGCGGCATGGGCCACATTCCGGGCGTGATTCTCGGCGCGGTGCTGCTGTCGATCTTCCCCGAGTTCCTGCGCTCGACCATGGGCCCGCTGCAGCACGCGCTGTTCGGCCACCAGATCGTTGATACCGAAGTCATTCGACAACTGCTCTACGGTCTCGCCATGGTCGTCATCATGCTCTATCGCTCGGAAGGCCTCTGGCCCGCGGCGAAGCACGAAGACAAGATCGCGAAGATCGCGAAACGCACGAGCAAGAAGCCGGTGCGCGCGTAAGGGGAGATAGAGAATATGAGCAACGAACAAATCCGCCTCTCCGTGAAGGGCGTGAACAAGCGCTTCGGCGGCCTGCAGGCGCTCTCCGATGTGGGCCTGCAAATCGAGGCCGGCACGATTTACGGCCTGATCGGCCCGAACGGCGCCGGCAAGACCACGTTCTTCAACGTGATTACCGGTCTCTACACGCCCGATTCGGGCGAGTTCCGGCTCGACGGCCAGACCTATACGCCGACCGCCGTGTACCAGGTCGCGAAGGCGGGCATCGCGCGCACCTTCCAGAACATCCGCCTGTTCGGCGGCATGACGGCGCTCGAAAACGTGATGGTGGGCCGTCACGTGCGCACGAAGCACGGCCTGCTGGGCGCCGTGTTCCAGACGCCCTCGGAGCGCAAGGAAGAGCGCGAGATCAAGGAGCGCGCGATCGAACTGCTCGAGTACGTGGGCATCGCGCAGTACGCCGACTACACCTCGCGCAATCTCTCGTACGGCCACCAGCGCCGTCTGGAAATCGCGCGCGCGCTCGCGACCGATCCGAAGCTGCTCGCGCTCGATGAGCCGGCTGCGGGCATGAACGCGACCGAGAAGGTCGAACTCACGCGCCTGCTCGACAAGATCCGCGCCGATGGCAAGACCATCCTGCTGATCGAGCACGACGTGAAACTGGTGATGGGCCTGTGCAACCGCATGACAGTGCTCGACTATGGGAAGGTGATTGCCGAGGGCCTGCCGCACGACGTGCAGAAGAACCCGAAGGTGATCGAGGCATATCTGGGCGCGGGGGTTCACTGATGGCTACGCCGGTTCTGAAAATCAAGGGTCTGCAGGTCAATTACGGCGGCATTCAGGCTGTGAAGGGCGTGGATATGGAGGTCGCGCAGGGCGAGCTCGTCACGCTGATCGGCGCGAACGGCGCGGGCAAGACCACGACCATGAAGGCCATCACGGGCCTGAAGCCGTACTCGGCGGGCGACATCGAGTACATGGGCAAGTCGATCAAGGGCGTGCCGGCGCATGAACTGCTCAAGCAGGGCCTCGCGATGGTGCCGGAAGGGCGCGGGATCTTTGCGCGCATGTCGATCATCGAAAACATGCAGATGGGCGCCTACCTGCGCAACGACCGGGATGGCATCCAGAAGGACGTCGACCGCATGTTCGGCTTCTTCCCGCGCCTGAAGGAGCGCGCGTCGCAGCTCGCGGGCACGCTCTCGGGCGGCGAACAGCAGATGCTGGCGATGGCGCGCGCGATCATCAGCAAGCCTAAGCTTCTGTTGCTCGATGAACCTTCGATGGGTCTCTCGCCGATCATGGTGGAGAAGATCTTCGAGGTGGTGCGCACGATCTCGGGCGAGGGCATCACGGTGCTGCTGGTGGAGCAGAATGCACGGCTCGCGCTGCAGGCGGCGAACCGCGGCTACGTGATGGACTCCGGTCTCGTGACGATGGAAGGCGACGCGAAGCAGATGCTCGACGATCCCAAGGTGCGCGCGGCGTATCTGGGCGAGTGAGCCTCGGCGGTTCTTGCGACCGCGGGACAGACGCTGAAAAACGAAAGCCGCATGGACTGCGAAGTCCATGCGGCTTTTTTCATGGCGTGGCGAATGGCGCGGGCGGGGCGCCCGTTCGTCAGTCGTTATGCACTTGCTTCGGGCTCCTGCATACTGAGCCGTTTGCCGAGGCTCACGACCGCATCGGCGCGATAGCCGAGCGCATCGTAGAACGCGAGCACGTCGGGCTTGCTGCTGAGCACCTGGAGATTGAGCTTCGGACATCCCCTCGCGGCCAGCGCACTTTCCGCATGGTGCACGAGCCGTGTGCCGATGCCGAGGCGCCGCGCGTCCTGGGCCACGGCGAGCGAGTAGAGCCAGCCGCGATGACCGTCGTAACCGGCCATCACCGTGCCGACGACCGCGCCGCTTTCGTCATCGTCATCCGCGTTGCTCTCGTCGCGCACGGCCACGAAGAACAATTCGGGCTGCGTACCAAGCTTGTTCGCGATCGACAGACGCGGATCGCGATGCGGGCGGCCCGCGTCCCGGTATTCAGGGAACGCGTCCAGCCACAACGCGAGCACGGCGTCGGTATCGGCCACGGCGAAGGTGCGGATCGAAATGGACACAAAGCGCCTCGTACCTGGGTTGCGTGCTTAGAGCGAATCGAGCACCGTGCGCAGCATCGCCATCATCTGGTCGATCTCTTCGTTCGTCACGTTGAGCGCGGGCATGAAGCGCAGCAGGTTCGGGCGTGCCGCGTTGAGCAGCAGGCCGTCGGGCTGCATGAGGCGCGCCTTCTCGACGATCTCCGGGCCGATGTCCTTGCCGAGCAGCAGCGCGCGCAGCAGCCCTTCGCCGCGCTCGCCCTGGAAGCCGCGCTCCGCCGACAGCTCCAGCAGCTTTTCGCGCAGATACTGGCCGCGCGCGCGCACGCCTTCGAGGAAGCCAGGCGCCACCAGTTGCGAGATCACCGAATAGCCCGCGGCCGTCATCAGCGGATTGCCGTTGTAGGTGCCGCCCTGATCGCCCGCTTCGAACACGGCGATTTCCTTCTTCGCGAGCAGCGCCGCGAGCGGCACGCCGCCGCCGATGCCCTTGCCGAGCGTCATGATGTCGGGCTCGATGCCCGAGAGCTCGTAGGCGAACAGGGTGCCTGCGCGGCCGCAGCCGCTCTGCACTTCATCGACGATCAGCAGGATGCCGTGCTTCTTCGTGAGCGCGCGCAGTTGCTCCATGAATTCGCGTGTGGCGGGGATCACGCCGCCTTCGCCCTGGATCGGCTCGAGCATCACGGCGACGGTCTTGCTCGTGATGAGCTTCTCGACAGAGGCGATATCGTTCAAGTCCGCCTTCGGGAAGCCCGGCACTTGCGGCGCGTAGATCGTGTCCCAGCCCGGCTTGCCGCTCGCCGACATCGTCGCGAGCGTGCGGCCGTGGAAGCTGTGGTCGAACGTGATGATCTCGTAGGCGCCGTCGCGGAACTTCCTGCCCCACTTGCGCGCGAGCTTGATCGCGCCTTCGTTGGCTTCCGCGCCGCTGTTGGCGAAGAACACCTTGTCGAAGCAGCTGTGCTCGGTGAGCAGGCCCGCGAGCTTCGCCATCGGCTCGTTATAGAACGCCGGCGACGGGTTGATGAGCAGGCGCGCCTGCTTTTCCATCGCCTCGATCATGCCTTCGTTGCAGTGTCCGAGGCTGTTGACGGCCCAGCCCTGGATGAAGTCCAGATATCGCTTGCCTTCGTTGTCGTACAGCCACGACCCCTTGCCATGCGTGAAAACGATTTCGGGCCGGTTGGTGATGTACATCAGCGACTCGATCGGGTACTCGGAAAAATTCATGGCAACGGGCTCCGCGCGGGGATTGCAACAAGGGTTGGAAAGAAGCCGTCAAAACCGGCAGACAAACAAAAAGCCACGGACTGGCCGTGGCTTTCGTGATTCGAACTACATGTGCGTTGGGGGTTCAACCCCCGTGCAACGCGCGTTCTCGAACTAAGCCAGGCCCTGGAGATGGGGCAAGCGGCGACGTCGGAGAGCGGACAGGATGCGGTTCATGGGCGCAAGAATACGATAAGCGCGGCGGCGCTGTAAACCGTCAATGTGCCGTTTTGCTTCGATCGGCGGAAGAATTTTTCGTGACGGCCGGCGCGCGCGCCGGCCCCTGCGCCGCTCAGACGGGGTTCGCGAGATCCGCGGCGCTCGTGAACGAGTCCGCGTAAAACTCGTCTTCGGGCAGGCCATGATGCTGCGAGAAGTCGCGCTGCGCCGATTCCACCATCACCGGCGCGCCGCACGCATAGACCTGGTAGCCCGAGAGATCGGGCAGGTCCTCGATCACGGCGCGGTGCACGAAGCCCGTGCGGCCGGTCCAGTTGTCGCCGGCGGCCGGCTCGGAGAGCACCGGCACGAAGCGGAAGTTCGGGACGTCCTTCGCCCACTGCCCGGCGAGATCGAGAAGGTACAGGTCCTTCTTCTGGCGCGCGCCCCAGTAAAGCGTCATCGGGCGGTTCAGGTTCTTGTGGACCGCATGCTCGACGATCGCCTTGAGCGGCGCGAAGCCGGTGCCCGAGGCGAGCAGCACGATGGGCTTGTCCGAATCCTCGCGCAGGAAGAAGGTGCCGAGCGGCGCCTCGAAGCGCAGGATGTCGCGCTCCTTCATCTGCGAAAAGACGTGGTCGGTGAACTTGCCGCCCGGCATGTGGCGGATGTGCAGCTCGAGCGGGCCTTCCTCGTGCGGCGCGGTGGCCATCGAGTAGCTGCGGCGCGTGCCGTCCTTGAGGATGAACTCGAGGTACTGGCCCGCGAGGTACTGCAGGCGCTCATTGGCGGGCAGTTGCAGCTTGAGGACGATGACGTCGTCGGCGCGGCGCTCGATCGCGGCGATGCGGGTGGGCAGCTTGCGCACCTGCATGTCGCCGACGCCGGCCACTTCGCGGATGTCGATTTCGAGGTCGGTCTGCGCCGTCGCGCAGCAGAAGAGGGCCATGCCGCGCGTCTTCTCGTCGTTCGAGAGCGCCGACGCGGCGTGTGCGCGCTGCTCGACCTCGCCGCTGCAGACCGTGCCTTTGCACGAGCCGCATGCGCCGTTCTTGCAGCCGTACGGCAGGCCGATGCCCTGGCGCAGGGCCGCATTGAGGATGGGTTCGTCGGGTTCGACCTGAAACTGCCGGCCACTTTGCTTGAGCGTTACGTTGAAGACCATATTCGAGAAAGCAAGTCAGTAATCTGTAATCCCGGGGGTTAAGCCAGGTTGTGTCTGGTGCCGACGGCTAAAATGGGTCCACCATGATTGCCACACGAACCTTGCGCCGCGCGCGCATTCTCATTGTCGGCTGCGGCGACGTCGGCCTGCGCTGCGTCGCCCAGTTACAGGCGCGGCGCGGCCGGCCGCGCATCTTCGCGCTCACGCGCCGCCCGGAACAGACTGGGGCGCTGCGCGCCGCGGGCGCGGTGCCGGTCGCTGGCGACCTGGACGTGCGTGCGCGGCTGAAGCGCCTCGCCGGCCTCGCGAGCGTCGTGCTGCACCTCGCGCCGCCTGCCGCCCAGGACGGCGACGACGATTTGCGCACGCGCAGGCTGATTGCGGCGCTCAAAACACGTCGGCGTTCAGCGGCGCGGCCTGTCCAGAACGGGGCGTCGAGCCGCGCGGCCAGAGGCGCGTTGACACGTGCGCCAATGCTTGCATTACCGTCGATATCGGCGCGTACATCGGGTCCGAAAGCGCTCTCTATTGTACCCGAGCGCATCTGCCGTGCCGCCCGCGCACACCCGGTGCGCATGACGCTCGTCTACGCGAGCACCACGGGCGTCTATGGGGATTGCGGCGGCGCGCGCATCGACGAAACCCGTCCAACGCGTCCCGCCAACGCGCGCGCGAAACGGCGCGTGGCCGCCGAACGGCAGCTGCGGCGCGCCACGGCGCGCGGCGCGCTCAAGGCGACCATCGCCCGCATCCCCGGCATCTACGCCGCCAGCCGCTTGCCGCTCGCGCGGCTGGAGAAGCGTACGCCGGCGCTCGCCGGGCCCGACGACGTCTACACGAGCCACATCCACGCCGACGATCTCGCGGCGATCCTGCTGCGCCTCGCCACGCACGGGCGCCCGGCGCGCGTCATTCACGCCAGCGACGACAGCGAACTGAAGATGGGAGAGTATTTCGACCGCGTGGCGGACGCATTCGGACTTGCGCGCGCGCCGCGCATCGGCCGCATGCAGGCCGAGCGCGAACTCGCCCCGACGCTGCTGTCGTTCATGCGGGAATCTCGCCGGCTCGCGAACGTGCGGCTCAAGCGCGAATTGCGCGTGCGCCTGCGCTATCCCGACGTCGATGCCTTTTTGCGCACGCTGCCGCCGCGCCCGTGAGCCCGGGCGGGCGGCGCGGCGCAAAGCGTGCCGTTCACGTGATTGCCGGCAGCGCCTCGAGCAAGAGGAAGCAGAACAGGGCCCCGATGAGCGCCCCGATCAGATTGGGATGGTATTGATGCCGGAAATGCATCGACGCCAGCAAGCCGCCGATCAGAATCGCCCCCAGCGCCATGAATGCCATCAACACGAAAGAGATTTCGAATGAGCCGTTGATGATCATGATGCCCCTCCTTGCAACTTGTAATCGTTCTTGAAAGGAGTATAGGGCGGAACATCTGGAAGGGCATGCTGCGGCGCGGCGCAAAGCGGGGCGGCCGAGCCGCCCTCAGTGTGCGAGCGCACAAAGGGCCGGCCGTGCGCGGCGCGGGCCGTGGTTTACCCCGTGTTGCGCAGCGCGTCGAGCGCGGCCGCGTCGAGCCATTTCCATGCGCCCGGGGCCAGATCCGCAGGCAGCGCGAAGCCGCCGATACGCTCGCGATGCAACGTCTCCACGCGGTTGCCCGCCGCGGCCACCATGCGCTTGACCTGGTGATATTTGCCTTCGAGCACGCTCAGCTCGAGCTCCTGCTCGCCGCGCGCATGGGCGGCGACGGCGGCGCTGGGCTCGCGTTCGCCGTGCAGCAGGACGCCTTCGCGCAGCGCCTGCAACTGCGCCTCGTCGAGCGGATGGCGCGTCGTGGCCACGTAGACCTTGGGTACCTTGCGTTTGGGCGAAGTGAAGGCGTGCACGAACTGGCCATCGTCGGAGAGCAGCAGCAGGCCGGTCGTGTCCTGATCGAGACGCCCCACGCATTGCACGTTGCGCGCGGCGAACTGCGGCGGCAACAGGTGAAACACGCTCAGATGATGCTGCGGGTCGCGCGAGCACTCGTAGCCCGCGGGCTTGTTCAACGCGAGATAGGCGCGCGCGTGAAACGGCCAGGGCGTGCCGTCGACGCTGAACACGAGGCCTTGGGTATCGAAGGTCGCGAGCGGATCGGTGCAGGGCTCGCCCGCGACGGCCACGCGCGCTTCGAGGATCAGGCCGCGGCATTGGCGGCGCGTGCCGAAGCCTTGGGTAAAGAGAATGCTTTCGAGGTTCATGACAAGACGCCGACGGCTACAAACTGCAGCATTTTAGCGAACGTTCGCGCCCGGCCCGCGCCTGTGCCCGAAGCGAACGCGCTTTTCCGCACGGCAGCTTCGACGGCGAACGAAGCCTCGCGCTCCCCGTGCGGCCGGGTTGTGACGCTTCGCGGCGTGTCTCGCGAGGATGGCGTAACGTAGCGCGATGATCTGGCCGACGCCTGCGTCGCGCGCTGCCCATCCGCCACGGGCACGCCGCGCCGGCGCACCGCGGCCACCTCATCCCCCTTGCCTGGAACGTAGCGCCGGGGCGCCGCGAGGCGCCGGGCGCTGCGCCTTTTCGTACACGAGGAGAACAGCATGGCGAAGACGATCGCGGATTATCTGGCCAAGACGCTCGAAGCAGTGGGCGTCGAGCGTATCTGGGGCGTGACCGGCGACAGCCTGAACGGGCTTTCGGCGAGCCTGCGCAAGCTCGGCACGATCCGCTGGATGCACACGCGGCACGAGGAAGTGGCCGCGTTCGCCGCGGGCGCGGAAGCTGCCGCGACCGGCCGGCTCGCGGTATGCGCGGGCAGTTGCGGCCCCGGTAACCTGCACCTCATCAACGGCCTGTACGACTGCCACCGCAATCACGCGCCGGTGCTGGCCATCGCCGCGCACATTCCGTCGACGGAGATCGGCCTCGGCTACTTTCAGGAAACGCACCCGACCGAAATCTTTCGCGAGTGCGCCCATTACGTGGAGCTCGTGACGAACGCGGCGCAGTTTCCGCGCGTGCTCGCCACGGCGCTGCGCACCGCCATCGACAAGAAGGGCGTGGCCGTGATCGTCGTGCCCGGCGACGTGGCGCTGCTCGACGGGCCGGAGGAAGAGCCGGTCTGGGCGCAGCACGCACGGCCCGCGACGCTGCCGGCCTCGGCGGACATCGACCGGCTGGCGGACCTGCTCAACCGCTCCGAGGCCGTCACGCTGCTGTGCGGCAGCGGCTGCAAGGGCGCGCACGACGAAGTGGTGGCGCTCGCCGACACCCTCGGCGCGCCGACCGTGCATGCGCTGCGCGGCAAGCAATATGTCGAATGGGATAACCCGTACGACGTGGGCATGACGGGGCTGATCGGCTTCAGCTCCGGCTATCACGCGATGATGTCGTGCGACACGCTCGTGATGCTCGGCACTGACTTCCCATATCGCAACTTCTATCCCGAGCACGCGAACATCGTGCAGATCGACCGCGACGCAGGCGCGCTCGGCAAGCGCGCACCGCTCGCGCTCGGGCTGATCGGCGACGTGCGCGAGACCCTGCGCGCGCTGACGCCGCGGCTCACGCGCAAGACCGGACGCCATTTCATCGACCGCGCGCGCGAGCACTACGCGAACGCGCGCAAGGGGCTCGACGACCTTGCGCGACCGGCGCCCGCGGGCAAGCCATTGCATCCGCAATACGTGGCCTCGCGCCTCGATGCGCTGGCCGCCGACGATGCGATCTTTGCTGTCGACGTCGGCACGCCCACGCTCTGGGCCGCGCGCTATCTGACGATGAACGGGCGCCGCCGTCTGCACGGCTCGTTCAACCACGGCTCGATGGCGAACGCGATGCCGCAGGCGCTGGGCGCCCAGGCCGCGCATGCCGGGCGCCAGGTGATCTCGCTTTCGGGCGACGGCGGCCTTTCAATGCTGCTCGGCGACATCCTCACGGCGCGCCAGCTCGATCTGCCGATCAAGATCGTTGTCCTGAACAACGGCTCGCTGGGATTCGTTGCGATGGAGATGAAGGCGGGCGGCTACGTGGAGACGGGCACCGATCTCGTGGCGACCAATTTCGCCGATATCGCGAAAGGCGCGGGTCTTTTCAGCGTGCGCGTGGAAACTTCGGAGTCGCTCGACGACGCGTTGCGCGAGGCGTTCGCGCATGACGGCCCGGCGCTCGTGGACGTGGTGACGACGAAGCACGAGCTGGCCATGCCGCCGAAGCTGCAATGGGCGCAGGCGAAGGGGTTCAGCCTCTATATGCTGCGCGCGGTGCTGAGCGGGCGAGGGGACGAGGTGGTGGAGCTGGCGCAGACGAATTTGCGCTGAACGAGCTGATGCCACGACAGGTTCATCGCAGCGCGCGCCCCTGTCTCTCGATCTGAAGCCAGAACGGGGGTGTACCTTCGTCGGCCGGCGTGACCGCGGTGCGAACTCGTGACGCGTAAGCCGGCCGGCGCATTCGTGTCGCCGTGTGCGGTAGACCACGTAAGTGCGGCCGTTTTGCGACCAGGCTTGGCACAATGGGGTGGTGAGACTGGTGCCCGGAGAGAGACCTTTTCGCGGTTCCCGATGCGGGCAGCTTGGGCATTCGCACGAAAAAAAACAGGTGACGCGATGGCGAACGACACGGTGGTGACGTTATCCGATTGGTCTGAAGCGCTCACGTGTTACGGAGGCGAATCAGCAGCGTACGTCGCAGACAATCCCAAACTGCTCAGCGCGACCTTTGATTTTCTGAAGTCCGTCTCAGAGCGGCATTGGGGCGATGCCGTCGCCGACGGCGTGGGCGTTGCGGGCGCGGCAGCCGAGAAGATCGAGATGTCGAAGAACGCCCGCTTTGCAGTGCAAAGCACTACGTTCGTCGTCTCCGAGGCGAAGCTCACGATGAGCCTGCGCGTACTGGCGGCGGTCGGCGAGGGATCGCGCCTCGCCTCGCCTGCCGCCGCGGTATCGCTTATCGGCGCGACGCTCGTCACCAAAGCCGGGCAGGCGATGGGTCTCGCCGGCAGCGACAACGAGCGCAGCAAATGCGTGGGCGCGCTGATGGAAGTGGCAGGCAACGTGGGCGTCACGGCGGTCACGTTCGAGACTGGCGTGGGCGCGGTGCTCGGCGTGGTTTCGATCGGTGCATCGGCGTTGAACGCGTATATGGAGTGTCGGTGAAAGTCGCGGTGCGGTGGGCTGCATATCGCCGAGCTAAAGGCAGCGGCGCCCAGTGCTTTCAGCATGGCTGAGAAGCCGGGCACGCAGCGGGACTTTGCTTGGTTATGCTATCTGAAGACGGCGCCATAGCGTAGGAAAAGATGCTTCTGTGCCGGCCGCATGGCGCCGCAGACACGCCGGAAACGGGCGGGTGCATGCCGGCGGCGGCGCCATCTCCCTCGAGGAGGCCGGAAATCTGCCGGAATGCTTGCCACGCCGTCGAAAACGGAGGGCTGGCGGAGCGCAGTAGCCCTTGCCCGGGAGAGCCGCGCATCGAGCGTCGTCGACTGGATCGCGAGATATCGGGCAATCGCGTCGCTATCGTCGTCGAATTGGTCGAACACGTGGTAGTACGCGACTGCCTCGGAGAACTGGGCATGGATGACGCGTGCGAAGTCGGCTGCCTCCTCTTCGAGCTCCATGGCCACTTCCGGCTCGTGGGTCCTCGGGCCCGCGAGACGGGCGGATACAGCGTTTCCGCTGAAGTTGCCATCGTCGTCGCGCTCCTCCCGATCGAGGCGGACGGCAAAGCGCATGGCACGGTTCACGAAGCGACCGAACCGCTTGTGAAGCCGAGCAACGATAGTTTCCTGAAGATTCGCATTCTCTGGCTCGAGCGCGCTGCCACGTTCTTCCTTGAGTTCTTCGGCGATGAGCCAAGCTTCGCTTTTAAGATCGTCGACCGAATGCTCGCCTTGAGTAAGGCTGGCGATATGGCGAAGATGCTTGAGCATCGGCGCGATGAGCCGATCGAAGAAGGACGCGTCATCACGTTGAGCCATGCGTTACCTATGGACGAATGAGTGACGGGTGGATCCGCGCGCTGCGAGTTGCAGTTTATTCCGGCGCTGTGACATTTAATCTGCGGCTATCGAGCGCGGGGCAACGCAGCGGGTTTTGCCGGGCGGCGCGCCGCGAGGGCAAGCACTGCACTGACACGGCTTGCCAAGCCTCGGATTCGGGTATTGTGCTATCGCGGGTTTATGTATTTCAGCGGACATTCTTTGATAAAAATGCCATGCGTTACTGCGGAAGGAACGTCACCCGACAATAGACAAAATCGACGCACTGCCCGTTCTTAATGAGCTGTACCATATGGTCGCCCATGGGATAAGCAACGATCTGGCGGTAAAGCGTCATGAGCGTGAAGCACGCACGTTGCTTGAGAGGGACGCTATAGATCCCGCTTACGCCTGGATGGCAATCGGCGCGGCGATGTTTCTTCAGGGGAAACATCGCGAGAGCGTTGAGGCGTTGAATAACGCGGTCAAACTAGCGCCTATGGACGAGCCGGTTCTCGGTAACGCATGCTCCATCTTCAGCATCGTCGGAGAGACGGAACTTGCTGTTGATATGGCGCGTCGGCTGCTGGGCCTGGTCACCACCAGGGACGGCAGGATGGCTGTGTTGAGAGCCTTGGAGAAAGCACTTCGTTTTGAGGAGGTGCTTGAGATTGGTGAGAAAGTCAACATCGGCTTTAGTGACGCCTACAAAGAGTCCGCCAGGCATCTGCTAAGCATTGCAGACGACCATAGTACAACCCCAGAGTTGAGAGCCAGGCTGATCGATGCTGCTGTTACGGCAGTACGCGCGCAGGGCTATCTTGTCAGGCAGACGACTCTCGTGCAGGTGAAGGATCAACTGCGATACGAACTTTTCATTGATGAAACGGCGCGGCGTTGCGCCGAAGTTAACTTCGCGATTGCGGAGGCACTTTGCGAGCAATTTGAGGATCCGGTGCCTGCGGAAACGCTGAGCAACGGCGCGGGGGAGTGCGAGTGGCGGTCGGCCGCGTCGCATGCATACTATGCCGCGTACCATAAAGCTCTCAGTGTTGCAGACGCGTGTTTGCCGCCGAATCCGTTCGCGGGCGGCGAGCACGAGCGGTTGGAGCGCTTCAAGCAGCATTCGATCAAGGGTAAGCAGATCGCATATGTGTTGATCGACCTGAAGAAAACGCGCACGACCGCCGACCATAAACTTGCTGCTCCGTTCCAACAGGCGGATGCAACGGACTTCATCCTGAAGTGCGAGGTTTTCCTCGAAAAGGTTGAGGCGTTCTCCGTATATACGACAGGCGCGCAAACGACCGGGCCTTAACTGGTTGGAGACTGAGAGAGAAGGCAGAGAGCGACCGCTACGTGCGGTCGTTTTCATTCTTGGGTCGCAAAATGCGGCCTTGAACGTATCAATCATCCGGGCCGTTTGGCCAACGTCAGTGGTCTTGAGGTCGATCTTTATGGTTAACGTGCGCGCCAGTGCGTAGGTTCATGGCGGTGGTTACCATAGGAACACCCTGGGTAAGGCAGCGGAGCCTTCTTGGATAAGGCTTTGCAGGGAAGGGGGTGGTTCGGGCCGGAATGAAATAATCCTTGCTATTTCAATGCTGGTGGGCATCTGTTGTTTTATCGCTATCTAGGTACCCCCAAAAATACCCCCAAAACGGGCGCGCTGCCCACTTAATCTGAGAAATCCTTCGCCTCGTGCTACCCCTGCTCGCTCCATCGAGTTCGGCGATGGTTACGATGATGCGGTTGTAGCTCGCGCGACTACTGGCGCAACCACAAAGCCGGTTGCATCCACGTTTTTCTGGCCGTCTGGCAGGCCCGATAAATTTTTTTTTGCATGGCATTGCGTCGCGGAAATCACTTGCCCTGAAAAACCTACCCGCTTTCAAATCAATTACTTGTGCGCTTTTGTTAGAGCCCTTATTATCAGGATCCTGATAAATAACAAATAAAATCAGTAGCTTGCATGCTTTTCAAAATCGCTTGAACTTGTCAGAATCCGCCCGTCTTCAATCAGAAGCGCACGAAATAGGATTAAAGAATGGGCACGGTCGTAGATTATTCGTCGGGTGATTTGTCGGAAACGGTCCAGAACGCATACCTCGTCGGTCGCTCGCATGAGCGCAGCGAGTTCGCCCATCTTGAGGGAGGCCGCAAGTCGTGCTGCGCGGGCAAAGCCATTCCGGAAATGGGTGGCGGTGCGCCTGCTGCTGCGCAGGGTGACGGTGGAGGCCTGCACCATTATCAAAACTGCGCCACCCGCCGCCACCCCGTCGTCCCGCTGTCGGGGAATCCACCGCGACCGCTGCGTATTGACGAGGTCATGCACCGCGTGGGTTTCGGACGATCAAACATTTATGAACTCATGAGGCGCGGGAAATTCCCGGCGTGCGTAAAGATCGGCGGTCGATCGACCGCTTGGGTCGAGGCCGAGATTTCTGAGTGGATCGAAAGCAGCATTGCTGCCCGTTCGGAGCGCGCGTAAATGTCTCACCGCGACCAAATCCGCGACCTGCGCCCGAACATGATGGCGCTTTCTCATTCAATGAAACGTGAGCCCGCCTCGGGAAAACAGGAGTTGGGTCACCACATCTGCACGGGGCTTCGCGCCTACGTCTCGTTGATGCGAGCGGCCATCCGTAGGGACGCTAAAGCCAAAGCCAACGGGGGCGCGTGATGGATTGGTTTCGCCTGTGGCATGGCACTTCGTCTGATCCGAAGCTGAAGTGGGTGGCGCGTCGTAGCGGGCAGACCGTCGCGAACGTGCTGGCGGTCTGGGTCTGCTTGCTCGAATCCGCCAGCAACATCGCTGGTGGTGAGGAAGGCGTGACGCGCGGTGACGTGGCGGGTTTCGATTGCGAGGCCCACGACGCTCTGCTCGACGTGGAGGACGGCACGTGCGCGCGCATCCTCGCTGCGCTTTCCGACAAGGGCATGATTCAAGCGGGGCGCATCGATGGTTGGGAGCGCCGCCAGCCGAAGCGTGAGGACGCTGGAGACCCGGTAACGGGCGCAAAGTCCGCCGCGCAGCGCAAGCGAGAGCAGCGCGAGCGCGAGCGTGCATCCGTTGCGGGAGCATCCAATGACGACACGCAAGGTCACGGCGAGTCACGCGGTATCACGCAATGTCACGCAATGTCACGCGATTTCACGACAGATAAGAGAAGAGGAGAGTTAACTACTCCCCCCATACCCCCCGAGGGGGGCGGAGCCGAGCATTCAAAAAAACGATCGGCGATAACGCTCAAGACGTTTCTGGCGCAATGCCGCGAGGCAGGCGAAAAACCCATCCCTGAGGGAGATCCGGTTTTCGACTACGCCGACAAGAGCGGCATTCCGATGGACTACTTGCGCATTCATTGGGACGAGTTCAAGTCACGGTACGGCCTGCCGGACGCGAAGCGCTACAAGGACTGGCGCTCCGTGTACCGCAAGTCGGTGCGTGGCAACTGGTTTCGGCTCTGGTTTCTGCGCCCCGATGGTGAGTGCGCGCTGACAACGGTAGGCGAGCAGGCACGCAGGCAGCACAGGGAGGCGGCATGAACGCGCCTGATACGCAGCGCGCGCTGCACTCCGTGGAGGCCGAGCAATCGGTGCTGGGTGGCCTACTGCTCGACAACGATGCGATCGACGGCATCGGGGGCTTGCGCGCGGAGCGCTTCTATCGCGCCGACCATCGGATGATTTTTGGCACAGTCACGAGGCTGATTGCCGATGGCGGCGCGGACGTGGTGACGGTCTTCTCGGCACTTCAGGCGGGCGGCAAGGCCGAGCAGGTGGGCGGGCTCGCGTACTTGAACGCGCTGGCGCAGAACACTCCCAGCGCGGCGAACATCGCCCGCTACGCAGGCATCGTGCGCGACCGCGCGCTGAAGCGCCGCCTGCTGACGGTGGCGGGCGAGATTCGCGACTCCGTCGGCCAGAGGCCAGACGACGCGGCGACGCTCGTAGACCGCGCTGCGGCGGCGCTGGAGAAGTTGGCCGATGGGACGACAAAGCAAGAGCCGAAGTCGGCACGCGATGCCTTGGGCGACCATCTGGCCGCGCTTGAGGCCCGCTCGACTGGCGCGACACCTGCGATATCGACAGGGATCGAGGCACTCGACGCGCGCCTGAACGGCGGGCTGCGTCCCGGCTGGCTCTGCATCGTCGCAGCGCGTCCGGGCGCGGGCAAAACGAGTCTCGCCATGAACGTCGCGGCGCATGTCGCCGAGGACCATCCCGTGCTGTTCTGCTCGATGGAAATGCCGCTCGGCGAGCTTAACGACCGGCTCATTGCTTCGCTCGGGCGCGTCCCACTCGACCGCGTGATGCAGTCGAGCGAGCGCGACCGCGAGTTTTGGGAGAGCAATCGTCAATACTGGTGTACGCGGGCGGGGCGGCATGATCAGGCGGCCAGCGCTTGAGGAGCCGGTGTGCTGTCGATCACCGGGGTTCCGTCTTTGAAGGGGACGCCCTTCAGAAGCTGATCAATTTTCTCGGCACCACGAATTCTCCTCCAGGTCTGCTCGGCCGCTTCAATCAGCTTGAACGCCATCGCGAGGAAGGTCGAGCGCGACAGACAGTTGCGCGTGCGGCTCGTGCGATGGCGTACCGTCGCAAACGTCGATTCGATCGGATTCGTGGTCCGCACATGCTGCCAGTGCTCCGCAGGAACGTCGTAGAACGCCAGCAGTGCGTCTCGATCCTTCGTGAGCTTCTCGACCGCCTTCGGGTACTTGGCCGCGTACACGTCGACGAACTGATTGAACGCAACAATCGCATCGGCGCGCGTCGCGGCATTCCAGATCTCTGCGAGCGCTGCCTTGGCCTTGCCGTGCTGCGACTTGGGCATCGCGTTGAGGATATTTCCGACCTTATGGAACCAGCAGCGCTGATGTCGCGTCTGCGGGAACACCTCGTCCAGTGCCGCCCATAGTCCCATCGCGCCGTCACCAACCGCGAGCAGTGGCGGCGCCTGCAGGCCGCACGCTTTCAGATCGAGCAGCAGTTCAATCCACGATTGTTTCGACTCGCGGTAACCGTCGCAGAGCGCAACGCGCTCCTTCTCGCCGTCCGGCTTCACGCCGATGATCACCAGCAGGCATTGACCGTCGGAATCCTCCGTTCGCGCCTGCGTGTGGATGCCATCGGCCCACCAGTAGACCCAGCGTGAGTTCGACAGGTCCCGCTTGTTCCATTGCTCAAACTCGTCTGCCCAGGCGGCCTTCAGGCGGCTCACAACGCTCGCTGACAGCCCTTTGGCCTGTTCGCCCAGTAACTCCGACAGGGCGTCGCCCATGTCGCCGGTCGACACCCCACGCAGGTACAGCCACGGCAGCGACGACGACACGCGCGGTGACTTGCGCACATAAGGCGGCACGACCGATGAATTGAACTTGATGCCCGAGCCCGAGCGGTCGCGAACCTTCGGAACCTTCACCGGTACCGGGCCCACCGCCGTGACGATCTCGCGCTCTGGCAGGTAGCCGTTGCGCACGACCGCGCGCCGGCCGTCCATCGTCTTCACATTCGAATACTGCTCAAGCATCGCCGCCAGTTCCGCCTCGATTGCCTGCTGGATGATTCGCCGTGCCCCTTGCTGGATCAGATCGTCCAGGCCGGGCACGCCGCCCTCAAATTGCGTTTCTGCTGTTTGACTGGTGCTCGTTTCCTGCGTATGTTTCGCCATGGTGGTGGAGTTCGATTGAGGAAATCCCGCTGAGCTATGTGTGGCGTGCCTTTGGCGGATTGAGAGCATGCCGGGTACCGGAATTTTTTTACACGGAGCGCGTGCGTGCGCGCATGCGTGCGCGTGCCAGATCGAACCATGAAGCGCAACGTTTTCGGTTTGCGCTCGCACCTGGCTTTTATGGAAAACGCAGTCGGTCGTCGTGCTTTTCTGGTGCGAGCATGGCATCTCCCAAACACACAGCGAAACCGCTCTATGACCGCACTCGAAACCCTCCTCCGAACCGACGACGCCATCGCGCAGCGTGTCATTTTCAATGCGCTGAAAAGCTCATCTGTCATGTATCTCGCTCGCCGAATAGCCACGCGGCGTGCAGCGCTGATCGAGGCGGCGGGGCCGGTCGGCATCGTGGCTGAAGCCGTCGAGCTTGGCTCCGCCGACGAGTCTGCGCTGTGCGCGCGCCTGGCCGATGAGGCTGCTGCGCTGGACCGCATGATCGCCGATGCCCGCGAGGGGAGTGCCACGCTCGATGCATTCTGCAAGGAATCGCAGAGGCAATTCGCGGCGTATGTCAGCCGCGCAGTGCGCACTGAACTAGACGTCGGAAGCGTCGAAATTCCTCATCTCGAAGGTCTGATTCGCGGCTTCGAGCGCGCCCGCGCGGATCACCGCGAACGCTTGGTCGAAGCCGGTCTGGACGACGGCCAAATCGAGCGCGGCGGCCTGCTGAAGCCGACTGCTGATGACCTTCTCTGCTGGCGGCGGGAACTTGCGGAAAAGCGCGAGCAAGTTGCCCGCGCGAAGGCATTTCTCGCAAGCGCCCCGTTGTTCGATCTGAGCATCCTCGGCGAGGATGCGTGATGGGCTCGCGCCTTACCAGCGAGGCGTGGGCCGAGGTCGAGCGCTTGTACCGTGGGGGCGAGTCTGCCAAGGTGCTCGCGCGGCGCTACGGCGTTCAGGCGAACACGATTCACCATCGGGCCAGCAAGGAGCGGTGGCGCTCGACCCGCGTGCGCGCTGCCGCACTGTCGCCGATTGAGCGCCTGGAGGCCGTCGCAAATCGATTGGAAGTGGCCGCACGCACACTCACGGGGAGCCAAAAATGAGTGAAGCGATTCAACACGAAGCACCGGCCAGCGCTCCGAGGCGCGGACGCAAGACGGCCGCAGAAATGACGGCTGCCCAGCGCGACGTGTGCGTGAGGTCCTCGCTCACGCGCTTCGTGCGCAATCGCAGCCTGCCGTCAGAGCTTGAAGACCTGCGCCACAAGCTGATTGTGGCTCGCGTGATGCAGGGCATGCTGGCGGTGGAGGCTGCGGAAAAGTTCGGCTACGCGAACTCGACGCAACTCTCGCTGATCGAGAGCGGTGAGCGCCCTACGCCGCGTGACTGGCGCTTCCTGAAGCAGGCGGCGGAAGTCTACTCCGTGAGCATTGATTGGTTGCTGGGATTGAGCCCCACGATGGAGCCGGACTCACGCGTCGCGCACCAGTACGCGCTGCTTCGCGGGACGGAGAGCATTATGGCCGGGTTCGTGACGCAGATCACCACGGCGATGATCCAGACCGCGAGCGAGACGCAGCCGCTCGCCAAAGAACTGGAGCGAGTGGTTTCCGCCGTTGACGAGCACATCGCGCGCTTCAGCACGCTGATCGCGCAGGAAGCGTTCGAAGACCTTCCGGGCGGCGCTCCTGTTGTCGCAACTGCGCAGCGGCTCGAACGTAGCTTGGAACCACTCCGCGCCAAGCTTAAGAAATTCAAGGGCCTCGAATCGTACATGGCGGAAGTCCGCGCGGGCACGCTGCCGGTCATCCCTTACCTCTGCGAGCGATACGAGCATGACCAGGAGACCCAATGAGAGCGGGCGACCAAGGATTCCTGCTTGCCGACAAGCCCCTCAGTGTCGAGCGGCTCTCGACCGGCATTGAGGGCGTGCGCAGTGACACGGGCCAAATTCTCACCCTGCTCAAGATGGGCGCGCGCTCCGAAATGCTGGACCGTGCCCGCGTGCACAGCACGAGAAGCGTGCGCAAGGATGCGTCGGGGCGTGCTGGTGCTGGCGGTGCTCGCGCCAATGCCCCGAGTAACCCGAATGCGAGCCGCTCGCCATCGTCTGTCGATCTGGCCGCACAGCCATGTGTGAGTGTCGAGCGCGCCCGCGATGCCGGGGCCGCTTCACCGGCGCGGCAAAGAGCGAGCTAACTCAGGTCGTCAAGGCCGTTGGCTCCCTGACCCGCCGACAGGCCGCAGTCATTGCGGCTAAGCAGGCGGGCTGATGCCCGGATCGGAGGAGGTCATGACGGGGCTCCTGCTGGAGGACGAGGTGGATTGCCTCAACCACCAACATAAGCACCGGCGCCACTGGCCTCCCATTCGCCGCCAGAGTGGGGCCGCAGCCCCCTGCCGCGCGAGCGGTTTAGTCCCTCGGCCAGCTTGGGGCATTCGCGTGCACTTTCTGTTCGGCTGCTGAGCCGTCCAGAGGAGACAATCGCGAATGACCGCAGCTGGAGCCGCAAAGACGTCACGTATCTGGTCAGGCGGCTCTTTGCATCAGTCCGGACTGGCCCGCTGCATCTTGCCATGCAAGAAATTTATATATCGCGTATCATTTTCGAAGATTTTTGGCTCAAATCAACCTACAGAGTGAGTCGCCCAGTCCGAGTCCACTATTTGGTATGAAACCTGTCAACCGCGATTTTGTTGCTCCACGCTCAACCCGCAGTGGATCTGATCAGGAGGAAGGCGAGCGCACGCTGTCCGACCAGGCCTACCGGCTGATGCATCGCGATATCTTGTCGGGCGAGCTCGAGCCAGACTCAAAGCTTCGTCTGCAAGGACTGCAGGAGAGGTATGGCCTCGGTATGAGTCCAATCAGGGAAGCGCTGATGTTACTCAGCCGGGAGGGGCTGGTGTCCAATGAAGGGCAACGGGGTTTCCGGGTTGCACCGGTATCGGCCGAAGATCTTCGGGATATCGTGTACGCGCGCACCCACATCGAAACAATCCTGCTTACGGAATCGATCTCTCATGGCGACGCCGACTGGGGCGCCGAAATCTCGGCCGCCTTCTACAAGCTGACGCATGAACCGGTGCCGACGTCACTCGACGATGTGGCTGGCATGGATGCATGGGAAGCCGCCCACCGAAGGTTTCATCGGGCGTTGCTCGCTGGGGCCCGGTCACCGTGGCTTCACCGGATCCATGTGCAACTCTTCGATCACGCGGAACGCTACCGACGACTTCGGCTCGCGCGACTCGGATTCACTGCACGCACGGACAGTATTTTTAACGAGCATCAGGAGTTGATGGAGGCGACCTTGTCACGCGAGGTCGCGCGAGCTTGTGCCATATTGCGTGAGCATCTTAACGCCACGTTGGCCGTCGTCGACTATCTCGGCAAAGCGGGCGCCAAAGAAGCTCCTGCCTTGGCGGGAAAAGGGGTAGCCAAATCTCGACAACCTGCGGTGGTAACACGGGCCCTATCGCCTCAACCTGAAAGGGCTGTGTCGCGCGGTACGCGCAAATCGCCCGAACGCGCCAAGGTGTAAGACGGCGTCAATGCGCACTGCGACAGCTCCAGTGCGTGCGCATTGACGTGCCAAACGATCGGCGATCTCTATAACTCAAAAGCGGTGACGCAATCCTAGTCCCACAACAAGCTGGCTGGGCGACGAGGATTGTGAATAGCCACAGATAATCGCGTTCGCAAACGGCGTGTTGTCGCCCCCGCTCACGTGCTGATACACCGCATCGATGTAGACGTCTGTACGTTTCGACAGAAAATAATCGGCCTGCGCGCTGACCTGATTCCACTTCGGACTCGCGCTGACCTGCGAGTTCGTAAAACGCGACATCGTATACGTATAGGTACCTAGCAGAGCGAACGCGGGCGTCGCGAAATACGTAACGTTGACGTCAAAGTTATCAAGGCTCATGCCGGCATTACCCATTGGCTTGTAGCCGCCGAGATTCACTGAGGTCCCATTGTCGATCCGGGTGTGCGTCCATGTCGCGCCATAGATGCCACTGCCGTACCTGTAATTCGCCGCGGTGCCCCATACCATCTGTCGGCTGCCGATGAACGTCGCATCACCCGTGGCGCTGCCGTCCACGGCGCCCCCTGCATTGCCGCCGACGTTGTCTATCACAATGAACGCGGCGCCGAGATTCAGGCCGCCGCGGCTGTAGCCGGCACCGGCGCTATACGCGCGGTTGTCCTTGAAGCCGGTTTGATTCGAGAACGCATACATGCCGCGCATCGAAAAGCCGCCCCATGTCGGGCTCGCGTATTGCACTGCGTTATCGAGCCTGAATGAGTTGCCCATATTGTCGTTATCGAACGGATGCGCGAAGGCGGTTCCGCCGTTGAAACCGCCGGTGTAGATCGCGAGGTACCAGATCGTCGGGTCATACTGCCGTCCGAGCGTCAGTGTGCCGTACGTGTTGTCCGTGAGGCCGACCCACGCCTGGCGACCGAACAGGCGGCCGCCCTGACCGAGCTTGCCGTTGAAGATGTTGAAGCCGTTCTCGAGCTGGAACACAGCGCTGGTGCCGCCACCGAGATCCTCGCTGCCTTTCAGCCCCCAACGGCTACCGTTGATCATGCCGTTTTGCGCCTGCACCGCGTGATGGCCGCCTTCGTTCGACACGTAGTCGATGCTCGCGTCGATGATCCCGTACAGCGTGACGCTCGACTGCGCGTGGCTGTCGACGGAGGACAGGGCGAGGATCGCGCACGCGATCGAGGATGCTTTAAATCCAGCTCTGCTCATTTCGTATGACTCCAGTGGGATGAGAAATGTGTCTACGACTCGGCGTCGGACCGAGCGAGCGCGGCAAGCCGCGCATACCAGGGGTGTGCTGCGTTATCGAGAGCGGTGTGAGTCTGGAAATGGTCGGCATGAAGCTCGACCTCGGACGAACTCGGTGCCGGCTGCAGTGCGAGCAGACTCGCCATGCGGCGGTTCGACCGGATGACGCGCTCGCTGTCGTGCTCGCCGTAACTCAACGCCATCGGAACCGTGTTGCCGCGGGTCCAGCACAGCGGGCTCATGCGCGCGTCGTCGGTCATTTCTCCGAGCACCATGCCGTAGACGCGCGCCTCCAGCGAACCCGGCGCGGGGTGAGGGTGATGCAGGTCGAAGATGCCGCTCACCGGCATGCAGCCGACGACTATGCGCGGATCAACCCCACCCTGTTGCAGCGCGTTGGGGCGCAATGCGAGCAGCGCAGCGAGATGGCCGCCGGCCGAATGACCCGCGAGGATCACACGCCTCGCGTTGCCAGCCCAGGCGGGTCGCGTTCCCGCGAGCGCGCCCAATAGCGTAATCCCATCTTCGAACGCGGCAGGCAGCGGATGCTCGGGCGCGAGACGGTAGCCGGGCGTCACCAGCACGCAGTTCGCGGCTACCACGTGGGGTGCCATGAACGCCGCGTATTCCTTGTAGCCGTTGGTCCAGCCGCCGCCGTGAAAGAACACCACAATCGGCGCATCGCCGGTGTGATCGGCACCGTAGACGTCATAGCGGTGTGCGGGGTCGTCGCCATAGGCGATGTCCTTCGCGATCTTCAACTGCGGGCAATCACGCGAAGCCCAGCCCAGCACGCACTCCTCATACGCCTGGGCTTGCGGTGTCGGCAGTGGTATCTGGGGTTTCAGCGGGGTCTTCAGATCGGACAAGAGCTTGCTCCTTGTGTGGGTGTGCTGGATGAGTCGCGACGGGTTCGTATAATTGACCTTAAAATTTATAAAATCAACATAAATTTGTGTTGACGTAGACAATTTGCACTCGTATCGTTGCTCCCAGTCGATCGGTTAAAGGCGCGGCACCGCTGCCAGGGCACCGACGACAGAGGAGACGAAAGATGACTGTTTTGATTACCGGCGCAGGGATGATCGGCCGGCTGACTGCGGCGCAACTGCGGGTACGGGGCGAACGGGTCGTGATGGTCGACGTGAGCCCTCGTGAGCGAGAGGAACTGCATGGCGCCGAGTTCGAGCTATGCGACGTCACCGATTTCGCCCGCCTTGGCGAGGTGGTGGAGCGGCATGCGGTCACGTCGATCGTGCATACGGCTGCGTTGCTGTCGACCGCGATCCGGCGCGATCCTCTCGCGGGTATCCGTGTGAACACGATGGGGACGGCCAACGTGCTGGAGATCGCGCGCCAAAAGCAGTTGCGGCGCGTCGTGCTGGCAAGTTCGACGACGGTGATGTATTCCGCGTTCGCGTCGCTGCCGGCCGCGCCAATTCCGGAAGACTTCCAGTATCGGATCGTGAGCGAGCGGCCTGCGAGCATCTATGCCGCCACCAAGGTAGCGAGCGAACATCTGGCGCTGGCCTACGCGTCGCTCTACGACCTGAGTGTCGTCGTTCTGCGCTATGGGGCGGTGCTCGGCGCGGGCGCGGAGGCAGCGACGAGCGTGCCTGGCAGGCTGCTCGACTGTTTGCTTAAGGCAGGCAGAAGTGGTGCGCCGGCACGGCTGGACGACCCCATCCTGCTGTGGAACGGTCGCGAGGAATTCGTCGATACACGCGATTGTGCGGCGGCCAACGTTGCAGCGCTATATGCGCCTGCTCCGACGCAGCGCGTCTACAACATCGCGACGGGTCAATGGTTTTCGCTCGATGAATTCATCGAAGTCGTGCGGCAACGTTACCCGTCGCTATGCATCGCTGAACTCAGGTTACCCGAGGGCGGGTTCGCCGCGTTTCCTCATGTACGTCCGGCTCCATCGGATGTCAGTGCGGCGCGGCGCGAACTTGGATTTGAGGCCGGGTATTCACTGGCCGATACCGTCGCGCATTTCGCCGACTCGCTGTAGGCCGCGCAGCGCTCTGCGCTGCCCATGACTCCATTTGAACCAGACTGTCTTCCCATGACCGACGTTATCGAAACCCATCTGCCGGAACTCGGCCAGCCGTTTTCCTGGGCCACCCGCGCCGCTGGCGTGATCTATACCGCGCACGGACCCGTGCACCAGGATGGATCGATCGAGACGGGTGCAATCGAGAACCAGGCTCAGCTGACGTTCAGGAATCTCGAAGCCGCTCTGAACGCGGCCGGCGCGTCGCTGGGCGACGTGGCCCAGGTGCTGATCTATTTGATTGATCCCGCGGATGTGCCCGTCGTCGATGAAATCTATCGGGTGTACTTTCGTAAGCCGTACCCGAATCGTTCGACGCTGATCGTGAGTGGACTGGTCGTGAGCGGCATGAGGATCGAGGTCGTCGCCTATGCCGCCGACCCCAAAGGCACAGTGGCATAGCGTCCAGCGTGTCGACGGCACACAGGTTCGATCTGCTTTTCCTTTCAAAGTTAGAGGATCATCGTGAAACAAACGGATGCCACCTTAGCCCCGCTCGGGGCGGCTCAGATGGACGACATCGCGCAACGGAACCCGTCGGGCACTGCGTTAGACGACGTGGCGGAAAAGAAGCTCATCAGTAAGGTCACGTGGCGACTCGTGCCGCTGATATTCATTGCATGGTTCATCAACTACCTCGATCGCGCCAATATCGGATTTGCCGCGTTGCAGATGAATCAGGAACTCGGCATGGGGGCGGAGATGTTCGGCTTCGCTGCAGGGGTCTTCTATCTCGGCTATATCGCGTTCGAGGTGCCAAGCAATATGTTGATGCATCGGTTTGGCGCGAGCACCTGGCTCGCCCGAATCATGTTCACCTGGGGGCTGGTATCGGTCGGCATGGCGTTCGTGCAAACGCCACAGCAATTGTATGCGGCGCGTCTTCTGCTCGGTATTGTCGAAGCTGGATTTTTCCCTTCGGTTCTGTATTACCTCGCGCTGTGGTTTCCGGCGCGGCATCTGGGCAAAGCGATTAGCCAGGTCTATTCGGCCAACATCGTTTCGCTGATCATCGGTTCGCCGCTTTCCGCTCTGATCATTTCACATTTTCATGAGAAGGCTGATTTTTCGGGTTGGCGCTGGATGATGATCATCGAGGGTGCACCCGCGACACTGCTTGGCATAGTGGCGTTCTTCTACCTCGTCAACAGGCCGTCTGAAGCGCGTTGGCTCAGCGCTATGGAGCGAGACTGGCTGGTCGGCACCGTGGAGAGCGAGCAGGCGGCCGCGGCAAGCAAGGGGAGTGCCAGTTTTAAAAGTGCGCTTGCCGCGCCCATGGTGTGGCTGATGGGGTTGCTGTACTGCTGCATCGGCATTGGCTTCTTTGGCATTTCGACATGGTTGCCCCAAGTGATCAAGCAACTCACCGATCTGTCGATTATTGAAATCGGTCTCGTGAGTGCGATTCCATTCATTCTCGGCGCAATCGCAATGATAAGTAATGCAAAGCATTCAGATCGAACAATGGAGCGTCGCTGGCATCTCACGGCCGCGTTGACTGTGGGTGCGGCCGGTCTCGCGGGAAGCGGCCTGACTTCCTCGATGCCGCTCGTTTCCTTCGGCTTCATCTGCCTTGCGGCGGCCGGCATCGTCGGCTCGTTGAGCGTGTTCTGGACGATACCGCCGACGTTTCTCGCTGGCGCGGGTGCCGCGGGCGGCATGGCTCTGATTAATGCCATCAGCGGTCTCGCGGGCTTCTTCGCGCCGTGGCTTGTTGGTGTCGCGCGGGCGCAGACCACCGACTTCACGCTAGCACTGTATTGCCTCGCACTGAGTACGGCAGTAGCCGTGTTTCTCGCGGCTTTCCTGCCATATTCAAAGCAGCAAGACTCCGCGCGTTAGCCGGCCGGGATACCGAAAAGCGCGCAGTCGTCGTTCTCAGGCTGCGCACTGTAACGACTCGCTTCTAGCCACATCCGTTGCACCTTGTGGGATCGTGTGAAATCAGTTGGTGCGACCGTGCTGAATGTCCAATCACGGAAGAACAACGGACACATCGCGCGCGATTACGTAAGACCGCTTCGGGTCGAAGCGCCAGTTGCGCCTGGCGCATTCCGGCATGAAACGTCACTCAATGCTGTCCGAGCAAATGCGATACCGCAACGCACCACTGGATGATCGCGATTAGCGCATAAGCAGTCGCCGCTACCCCGAAATAGAAAAAAGCGAGGAAGACGCGCACGGTCCAGCGAGACGGCTGAGGAGTGGGAAGTACGTTTAAGAACCGCGCAGAGCCTTCGTCCGATTTGGTGTACGCATTGATTTGCGGCCACGTTAGCGGTGGGAAATAGAGATACGACACGAGGACCTGCTCATTGGGCACCAGCGCAGGCAGGACAATTTCCCAAGGCCCCGCTGGCGACTCCTTTTTCTCGTGCTGAACCTGCGGCTCTAGGACATAGTTGTGTACGCGAACGTTGTGCCCCAGTCGAACGTTGAAGGCAGTCTTCTTGCCGGTATTCCTGACGACGATGCTATGCACGTGCACTTGGACGCCCGGCGTCACTGTGACGTTGGCAGGCGTGCCACTGGGGGCCGTTAGCGGGCTAGGCGAATTCCCATCCGAAAATGCAGGTGGCTGAGCAGGGCCTTCAATAGGCGGCATTGAGAAACCAGCCGCGTGCGCCATGTAAGTGACTAGCTTTGGTTTGTAATCTAACCTCCGACCTATCGTTGCCACGACGAGCGCAACAATGATGGGGAATGCCAGTTTCGTCACTAGATCCCAATTCGTCATGTTCGTTCGCGTCCGTTTTTGTTGACGAGACTAAACATTACTGCTTTACGGCGTGAATGGGGGACTGCGTTAGCGTCAGAAGACCCGTAGAAGCCCCTGTCCGCTCTATACAGCAAGTCGCCATTGTGGACTAAGCGCATCGAAGGACTGGAACGGGTCGATCACCGGCTTTGGGAACGAGCGGTCGTATTGTCTGAGACCTAATCTGGCGTTGACCGACCGGTCAGGTCCCGACCTATGCATCTAAACTGCCGCGTGCATGCTCAATTCGGGCTACGATATCGACGGCGGACCCGTAAGCCTGCATCCGCCTCAGCCAGGGCGAAATTCGGGATGGGCTGCCGCTGCGGGGTTCTGGCCGGTTCCTGACACAAAAATACCGGCCACACGCTGTTACTGCCCTCCGAACGCGATCTTGGCTTCAATCTGATCGTTGAGCCGCACCTGACGCTGATATTCGCGTTTCGCCTTGTGTTCTTCGAGCGGGCATACCGGGTTTGCGAACCGACCAATCGCGCGTGATCGCGGGCCGCTGACTGGCGCGGTCGAGTTATTCGCCGATCAATTCGGCGCGCAGCGATTGGACCGCTTCTCTCAACTCGTGAAGCGCTCGCGCCTGGCCGCCAAGGTCGTGAATTGCTTGAAATAGGCTGCGCGAAACGGAGCATCCGTCGTCGCCTTCCGCGTACTTTTCCCCGGCGATAGCGAGGCTCGCAATCTGGTCCGCGCTTCTAGAAATCCCTGCAAGGCGGGTGTCCGCTATGGCGAAGAGAGAGTCGAGCTTGGTCTTTCGGTCTTCGGGAAGGGCTGCGCAATCTGCTGACAACGGCATGATTCACTCCACTTTTTTGGTAATTGATTTAAGATGCTGGAGTGATTGTTTTCCGAGAATCGCGTTAATGGAAAGAAATTTATCTAGATATCGTTTGAATATAGGTTAAATATAGTTACGCTGATTTATTTTTCAGTGGAAATATTACTGCGCCTATATTTAAACCGTGCGAGCAGCCCGATAGCGCCCGCCGATCATGGCTGATCGCGGGCCGCTGACTGGCGTGGGATTACTCGCCGACCGCTGCGGCAATCGGGATGACTTCCGCGCCGATTTTTAGACGCTGAAGATAGTCCGCCCACTTTTGCATCATCGCTCGCCGCTCCTTGATGAACTTCGTCCGGTTGTACGCGCCGCCGAGGTTATCCGGGACCGTGTGCGCAAGCTGGTGCTCGATGACCTCGGGCTTTTGTTCAAGCTCTTCATGCAGGATCGTGCGCGCCATGGCCCGGAAGCCGTGGCCGGTAATCTCCGTGCGGGTGTCGTAGCCCAGACGGCGCAGGGCGGCATTGATCGCGGCCTCGCTCATTGGACGCTTGCGGTCACGTGCGCCGGGGAACACGTAGCGCTCTGAGCCGGTGAGCGCGTGCAGTTCGCGCAGGATTGCGACGGCTTGCGTGGCGAGTGGCACGAGGTGTTCCGTCTTCGTCTTGCTGACGTGGTAGCGCCATTCGCCTTTGTCCAGATCGAACTCCGTCCACTCGGCTTGCCGTAGCTCCCCCGGCCGCACGAATAGCATCGGGGCCAGCTTGAGCGCGCAGAGCACCGGAAACGTGCCGGTGAAGCCGTCGAATGCGCGCAGCATCTCACCTACCTTGGAGGGTTCGGTGATCGATGCGAAATGTGTTGTCTGGGCTGGCGGAATTGCGCCGAGCAGGTCGCGCGCCGGATCGACCTTGCACAAGCCTTCCTTGATGCCGTAGCGAAACACTCGGCTTATCTCGCCGCGCAGGCGGTGAGCCGTGAAGCGCGCTCCCCGGCTGTCCACACGCTTGAGCGTGTCCAGAATCTCCGGCGCTTCGATTTCTGCGATAGGGCGGGGGCCGAGCCACGGGAAGGCGTCATTCTTGAAGCGCGCCAGTGTCTTGTCGTACTGCGCGGGCTCGACATAGGGGCGGCGTTCGTCCATCCATGCCAGGGAGACGGCCTCAAACGTGTTGATCGCAGCGAGGCGGGCCGCGCGCTTGTCCGACTTCTTAGCCTCCCCCGGATCGACACCCGCCGCCAGCTTCTCGCGGGCCTCGTCGCGTTTCTTGCGCGCTGCCGCCAGCGACACGTCCGGGTAGACTCCGAGGGCCAGCAACTTCTCTTTGCCTGCCACGCGGTATTTGAGCCGCCAATAACGTTGCCCGCTGGGTTTGACGAGCAGGAACAGGCCGCTGCCGTCGAATAGCTTCTGCGGCTTGTCGGTGGGCTTGGTGTTTCGAATGGCTGTGTCGGTCAGTGGCATGGGGGTATGTCCGGGGGTATTTTTGCGCGGGGGTACGGCATCTGATGGCGCATACCCCTAAAACTACCCCCAAGTACCCCCGGCTGTCTAAGGATCAATCCGGAGCACTCCGGAAAGAAAAAACCCGCGAAGCCTTGTGCTGTCGCGGGTTTCTGTACTTCTCCGGATCATTCCGGAATATTCTTTGGTGCCTCGGGCCGGAATCGAACCGGCACTCCTTTCGGAACCGGATTTTGAGTCCGGCGCGTCTACCAATTTCACCACCGAGGCAGTTTTCGCCGTCTGTCTTCGCGACAGACGCTCGAAGTAGCCGCAGATTATGGCGCAAATTCGCGGCCACGGCAACCATTTGCACCGGCGGGCACCGACGGTCGCGCTCAGATCGTGCGCGAGAAGCGCTCGGTCTGCTGGGTCCCGAGGTAGCGGTCGAACACCATGGCAATATTGCGCACGAACATGCGCCCGGCAGGCAGCACTTCGATCCGGTCGGAACTGCGCGCGACGAGGCCGTCGGCTTCGAAGGTGCGCAGGCGTTCTAGCTCGGGCGCGAATACGGCCGGAAAGCGTACGCCATAGGCTGCCTCGAACTCGTCGAAGCGCAACTCGAGATTGCACATCAGCTCCGTGATGATGTCGCGGCGCAGGCGGTCGTTGGCCGTGAGGCGCACGCCGCGCGTCACGGCGAGCCGTCCGGCGTCGATAGCCGCGCCGTAGCCCGGCAGATCCTTGGCGTTCTGCGCGTAGACGTCGCCGACCTTGCCGATCGACGAGGCGCCGAAGCCGATCAGGTCGCAGGCCGCGCGCGTGCTGTAGCCCTGGAAATTGCGATGCAGCGTGCGCTGCGCCTGGGCGCGCGCAAGTTCGTCGGTGGGCAGCGCGAAGTGATCCATGCCGATATAGATGTAGCCCGCCTCGGTGAGCTGCTCGACCACGAGCTGCAGCAGCGCGAGCCGCGTGGCCGGTGAGGGCAGCGTGGCGGCGTCCATCTGCCGCTGCATCTTGAAAAGCTGCGGCATGTGCGCGTAGCCGAAAACTGAAATGCGCTCGGGCGCGAGCAGCAGGATCGTGTAGAGCGTGCGCTTGAAGCTGTTCACGTCCTGATGCGGCAACCCATAAATCAGATCGACGCTGATCGACTCGAAGCCGTTCGCGCGGGCCGTATTCATGACGTCGACCGTGAGTTCGAGCGGCTGGACGCGATTGATCGCACGCTGCACGACCGGATCGAAATCCTGCACGCCGAGGCTCAGCCGGTTGAAGCCGAGCGTGCGCAAATGCGCGATGGTTTGCGCCGACGCCTCGCGCGGATCGATTTCGATCGAGTATTCGCCTTCGCTGTCAGGGCGCAGCGCGAAGTGCTCGCGCGTGGCGGCCATCAGCGTGCTCATTTCCTCCAGTGAGAGAAAAGTAGGGGTGCCGCCGCCCCAGTGCAGTTGCGAGACGGGCCGCTTGGTATCGAAAAGCGCCGCCTGCAATTCGATTTCGCGCACGAGTTGCTGCACGTACGGCTTCGAGCGCCTGCGATTTTTTGTCGCGACCTTGTTGCAGCCGCAATAGAAGCAGACGGTGTCGCAGAAGGGGATGTGGAAGTACAGCGAGAGGTCGGTTTCCACCGCGCCGGGGTCGGCGGCGGCATGCCGGTAATGATCGAGGTCGAAATCGTCGCGGAACTGCAGCGCGGTAGGATAGGACGTATAGCGTGGGCCGTTCGCGCCGTATTTGGCAAGCAGATCGGGACGAAAGAGCAGGTCGGTGTCGCTCATGCGGGGTCTCTGGGATGGCGGCGCAACACCCGCGGCGCGCCTCGCGGCATCCTCAGCGGGCGTTTTACAGCGCCTGACAAGCTCAGTGTAAGAGTCCCTTGCCCAAGCAGTTTGTGTAAAAAGGTCGCAGCTTGGGATGGCACAATGCGAACAGTCTTTCACCGTGGCCGCGTTTGCGCCGGCCGGCGGTCCGTTTTTTGAATCTGTAACAGTCTGGTTTCAGGAAGCAGTTGTGAGTGCCGGTTTCCTTCCTCCCGCGTCTGGGCACGCGTGCCGCCCCGGTTGCGGCGCGTGCTGCGTCGCGCCGTCCATTTCGAGCCCGATTCCCGGCATGCCGCACGGCAAGCCCGCGGGGGTGCGCTGCGTGCAGCTCGACGAGGACTTGCAGTGCAAAATATTCGGCTCGCCGCTGCGTCCCGCGTGCTGCTCGGGTCTTCAGCCGCAGGCCGAGATGTGCGGTGCGTCGCGCGAGGAAGCGCTCGTCTGGATCGAGCGTCTCGAAGCCGCCACCAAGCCGTAATGGACGTGACGGCGCCTCCCGGCGCTCGTTGTCCCTTTGTCGTCTAAACAAGGAGATTTCGCATGATCCGACGCGCGACGCGCGCCTCCTCCCCTTCGCCCAAGCCGGGCGCGCCTCGCGCGGCCCGTCGGGCTTTCATGCTCTCGGCTTGTGCGGCGGCCTGCGCGGCCATGTCTCTCGGCGCCTGCGCGACCGGCATCTTTCCCTTCATCCCCGATCACTACACCTTCTCGCAGCAGCAGGTGCAGGGCGCGGTGCAGCGCAAGTTCCCGTATCACCGCTCGGTGCAGCAGCTTTTCGACGTCACGCTCGCGAACCCGGTCGTTACCTTGCTCCCCGACCGAAACCGCGTGGCCGTGCGCGTCGACGCGCATCTCGAAAGTCCGCTGATGCAGGAGCCGGTGAGCGGCGCATTCACGCTCTCGAGCGAGCTCGCCTACGATGCGCCGAGCCGCTCGGTCGTCCTGCGATCGCCCACGGTGGACAGCGTCGACATGACCGGCGGCGCCGCCCTCTACGCGCAGCAGGTAAACGCCGTCGCGGCGGTGGCCGCGACCCAGTTGCTGGCCAACTATCCCGTCTACACCTTCAAGCCGGATCAGCTTCAGTTTGCCGGTGTGAATTACGAACCCGGTACAATCACCATCCTTACAAACGGCATACGCGTGCAGATCGTCGAGAAATAAGCGACGAGACGCCCGCCGCGCGCAGCCGTCGGCGGGCGTGCGCGCAAGCGACGTACGGTCCGCCCCGGCGCATATTTTCGGCAAGGGAGCTGGGATGGACTGGATTGTGACGTGCAAGGCCCTGATTCTGGGCATTGTCGAAGGGCTGACGGAATTTCTGCCGGTTTCGAGCACCGGGCACCTGATCGTGGCGGGCAGCGTCCTCAGCTTCGACGGCGAGTTCGAAAAGACCTTCGACGTCGTGATCCAGCTGGGCGCCATCCTCGCCGTGTGCTGGGAGTTCCGCCGCAAGATCGGCGCCGTGGTGACCGGCCTGCCAACGCGTCCCGACGCGCAGCGCTTCGCGCTCAACGTCGTCGTCGCGACGATTCCCGCGGTGGTGCTCGGCCTGTTGTTCGAGAAGTCGATCAAGTCGGTGCTGTTCTCGCCGGTGCCGGTCGCCTTCGCGCTCGTCGCGGGCGGCCTGATCATCCTGTGGGTGGAAGGGCGCCGGCGCGCGGGAGCGGGAGCCGGCAAGGCGCCGCCGCCTGCGCGTGTGAATTCGCTCGACGACATTTCGCTGCTCGATGCCCTCAAGGTGGGCTGCGCACAGTGCTGCGCGCTGATTCCGGGCATGTCACGCTCGGGCTCGACGATCATCGGCGGGATGCTGTTCGGCATCGAGCGGCGCGTGGCCACCGAATTCTCTTTCTTCCTCGCGATTCCGATCATCTTTGGCGCGACCGTCTACGAGCTGCACAAGACCTGGCAGACGCTTTCGGTCGACTGGCTCGGGCTCTTCGGCGTGGGCTTCGTCGCCGCGTTCATCAGCGCGTTCGCCTGCGTGCGCTGGCTGTTGCGCTACATCTCCTCGCACGATTTCACGGCGTTCGCCTGGTATCGCATCGCGTTCGGGCTCGTGATCCTGCTGTTCGGCTATGGCGGCGGGCTCGACTGGCAGTGAGGCGGCACGCAACGAAGCCAGAATGCAGAACGGGCGCCGCGGCGCCCGTTTGTGTTGCTGGTCGTGCTTGCCGGCGACGCGTCAGCCTGCGCGGCGCTTGAACACCAGATCCCACACGCCGTGGCCGAGCCGCAGACCGCGGCGCTCGAACTTGGTCACCGGACGATAGTCGGGGCGCGGCGCGTAGTCGGTGGCCGTGTTTTCGAGCGCGGGCTCGGCGCCCAGCACCTCGAGCATCTGTTCGGCGTAGTTCTGCCAGTCGGTCGCGCAGTGCAGGTAGGCGCCCGGCTTCATGCGCGAGACGAGCAACTGGACGAACTTCGGCTGGATCAGGCGGCGCTTGTGGTGGCGCGCCTTGTGCCACGGATCGGGAAAGAAGATGTGCACACCGTTGAGGCTCGCGGGCGCGATCATCTGTTCGAGTACTTCGACGGCGTCGTGCTGAATGATGCGGATGTTCGTGAGGTTCTGCTCGCCGATCAGCTTGAGCAGCGCGCCCACGCCCGGCTCATGGACCTCGACGCCGATAAAGTCGTCGTCCGGGCGCAGCGCGGCGATCTCCGCGGTGCTCGCGCCCATGCCGAAGCCGATCTCCAGCACGCGCGGCGCGCGCCGGCCGAACACGGCGTCCCAGTCTGCGCCCTGAGCGGCGGCATCGGGCGCGAGGGGGGCATAGGGCACCACGAAGCGCGGGCCGAGCTCGTCGAGCGCGCGGCGCTGGCCGGTCGAGACGCGCCCGGCGCGCGTCACGAAGCTGCGGATGCGGCGCAGGTGCAGGCCTTCGTCGGCGCTTTCGGTGCCCGGTTGTGCGGTTTCAGCCGGGGTGTCGGGCGCAGCCGGATCCGGCGAAGGGTTCGCGGCGTGGTCGTCCGCCGTGGCGGGCGGCGTGCAGCCTGTGCGGGCTGCGTCGTTCGGATCGTGGTTCATCTTCGAGGACGGGAGGTGAGAGCAGCGGGCTTCGCGGCGTCGGGCGCTGTCGGCATGGCGGGTTATGTCGCCGGGACGGCGGCGTTCGGGCGTTCCGATGACCGTCCTTATGGCGCCGGGCGAACGGCCCGCGCATGGATGCCGGCGGCGCTGTGCGTTTGGGCAGATCAACTCGCAGCCCGAAGCGGACCGAAGCCGGCTCAATCGAGCCTGGTGCGAAGCCGCCGCGCATTATAGCAGCGTGGTCAAGCCGGGCCTTGGGAGCCTGGGGCCCGCGGATTCAGTCCGCCGCCACCGTCACGTGCATGGGCGAGGGTTCTGTCAGCTCGAATTCGTCGACGCGATGCGCGCGCACGTCGAACAGCAGACGCGTGAGATCGGCCACCAAGGCTTCATGACGGCGGGCGTCGGTGGGCAGCCGCTCGTCGGCGTGGGCGAGAAGCGTGGCGCGTGCGTTCATGATCAGCGCGATCGCACTGCGGCGAGACATGAAAAATCGTTCCATCGATTACGGCCTGCGCTAACGCGCAGAGAAAAACACGGGCGGTCGCGGGGATAAAACGCCTGCAAGCGCTGATGCTAGCGCATCGACAAGCCGGTTCGCAGCGAATCGTACAGCGGCGGATTGGGCGAAAAGCGCTGGAGCGGCCAATGGTCATTCGGCACCGAACGGCCATGGCGTGGCGATGCAGGAAATACGCGGCTACGAATCTGGGAGAAGAAGTCAGGGCGCCGGGAAAGTCGGCTGGCCGGTGGAGGTCGCGGCGCCTTGCAGGGTGATGCGTGAAGCCGCGACGTGAATCCTTGGAGCGGGCGATGGGAATCGAACCCACGTCTCCAGCTTGGGAAGCTGGGGTAATGGCCATTATACGACGCCCGCAGAGCGCGCCATTTTACGCGGAATTCACTGGATTGCGCAATCGCGCAGCGTCCCGCGTTGCCGCGGGACGCTGCGCGACGTCACATTCCGAACAGCGTGAGCGAGACTGCCGCGCGCGTGACGACCATCAGCAGCACCTGGACGATCACGAACAGCAGAATCGGCGAGAGGTCGAGCCCGCCGAAGTTCGGCAGGACGCGCCGAATGGGATTCAGGAACGGCGCCGTGAGCTGGAACAGCACGGGCATCGCCGGCGAGCGCGGGTTAAGCCACGAGAGCAGCGCCATCAGGATCGTGAGCCAGATGAGCAGATTGAGCGCCCATTTCACGAGCGTCAGCAGCGCGACGACGAGGAGCACGGGCAGGAGACCGAGCGGGTCGACGCCCGCGAGCCATACCATCAGCAGCACGTAAGCCACGGCGGCGATCAGCGCCGCCACGACGCTCGCGAGGTCGATGCCGCGCAGTCCCGGAATCACGCGGCGCAGCGGCAGCACGAGCCAGTTGGTCGCCTGCTGGATGGCATGCGTCACCGGGTTGTAGGGCGGAACGCGGACGAACTGCAGCCAGACGCGCAGCAGCAGGGCGGCGCCGAACAACGTGAAGATCGTATTGAGCAAAAAGCGGGCGATATCGCCGAACATCGGTATTGTTTCCTTCTTGTGTTGAGTGACGGTGCGTGTGGCGGCAGGTTCTGGGCGTGTGGCCTGCCGCGCCGATCAGACGGAAACCTTGATTTCGCTGACCAGGATCGTGCCATTGCCGCCGTCGGTGTAGTTGGGAATGTCGTCGACGAGCACTTTCTGATGGACCTTGAACACGGCGTAAAAGTCATCCATCGTTTCGAACAGGAAGTGTCCGGCTGCGACGTAGGGCGGCGGCGTCCCCGGCGGCCCCGCGTTGATCCCGACGTCGATCGACCAGCCCTTGAGTGCATCCCCGAAGAGCCGCGCGGCGAGCGGCATATGCCGCGTGGCGTAGTACTCGGTGTCGAATCGGCCGTTTTCGCGGTAAGGATAAAGGATGCTGACCTTGATCATTGTGCGTTCCTGTCGATGAGCCCCGGATGCCCCGATGCGCGTCGCGCGCACTGGGCGTGTGCGCGCCGTTGCCACATTACCACGGCTTACGCGTTGCCAGTGATGGTGCGAGGCGCGCGCTGCGCACCCGGCGCGCGCAGGATTCCGGCCGCTTTTCCGGCGAACGGCTAAAGTGAGTTGAGGCGCTCGCGCAAGGTCGAGCGCCGCGAAATGTTCGCTGACGTACCGATGCAACGAGCGTGCTCCCATTAAAAAGGATGTCAGGACGGCGGCGATGATGACGGTGCGGCGGCAATGCGTACTGCAAGGCACGTGATCCAGCCGGCCAGCATCGGCTGACGGGTTCGCGGTGGTGCTGGAGGTGCGGGCAAATCCGCCTCCGCGCAGCACGGGGACGCCACGGCTAACAGGTCCCCGGCGATATGTCACGCACCTGCGGCTATCTCGCAACACCGCGGTCGCTGTTCGCAAACCTGCGCACAATAGTTCTATGGCTCCGGTTTCGTTGTTGCTGTCGTGCAATTGGGCTGTTTCCTGTCGGTTGTCCGATTCGGGAGGTCACCATGAGCATCTTCGCTTACCGAAAGCATCTACGGTTTCTCTCGCCCCATCAGCGCCGCCGCTGGTGGGATCAGAAGAAGCGTTTGACGCCTCGCGTCCAGATTAGCGGCGCCTACGTCCCGCCTAACGTCACGCGTGAATTCACCTACGTGAAAGTCGGATAGCGCCAGCGCCGCTGCTCGTTCTTCCGCATTTCCATCGCGACAATGCCCGGTCCACGGACCGGGCATTGTCGTTTCAGGCCGGCAACGATGAATCGCCACAGCCGGCCGCGCCGGCGCCCCAACCAATTTGTAATGAAACATTACCTGCCTGTTTGGCTGCAGGCGCCCTGCTGCCGGTAATTCTGACCCGGCGGGTGGATTGCATGGCTTGCAAGGCTCGATCCATCGCGGTTCAGGGCTTTCGTCAGTAGAAACTTTTGGTATCGCCTTGATTCCGCACCTGGAGGCCTGCATTTGCGATTGCAATTTGCAACAAATGGCAACCTTTGACGGCCCCTGTTTTCGATAGAGTGGGTGTGTGGGCTTTGCCCGTCATGTGGAGCGACGCCGTCGTCGGCCGCCAGGAGAAGAGAAGTGAAAAAGACCGTTTCGTTTATCGTTGCCGCTGTGCTGGGTGTGGGGCTCGTCAGCGCAGCCGAGGCGCACGTTTCGGTGGGTATCGGTATTGGCATTCCCGTTGCACCGGCCTATCCGGTCTATGCTGCGCCGGTTTACGCACCGCCGCCCCCGCCCGTCGTTTATGCGCCGCCGCCGGTGGTCTATGCGCCGCCGCCCGCAGTCGTTGTCGGTGGGTATGGCTACTATGGCCATCCGTATTGGCATCATGGCTACTACCGCGGCGGTGGCTACTACCGTGGCTATCACGGCGGCTGGTACCGCCACTAAGCTCGACGGATGGTGCCGGGTGGCCCAGCGCCACCCGTTCCATGCCTTCCGTAACGGCGCAACGCCGGCTCATGCCGCGTTGCGCCGTTTGCTTTTCTGGCGCGGACACCGCTCACGCGGCGCTGGCGCCTTGCACGATCAGGTCGCGGTAGCCGTGCACGATCACGCTGTAAGAGAAATACGCGAACAGTAGCGCCGACAGGACGTGGCATGCGCGCAGCAGGCCCGCGCCGGCGCGCTTGCGGCCATGGCTCGCGAGGCCGCAGAGGAAGAGCGTCCAGCCCAGCCCGCCCAGGAAAAAGCCCGCGAGAAACACGGCCGCCGAGCCCGCGCTCGTGGCGCCCGATTTCGCGATGAGCGCGCCGCCCACGGCCGCGAACCAGAGAATCGCGCTAGGCGAGGACATGGCGAGCAGCACGCCGCGCGCGAAGCTGCGCCACGGATGGGGCTTCGGTACGGTGTTGTCGGCGTCGCCTTCCACGGGCGGGGCGGCAGCCGGATTGAGCGCTTCGCGCGCCATCTTCCAGGTGAGCATCAGCAAGAGGGCCGCGCCGCCGATCCACACGACCCAGCGCACCGCATCGAATTGCAGCAGCGCCGCCATTCCGGCAAGCGCGAGGGCGGCGTAGGCCAGATCGCCGAAACATGAGCCGAGGCCGAGCCAGAAGCCCGGCCTGAAGCCATGCGAGAGCGTGAGCGAGATGCACGCGACGTTGACGAGACCGATGTCGAGGCACAGCGAGAGCGACAGAAAAAAGCCGTCGGAGAGCAGGGAAAGGTGAGGCATCTAACGTTCGTTGTTGTTATGCCGCGTCGCCCGGTGCGAGGCATGCGTTGCGGGCAGTCTGGCCTGTGTGCGCCGCCCGTGGCCGCTCGCAGGCCGCATGTAGCTTGCAGCTTGCGGCCCGAACGGCGCGGGGTGGAGCTGAGTAGCGCTTGAGTCGTACCTGCGTGGCTCGATCAGACGCCCATGCAGAGATATTTCAGCTCGACATATTCGTCGATGCCGTACTTCGAGCCTTCGCGCCCGAGCCCCGACTGCTTGACGCCGCCGAACGGCGCAACCTCGTTCGAGATGAGCCCGGTGTTGATGCCGACCATGCCGTACTCGAGCGCCTCGGCCACGCGCCACACGCGGCCGATGTCGCGGCTATAGAAGTAGGAGGCGAGGCCGAACTCGGTGTCGTTCGCGAGGCCGATCACTTCGGCTTCGTCGCTGAAGCGGAAGACGGCGGCGACCGGGCCGAAGGTTTCCTCGCGCGCGATCAGCATGTCGCGCGTGACCTCGGCGAGCACGGTCGGCTCGACGTAGCGGCCTTCCACCACGTTGCCGCCTGCGACGAGCCTGGCGCCCTTCGACGTCGCATCGCCGATGTGCTGCGTGACCTTCGCCACGGCGGCGTCGTCGATCAGCGGTCCCTGGTTGATGCCGGTTTCGAAGCCGTTGCCGACCTTGATCTGGCGCGAGGCGGCGGCGAGTTTTTCGACGAACGCGTCGTAGACCTTCTCGTGCACGTAGAAGCGGTTCGTGCACACGCAGGTCTGGCCCGCGTTGCGGTATTTCGAGATCATGGCGCCTTCCGTGGCGGCATCGAGATCGGCGTCGTCGAACACGATGAAGGGCGCGTGCCCGCCCAGTTCCAGCGCGATTTTCTTCACGGTCGGCGCGCATTGCTGCATCAGGATGCGGCCCACCGGCGTCGATCCCGTGAACGAGAGATGGCGCACGATGTCGCTCTCGCAGAGCGCCTTGCCCACTTCGATCGAATTGGCCGAATCGGCGGTGACGACGTTGAACACGCCCTTGGGCACGCCCGCGCGCTGGGCGAGCTCGGCGAGCGCGAGCGCGCAGAGCGGCGTCTGCTCGGCAGGCTTCACGACGATCGTGCAGCCCGCGGCGATGGCGGGCGCGACCTTGCGCGTGATCATCGCGACCGGGAAATTCCAGGGGGTGATCGATGCGCACACGCCGATCGGCTGCTTGAGCACGACGAGCTTGCGGTCGCTCGCCGGACTCGCGAGCACGTCGCCGTTCACGCGCTTGGCTTCCTCGGCGAACCATTCGAGAAACGAGGCGCCGTAGAGCACTTCGCCGCGCGCCTCGGCGAGCGGCTTGCCCTGCTCGGCAGTCATGATCGCGGCGAGGTCGTCGGCGTGCTCGATCACGAGGTCGTACCAGCGGCGCAGCACGGCGGCCCGCTCCTTGCCGGTCTTCGCGCGCCAGCCGGGGAGCGCCGCGTGCGCGGCGGCAATGGCGCGGTGCGCCTCGGCGGCGCCGAAGTCGGGCACGCGGGCGATTTCCGTGTTGTCGGCGGGGTCGAGCACGGCGAAGGTCGCCGCGCCGCCGCTCCATTCGCCGTCGATCCAGGCGCGCGTCTTGAAGAGTGCGGGATCCTTCAACTGCGTCAGGCGTTCGGATGCGGACAGGCTCATCATCGTGTCTCCTCAATGCGTGAGCGGCGCGGCCCGGGACGGGCCGTATCGCGGTGAGCGCGACGTCGCGAAAGGCGTCGCGGATGTGCAGCAGACCGGCAGCGGACATGTCGCGGATCAGCGGGCAGGATGCGCGCCGCCGATCCTGTCGTTCCTTATGCGCGTCCGAGTCCGAGTTCTTCGTAAAGGCGGTCGACGCGCGTCTTCACGTCCTGGGTCATCTCGATCGCGCGGCCCCATTCGCGATTCGTTTCGCCGGGCCACTTGTTGGTGGCGTCGAGGCCCATCTTCGAGCCGAGGCCCGCAACCGGCGACGCAAAATCGAGATAGTCGATCGGCGTATTTTCGACGAGCACCGTATCGCGCGCCGGATCGATGCGCGTGGTGATGGCCCAGATGACTTCCTTCCAGTCGCGGATATTCACGTCATCGTCGACCACGACGATGAACTTCGTATACATGAACTGGCGCAGGAAGCTCCAGACACCGAACATGACGCGTTTTGCGTGCCCGGGGTAGCTCTTCTTCATCTGCACGATCGCCATGCGGTAGCTGCAGCCTTCGGGCGGCAGATAGAAGTCGGTGATCTCCGGGAATTGCTTCTGCAGCAGCGGCACGAACACTTCGTTTAGCGCGACGCCGAGCACGGCCGGCTCGTCGGGCGGCTTGCCTGTATACGTAGAGTGATAGATCGCGTCGCGCCGCATCGTGATGCGCTCGACCGTGAAGACTGGGAACCACTCCTGCTCGTTGTAATAGCCGGTGTGATCGCCGTAGGGGCCTTCGAGCGCGTGCTCGTATGCGGCGCTCGCGCCTTTCGTGGGGCGCGGCGGCGCGCCTGCGGGCGCGGGCGGACTTTCCTCTGCGCTCTTTTGCGGATAAATGAACCCTTCGAGCACGATCTCCGCGCGCGCGGGGACCTGGAGAGTCTCGACGCCGGGCGTGAGGCACTTCGCAAGCTCGGTGCGGCCGCCGCGCAGGAGGCCTGCGAACTGGTATTCGGAGAGCGTGTCGGGCACCGGTGTGACGGCGCCGAGAATGGTCGCCGGGTCGGCGCCGAGCACGACCGCAACCGGATAAGGTTTGCCAGGGTTCTGCAGCGCGAACTCGCGGAAGTCGAGCGCGCCGCCGCGGTGCGCGAGCCAGCGCATGATGAGCTTGTTACGCCCGATGAGCTGCTGGCGGTAGATGCCCAGGTTCTGGCGCGTCTTGTTCGGCCCGCGCGTGACCGTGAGACCCCAGGTGATGAGCGGGCCGGCGTCGCCGGGCCAGCAGGTCTGGATGGGCAGCTTCGCGAGATCGACGTCGTTGCCCTCCCAGACGATCTCCTGGCAGGGCGGGGCGCTCACGGTCTTCGGCGCCATGTCCCAGACGGCCTTGGCGAGCGTGAGCAGCTTGCCCGCGTCCTTCAGGCCGCGCGGCGGCTCGGGTTCCTTCAGTGCGGAGAGCAGGCGCCCGACGTCGCGCAACGAATCGAGCGCCGCGCCGTCGCCGGCGCTCTCGGGCGTGTCGATGCCCATGCCGAGCGCGACGCGCCGCGGCGTGCCGAACAGATTGCCGAGCACGGGGAACGCATGGGTCGCGCGGCTCTCGAACAGCAGGGCGGGGCCGCCGGCGCGCAGCACGCGGTCGCACAGCTCGGTCATTTCCAGTACCGGGGAGACGGCCTGCGGAACGCGGCGCAATTCGCCGAGCGTCTCCAGGCGACCCACGAAGTCGCGCAAGTCTTTGTATTTCATCAGGATAGGGTCGGAGCCGCTCCGGGCGGCGGATGCAGGGGCAGTACGATTGTCGATTTTACCTATGTTACTTGTCACACGCTGTCAGTCATATTGGGTAACCGGCCGCCAACCCTCGTAGCAAGCGGGTCCGCCCGGATTGAACACTGTTCATAATTACAATTAGTTATAGATTTGACATTCTATAGTGTTGACGATCTATTAGAGCCTGCTAGAATCCGTCCACACTGGTTGCAGGGCTTGCAATTTTTAACCACCTCCCGGTCCTTCAGACGCAACGCGTCGCCGTTTAGCCGACTCCCTGCACGGCTCTCCACGGTCTAGATTGGTTGTCCTCGCCGGCGCCTCTTCGCGCCGGCTGTTCGCGTGAGAACTCCCCATGCGCGCCCAAGGCGTGCCCAGCAGTTCGGAAGGGGTTCCACCTACGGCGTTCTTGCCGTTTTCCCGACGCCGCTGCCGCACCAGCCAGGGCGCGCGGTGTCTTGATCCTGCGATTGGCAACAGGCCTCGCGCCGACTTCGGTCGCCGGATCATGCAACATGGGGAGATCTGTTAGATGAATACCTGGTTATCGTGGTGGCGCGCCGACGAGCGTCTCGCTCCGGGGCTGCGTGCGCTGCTGCGACGTGGCACGCGTCTGAGCCATCACCTGTTCAGCATTGTCGGCGGTTGCGCCGTCGTGGTCGCGCTCGCCGTCTGGTTGCTGCCCTCGTGGCGCGGCACGCTGGCCGCGCGCATGATGCCCTTCGTTTCCGCCGCCGTGCAGGCTGGTCCCGCGCGTCTGCTGCAAGGCAATCCGCTGCCCTCGTTCACGCCGCCCAACGCGACGACGGACGAAGACGCCAACGCCGACGGTGCGACGCTGCCCACGGCGCTGATGTCGGACTCCGGCGCGCCCGCCGATGGTGTGGCCCCCTCCGCAGTGACGGCCGACGGCTCGAACGGCGCGGTGGATCACGTCGCGAGCAGCGTCTCCAAAGGCGGCATGGCCACGCTCGACGCGGTCACGCTCAACGGTCTCGATCCGCGTTCGCTGCCGAGCGTGAGCACGCTGGCGCGCATGATCCCCTCGCAGCGCATCGCACCCGATGCCCGCGACGACCGCGTGCTGGTTTCGGCGCGCGAGCAAGCGCTCGTCGCTACCTATCTGTCGCGCCGCTACCGCGTGGCGCAAGAGCCGGTCGGCGAGCTCGTGAAGGCTGCCTTCGACACGGGCCGAGAAGTGGGGCTCGATCCGCTGCTGCTGCTCGCGGTCATGGCGATCGAGTCGGGCTTCAATCCGTACGCCGAGAGCGGCGTGGGCGCGCAGGGCCTCATGCAGGTCATGTCCAAGGTCCACTCGGACAAGTTCCAGTACTTCGGCGGCCAGCGCGCGGCGCTCGATCCGCTCGCGAACATCAAGGTCGGCGCACTGGTCCTGAAGGACTGCATCGCGCGCGGCGGCTCGCTGCCGGGTGGCCTGCGCCTGTACGTGGGTTCGACCTCGCAGGACGACGGCGGCTACGGCGCCAAGGTCATGGCCGAGCGCGGACGTCTGCGCGACGTGGCCCGCGGCCGCAACGTGCCGATCAACGCGCCTCAGGCGCCCGCTACCACCACGGCCAGCACGTCCGTGCAGAAGGTGGCGAGCGTGAACGGCGAGAAGCGCGTGCATGTGACGCTCGACGGCGCGCATGCGCTGGTGGAGAAGTCCTCGGCGCCCGAGAAGGCGTCCGAACAGGATGACGCCAGCACGGCGGCCCAGAAGCACAGCCAGTCCGAACTCGGCGCGTAAGGCTTTATCGGGCGCTCGGCCGGGCTTCGGCCAGCACGAAAAACCGGACGGAAACGAAAAAGGCACCCTCGGGTGCCTTTTTCCATTTCTGTCCGTCTATCCGCCTGGCAGCGGGTAGTGGGGATCAGCGGTTGAACAACGTCCGCAGCCGCCCGACCGCTTCCTCGAGCCGCTCGTAGGCCGTGGCATACGAGAGCCGCACATATTGATGCGGCGCGGCCACGCCGAAGTCCATGCCCGGGACCATCACCGTGCCCGCGTCGTGCAGCATGGCGCGGGTGAGCACGTCGCTGTCGCCGGCGGCCGGGTGATTGACGTTCGTGCAGTCCGCGTAGACGTAGAACGCGCCGTCGGGCATCACGGGCACCGTGAAGCCGAGCGATTCGAGCGCGGGCGCGATGAAGTCGCGGCGGCGCTTGAACTCCAGCCGGCGGGCTTCGTAGATCGCGAGCGTTTGCGGCTCGAAGCAGGCGAGCGCCGCATGCTGCGCGAGCGCCGACGCGCAGATGAAGAGGTTCTGCGCCAGTTTTTCGAAAGCACCGACCAGCGCCGGCGGCACCACGAGCCAGCCCAGACGCCAGCCGGTCATGTTGAAGTACTTCGAGAAGCTGTTCACGGTCACCACGTCGTCGCCGAAGGAGAGCGCGGAGACGGGGTGCGCGTCGTAGCTCAGGCCCTGATAGATCTCGTCGACGATCGTGAAGCCGCCGCGTGCGCGCACGGCCTTCACGATGCGCGCGAGCTCGTCGGGCTCGATCGACGTGCCGGTGGGGTTGGACGGCGAGGCGAGCAGCACGCCGCGCGTGCGCGGCGTCCACAGGCGCTCGACGTCGCCGGCGATGAGCTGGAAGCGCGCTTCGGGACCGCTCGGCACGAGCACCGGCTTGCCTTCCGCGGCGGTGACGAAGTGCCGGTTGCACGGATAGCACGGATCGGGCATGAGCACTTCGTCGTCGCGATCGACGAGCGCCGTGCAGGCGAGCAGCAGCGCCGCGGAAGCACCGGCCGTCACGACGATGCGCGCGGGATCGACCTTCAGACCGTGCGCGTGCTCGTAGTGCGCGGCGATCGCCTCGCGCAGCGCGTGGATGCCGAGCGCGCTCGTATATTGCGTGACGCCGTGGCGCAGCGCGGCGGCGGCGGCCTCGACGACAGGCTCGGGCGCCGTGAAATCGGGCTCGCCGATGCCCATGTGGATGATGTCGCGTCCGGCGCGTTCGAGCTTCGCGGCCTCCTTCGCCAGTTCCATGACGTAGAAAGGCTGGATTTCGTCGACGCGCGCGGCAAGCCGCAGCAGCGGTTCGGCAACGGTGTTCATGCGGGTGTTTCCAGTGCTTGCGGGCGAGGCGGCACGCGTGAAGCCGGGAGCATGAAGCTCTGGCTCCGCGTGCCGCATGCCGTTACGACTTGATTACCTTCATTACCTCAATTACGACCGGCGAGCGGCCTGCGCTTCAGTGGCGCGCAGTTGCGCCGCGAGCTTGTCCAGCACGCCGTTCACGTACTTGTAGCCGTCCGAGCCGCCGAAGGTCTTCGTGAGCTCGACCGCCTCGTTGATGACGACGCGGTACGGAATGTCGACGTGGTGCTTGAACTCGTAGGTCGCCACGAGCAGCACGGCGCGCTCGACGGGCGAGAGCTGCTCGATCGGACGGTCCAGGCACGGCGCGATGGCGGCGGAGAGCTCCTCCGATTCGCGGATCACGCCGTGCAGCAGGGCGTCCAGATGCTCGTGGTCGGCCTTGTCGTAGCCCTGCGAACCGCGCAGCTGCGCGTCGATCTCGCCGGCGGGCACACCCGACAGCAGCCACTGATACAAGCCCTGCGTGGCCAGTTCGCGGGAGCGGCGGCGCGCGCTCTTCATTGCTGTTCCTCTTCGTCTTCCTCGTCTTCTTCGTCGTCGTCGCCGCCGTCGAGCTGCTCCAGCGCGACCGTGAGGTTCGCCATTTCGACGGCGACGCGCGCGGCGTCACGACCCTTTTCGGTCATGCGCGCGACGGCCTGCTCGTCGTTTTCGGTCGTGAGGACCGCGTTGGCGACCGGCACGCCGAAGTCGAGCGCGATGCGCGAGATGCCCGCGCCGCTTTCGTTCGAGACGAGCTCGAAGTGATAGGTCTCGCCGCGCACGACCGCGCCGAGCGCGATCAGGGCGTCGAACTGGCCGCTTTCGGCGAGCTTTTGCAGCGCGAGCGGAATTTCCAGCGCGCCCGGCACGGTGACGAGCAGCACGTCTTCGCCCGTGACGCCGAGGCGCTCGAGTTCTTCGATGCAGGCGTCGGCGAGGCCGTTGCAGACGGGTTCGTTAAAGCGCGACTGAACGATGCCGATGCGCAGTCCGTCGCCGTCGAGGTTCGGTTGGTATTGTCCGATTTCCATGTGGTATCCGTAGGTTCGGTTGAGCGTGGTGACGCGTGAAGTGGGGCCTGCGGCTTAATGCGCTGCGCGGTCGGCCGTTTCCGGCGGGCAGGGCGCCTCGGCTTCGCTGCCCGGCATCGGCACGAAGCCGGTGACTTCGAGGCCGTAGCCCGACATACTGCCGAGGCGGCGCGGCTTGGAAAGCACCTGCATGCGGCCCACGCCGAGTTCGCGCAGGATCTGCGCGCCGATGCCGTAGGTCTTGAAGTCCACGGGCCGGCGTGCGAGCGCCTCCGCGCGCTCCTTCTGGTCGAACGCCTTGAAGACGTCGATCAGATGTTCCTTGGTGTCGCCGCAATTGAGCATGACGATCACGCCGAGATCGCGCCCGGCGATTTCGCGCATGGCGGCGTCGAGCGTCCACGAGTGCGTGGATGCGCCCGTCTCCAGCAGATCGAGCACCGAGAGCGGCTCGTGCACGCGCACCGGCGTGTCCTCGTCGGGCTTGGGCGTGCCGCGCACGAGGGCGATGTGCGGCGTACGCGACGGGTGATCGACGTACATGACCGCGCGGAATGTGCCGTGGGCGGTCTGCATGGTGCGCTCGGCCACGCGCTCGACGATCGATTCGGTGCGGCTGCGATAGTGGATCAGGTCGGCGATGGTGCCGATCTTGATGTCGTGCTCCTTCGCGAACTCCATGAGATCGGGCAGGCGCGCCATCGTGCCGTCGTCCTTGATGACCTCGCAGATCACCGCGGCCGGCGTGAGGCCCGCGAGCGCCGTGAAGTCGCAGCCCGCCTCGGTGTGGCCCGCGCGCACGAGCACGCCGCCTGGCTGCGCCATGATCGGGAACACGTGGCCGGGCTGCACGATGTGCTCGGCGCGCGCGTCGTGCGCGACGGCCGTCTGGATCGTGCGCGCGCGGTCGGCGGCGGAAATGCCCGTGGTGACGCCCTCGGCCGCCTCGATGCTGACCGTGAACGCGGTGCCGTACTGCGTGCCGTTGCGGTAAGTCATGAGCGGCAGATTGAGCAGCTTGCAGCGTTCCTGCGTGAGCGTGAGGCAGATCAGGCCGCGGCCGTACTTCGCCATGAAGTTGATGGCTTCAGGCGTGACGAATTCTGCTGCGATGACGAGGTCGCCCTCGTTTTCCCGGTCTTCTTCGTCGACGAGGATCACCATCTTGCCGGCTTTGAGCTCGGCGATGATTTCAAGGGTGGAGGCGAGCGTCATGGTGGGATTCTGGCTGGAAAGCGCACATTTTACGCCACGCGGGCGGGCGCGTCGCCCGGAATGGGGGCCCTGCGCCGAGTTTTGGGGCTGGCGGCCGCGTCGGCGGGCTCGCCGGCGTCGGGCGCTTGCGCGGCCCGGCGCGGATCAAGCATGCACGAGAGTTGGCCGAACGGCCAGCTAGCTCGCGAGTGGTGCTTTCACGACAATAGTAACGCTTGACGTTATTAACGAGGAGCGTTACTATCCATGTCGATTACATCATTTGCCTGCCGGGACACCGCCGCCCTTTTCGCGGGGCGCCGGGTTCCCCGCTTTGTCGCGATCGAAGCGGTCGCCATGCGCAAGCTTCAGCAAGTCCATGCGGCTGTCACGCTCTCGTTTTTGCGCGCGCCGCCCGGCAACCGGCTGGAGCCATTGAGCGGCGACCTCGCGGGGGCGTACAGCATCCGTATCAATGCGCAGTGGCGCAGCTGCTTTTGTTTTGCGCAAGGCGAGGCCTCGCAGGTCCGTATCGTCGACTATCACTGAGGAGCATGGCCATGGCACGGGAAGTAGCACTTGCCACACCGGGCGAAATCCTGAACGAAGACTGGCTCAAGCCGATGGGCATCAGCCAGTACGCGCTCGCCAAGGCGATCGGCGTGCCGCCGCGCCGCATCAACGAGATCGTGCTCGGCAAGCGCGCGATCACCGCTGACACGGCCGTGCGGCTCGCGGTCTATTTCGGTACCGACGCGCGCAGCTGGATGGAGCTGCAGGCGCATTACGACACCGAGATCGCGCGCGCGGCGCTCGCCGACATCCTGGCGAGCATTCAGCCGCATGCGCGCGCGGCGGCGGCCTGAAAGCCGCCGCGTTTTTGCCCGCGCTTTGCGTTGCTCGGGCACGTTCAGCGCAGGACGACATCGTCGGCGAGTCCCTTGGTGAGCTCCAGCGCCTGGCGCTCGAACAGGCGCCGGTATAGCCCGTTCTCGCGGCGCACGAGTTCGTCGTGCGTGCCTTCTTCCGCGACGCGTCCGCGCTCGAGCACCAGCAGCCGGTCGAGCGCGCGCACGGTCGAGAGCCGGTGCGCGACCACGACCGTCGTGCGGCCCTCCATCAGGCGCTCCATGGCCTGCTGGATCAGCACCTCGCTTTCGCTGTCGAGGCTCGAGGTCGCTTCGTCGAAGATCAGGATCGGTGCGTTCGCAAGGAACGCGCGCGCGATCGCGACCCGCTGGCGCTCGCCGCCCGAGAGCTTCACGCCGCGCTCGCCCACGAGCGTGTCATAGCCTTTGGGCAGCGCCATGATGAAGTCGTGCGCGCTCGCGAGCTTCGCCGCGCGCACGATCTCGTCATGGGTCGCGCCGGGCCGCGCATAGGCGATGTTCTCCGCAAGCGAGCGGTGGAACAGCACCGGCTCCTGCTGCACGATGGCGATCTGCGAGCGCAGCGACGCCTGCTGCACCAGCGCGATGTCCTGGTCGTCGATCGTAATGCGGCCTTCGGTTACGTCGTAGAGGCGCTGGATCAGCTTGATGAGCGTGGTCTTGCCGGAGCCCGAATGGCCGACTAGGCCCACGCGCTCGCCCGGCGCGATGCGCAGCGCAAGGTTCGCGTAGAGCGGCCGCTCGTGCGCGCCGTAGCGGAACGTCATGTTCTCGAAGCGGATGTCGCCGCGGTCGATCACGATGGGCGGGGCGTCCGGCAAGTCCTCGATGCCGAGCGGCTGGGCCTCCTGCATCACGAGCTCTTCCATGTCGTTGACCGAGCGCTGGAGGTTGCGCACGTGCATGCCCACGTCGCGCAGATAGCCCTTGAGCAGGAAGAAGAGCGTGAGCGCGAAGGTAATGTCGCCCACGCTCGCGAGCCCGCGCGCCCACAGCAGAAGCGCCGCGCCGAGTATGGCCGCCTGCATGGCCACCAGCAGCGCGCCCTGCACGCCGCCGTTGAACGTGCCGCGCCGCCACGTGCGGCGCGTGCGGCTGTCCCACTTGGCGATCACGTGCGCGAGCCGCGCTTCTTCGCGCGTTTCCGCGCCGAACGCCTTGACGACGGCGTTGCACGAGATGGCGTCGGCGAGCGCGCCGCCCATCTTCGTGTCCCACTGGTTCGCGAGCCGCGCGGAAGGCGCGACGTAGAACAGAGAGAGCGAGACGGTAATCGCGAGATAGAGTGCCGAGCCCACACCGACCACGAGGCCCATCACGTGCCATTGCACCGCGAGCAGGATGGTCGAGCCCACCAGCATCACGAGCGACGGAAACAGCGCGACGAGCAGCGTGTCGTTGAGCAGGTCGAGCGCCCACATTCCGCGCGTGATCTTGCGCACGGTCGAGCCGGCAAAGCTGTTCGCGTGCCAGTCGGTCGAGAAGCGCTGCACGCGGTGAAACGCGCGCGTCGCGATCTCGCTCATCATCTTGAGCGTGAGCACGATGATGTTCTGGAACGCGGCCTGGCGCATGAGCGTGCCGCCGAGCCCGAGCGCCGTCAGCGCCCAGAACGCCATGACGGCGGCATGCCAGGCGGCGGCGTTGCCGCTCGTGGCGTCGTGCGCGAGCGCGTCGACGAGCTGGCCCGCGTAGTGCGGCGTGAGCACGTCGGCGAGCGCGCCGAGCAGCGCGGCGAGCGCGACGGCGCCGACGCGCCACGGCTGGCGCGACCAGTGCCGGAACGTGAAGCCGAGAACATTGCGGAACGTCTGTCCGCCGGAAGCGAGTTGTTTGTCTTGGTCTGCCATGGACAGAGGCTTCGGGCGCGAGGCCCGAAGACTTTTCAGGAATGCGGTGAGCGGAAAACGGGGTCTGCGCGTTCCGGCACTTCGTGCCGAACGTAAAACCTCGAAATCGCTGGAAAGCGGCGCGGCGGCAGAAATGCCGCCGGGAATGCGCCGCGCGGTGCGGGGCGCGGTCAGCGCGCCGGAAGCGGGGTGTGTATGAAGTGTGGCTTCACCCGAACCGGTGGCATGACGGCGGCCATCTCGATTACTGCCATCTCTGCCTCCTTCACTGAGTTCGGGTGGGAAAAGCGCGGCATGCCGAAGGACATGCGCGAGGGAATAGTGCTGATTTTATCAGCGCTGCTGAAGTTGCGCTTGCGCAGTGTGCAGCGTTGGCTGTGGTTAGGCGCGGAGAATGTTATGCAGCCAGTTCGGGACGGGCCAGCCCGAGATGGGCCAGCCCAACATGGGCCAGCCCGTCAGTCGACGTGGATGTCAGGCAGCGGAGGGACGGCGAGCGCCCTCGCTTGCGAGCATCCGCTCCACATACCGCGCAATCAAATCAATCTCGAGATTCACCTTCGCCCCTGCTACGAGATGCCTGAGCGTCGTCACCTCGACCGTGTGCGGAATCAGGTTGATCGAGAATTCGCAGCCATCGGCGCGGTCGTCGACGGAGTTCACGGTCAGGCTCACGCCGTTGACCGTGACCGAGCCCTTGTAGGCCAGATAGCGGCCGATCTCCGCCGGCGCGAGCACGCGCAGCTCGTGCGACTCGCCCACGGGCGCGAAGCGCGTGACGGTCCCCAGGCCGTCCACGTGGCCCGAGACGATATGGCCGCCCAGCCGGTCGTGCGCGCGCAGCGCCTTTTCGAGATTCACTTCGCCGGTGTCGGCGAGGCCGACGGTGCGGTTCAGGCTTTCGCGCGAAACGTCGACGTCGAAGGTCGTCGCGGTTTTGGCGATCGCGGTCATGCACGCGCCCTGAATGGCGATGCTGTCGCCAAGCTGCACATCGTCGAGGTCGAGGCCGCCCGCGTTGACGGTGAGGCGCACGCCCGCGTCGGCGTCGCTGCCGAGCGGACGGATCGATTCGATGCGGCCCACGGCCGCGACGATTCCGGTAAACATCTGCTTGTCCTTTATCTGTTCATTCAGCGTGTTCGGGAGATTCATGACGCGTCTCCGTGCGTGTGGGCATCGCTGCCCGCGTTCGGGTCGGCATGGGGGGCATCGTGCACGAGACGCGCGAGTATGCGCAAATCCTCGCCGATGCGATCGACCGTATGGAAGGCGAGGCGCGTGCGCGCATCGAGCTTCGCGGGCGCGACGAGGTCGAACATGCCGAGCGCGTTCGTGCCGAGCAGCGAGGGCGCGAGATAGACGAGCAGCTCGTCCACGCAGCCTTCGCGCAGCAGCGATCCATTGAGCTTGTAGCCGGCTTCCACGTGCAGTTCGTTCACGCCGCGCGCGGCCAGCTCGCCGAGCATGGCGGGCAGGTCCACCTTGCCGCGCTCATTGCCGATCGCGACGATTTCCGCGCCGCGCGCGCGCAAGGCATCGGCGCGCTCGGCGTTGGCATCGTCGAGCGAGGCGCAGAACACGAGCGTGGGCGCGCCCACGAAGATCTGCGAGAGCGGTGAGGCGTCGAGGCGGCTGTCGATGAGAATGCGTTTGGGCTGGCGCGGCGTGTTGATCGCGCGTACGGTCATGCGCGGGTCGTCTTCCTTCACGGTGCCGATGCCCGTGAGGATGGCCGAGGCGCGCGCGCGCCAGGCATGGCCGTCTGCGCGCGCGGCTTCGCCCGTGATCCACTGGCTTTCGCCCGAAGGCAGGCCGGTGCGGCCGTCGAGCGATGCGGCCACTTTCATGCGCACCCAAGGGCGCTTTCTCGTCATGCGCGAGACGAAGCCGATATTCAGTTCGCGCGCTTCGTTGGCGAGCAGGCCGCAGCGCACTTCCACGCCCGCGTCGCGCAGGATCGAGAGTCCGCGCCCCGAAACGAGCGGGTTCGGGTCTTCCATCGCCGCGATCACGCGCGCGACTTTCGCTTCGATCAGCGCGTTCGCGCAGGGCGGCGTGCGGCCGAAATGGCTGCACGGCTCGAGCGTCACGTAGGCGGTGGCGCCGCGCACCTCGTGGCCGCGCGCACGCGCGTCCTTCATCGCCTGGATTTCGGCGTGGTCGTGGCCGGCGGGCTGCGTGAAGCCTTCGCCGATCACCACGCCGTCCTTCACCAGCACGCAGCCGACGCGCGGGTTCGGGTCGGTCGTGTAGAGGCCGCGCACCGCGAGGGCGAGCGCGCGCTCCATGTGGGCGAAATCGGCTTGCGAAAACATGTCGTGCTGGCTCCGGGGCGTTTCGGGTGAGGGCGGGGCGAGGCATGCGCCTCGCCTTCGGCGCGTTGCCGCGTGATTTGCGCGTGACGCGTGCCTGGATGTTTGCCTGGCGCTTGCCTTATTGCCCGGCGAATGCGCGGCGCGCGGCGGCAATCGTCTCGTCGATGAGCGCGTCGTCGTGCGCGCTCGACACGAAGCCCGCCTCGTAGGCCGAAGGCGCGAAATACACGCCCGCATCGAGCATCTGATGGAAGAAGCGGTTAAAGCGCGTCACGTCGCTCTTCGTGACTTCCGCGAAGCTGCCCGGCACTTTGTCCGCGAAATAGAGGCCGAACATGCCGCCGACCGAATCCGCGACAAACGGCACATTCGCTTCGCGCGCGGCCTGCGAGAGGCCTTGCGCGAGACGCGCGGTCTGCGCCGTGAGCTTCTCGTAGAAGCCCGGCGCCTGGATGAGCTGCAGCGTCTTCAGGCCCGCCGCCACGGCGATGGGGTTGCCCGAGAGCGTGCCCGCCTGATAGACGGCGCCGTTGGGCGCGAGATGGTCCATGATCTCGCGGCGGCCGCCGAACGCCGCGGCCGGCATGCCGCCGCCGATCACCTTGCCCAGACACACGAGGTCGGCCTGAACGCCGTAGAGCGCCTGGGCGCCGCGCAGGCCGACGCGGAAGCCGCACATCACTTCGTCGAAGATCAGCACGCTGCCGTGCTTCGCCGTGAGGCTGCGCAGTGCGCCGATGAATTCGGGCGTGGCCTTCACGAGGTTCATGTTGCCCGCAACCGGCTCGATGATCACGGCGGCGATCTCGTCGCCGAACGCCTTGAACGCTTCTTCGAGCGCCGCGACGTTGTTGTACTCGAGCACCGTGGTGTGCTTGGCGATGTCCACGGGCACGCCCGCCGAGGTGGGGTTGCCGAACGTGAGCAGGCCCGAGCCGGCCTTCACGAGCAGGCTGTCGGCGTGGCCGTGGTAGCAGCCTTCGAACTTCACGATGCGGTCGCGCTTCGTGTAGCCGCGCGCGAGGCGCAGCGCGCTCATGGTGGCTTCGGTGCCGCTCGACACCATGCGCACCTGCTCCATCGACGGCACGATCTTGCAGATTTCCTCGGCGATCTCGATTTCGGCTTCCGTGGGCGCGCCGAACGAGAAGCCGTTGGCGAGCACGCGCTGCACGGCTTCGAGCACTTCGGGGTGGACGTGGCCGACGATCATCGGGCCCCACGAGCCGATGTAGTCGATGTAGCGCTTGCCTTCGGCGTCCCAGAAGTACGCCCCTTGCGCGCGCTCGATGAAGCGCGGCGTGCCGCCGACCGAGCGGAACGCGCGCACGGGCGAGTTCACGCCGCCCGGGATGGTGCGCTGGGCGCGTTCGAAAAGGGCCTGGTTCGTGGACGGGGTGTTGGACATGAGAGCTGGACCTGCGAGAGTGGTGTTTGCGGTGGCTGCAATGGCGTGATCAGGCGCGCGGCAGGCGGGGCCTTGGCGCGCCGACGCTCGGCCCATGCGGCGTGGGGCCGGCCGGACGAGGTGCCTGGCCGGGCGCCAGCGATGGGGCGTCGATGCCGAAATTGTACCGGACTCGCGCCGAACGGGCCGAGGGCCGCACCAGACGGGGGATGGCGCCGCGGGGAGTGGCGCACGCGGCGCGGAAGGGGCCGGTCGGGGGCTTGTCCGGTCGTAATGCGGCTACGAGCCGCGATTCCGGTTTGCCCCGGTTTGAGATTCAGGCTTGTGACGGCGGTTTGCGGGTCGTGCTGAGCGGCGATGTACGTTTGCGCGCGCTTGTCCTGGTCACGTTGGTCGCGGCAGACGTGGCGGCCGGGGCGCCGTCCCATCCGCGTGCGCCGTCCGTCCGGGCTGCCTCGGCCGCATGCATCGCCGCAACCGCTGCCGCCGGCATGGGCCGCTTGCCGGTCAGCTCGGCCCAGCGCTTTTCCAGTGCGCCCTCGGCGATCGGCTTGATGACGGTGCCCGAGCTCTGTGCATCCCAGGTCTGCACGGAAAACGGATGGACGCGCAGCGCGTCGCGCGCGATCACGACGTTCTCGTTGGCGTCGACGAGCCAGTCGTAGACGAAGTCGATGCACAGCCGGTAGCCGCGCTTGTAGGCGGGGTCCGGCACCTCGTAGGGCGCGCGCGTCACGTAGCCCGAGCCGAAAAGGCCGCGCGGCTCGGCGGCGACGCGATGCAGGAACACGCGGTCGCCGGGCAGGATGCCGCGCGCGAAGCCGCAGCCCCATGTGTCGGCAACGGCAACGCCTGCCTGCACGCGGCGCGCGAAGTCGGACAGCTCGGGCCAGGGCCACTTCTTGGGGCTCCAGATCAGCAGGTAGGCGCTCATGGGCGAAGGAGGTCGCGCCTCGCGGCGCAATGCGGAACGGGAAAGGGCGCAGCTTAGCGCAAAGCGGCCGCGGCGCGATACGGTCCCGGTTGCCGACGGCGCCCGGCACCCGCAACCCACCCCCGCAGCATCCCGAAAGCGAAAATTAAGCCTCGGGTACAATGCTGCGGCTACGTAGCCGCTTCCCGCATCGCCATTGCGTCGCGCATCAGACGCAACCGGCCCGTGCCGAAGCGGCCCGGAACATCGAGACCGTGCCCCTCGGCCACGGTCCGCTCCTGGTCGATTCCCATGTCCCATTCTCCGCGACGCCGGCCCGATGGCCGGCTGATCCTGTTGCTCGGCGCGCTCGCCGCCTGTGGCCCGCTCGCCACCGACATGTATTTGCCGAGCCTGCCCTCCATCGCCCAGTCGTTCGGCGTGAGCGCGGCCGCGGCCGCCATGACGCTCACGAGCTTCATGGCGGGCTTCTCGATCGGCATGCTGCTCTACGGCCCGCTTTCCGATGCCTACGGCCGCCGCCCCGTGCTGCTCGGCGGCATCGCGCTCTTCACGCTCGCGAGCATCGCCTGCTGGTTCTCGTACTCGGTGGGCGAGCTCACCTTCGTGCGCTTCCTGCAGGCGCTCGGCGCGGGGGCGGCTTCGGTGCTCGCGCGGGCCATCGCGCGCGACGCGCACGAGCCGTCCGACGCGGCCAAGGTGCTCTCGATGGTCGCCATCGTCACCTCGATCGGCCCGCTGCTCGCGCCGCTCATCGGCGGCCAGTTGCTGTTGCTCGGCGGCTGGCGCGTGGTGTTCATCGCGCTCACGCTGTTCGGCCTCGCGTGCGGCGTCGCCGCCTGGCTGCGCGTGCCCGAGACCTGGCCCGCCGAGAAGCGCGAGAGCGCCGCCGTGCTGCGCTCGTTCGCGGCCTACGGGCGGCTGCTGCGCGATCCGCTCGTCTGGGGCCACATGCTGTGCGGCGGCATGGCGTTCGCGGCGATGTTCACCTACATCTCGGCCACGCCGTTCGTCTATATCGAGTACTTCCACGTCTCGCCCCAGCACTATGGTCTGTTCTTCGGCGCGAACGTGTTCGGCATCATGCTCGGCAACTTCCTCAACACGCGCTTTATCGGGCGTGTGGGCACGCTGCGCATGGTGTCGATGGCCTCCACGGTCAGTATCGTCGCGTCGTTCTTCGTCGCGCTCATGTGCGTGACGGGGTGGGGCGGCCTCTGGTCGATCGTGACCGGCCTGTTCTTCGTGGTGGGCGTGGTGGGCCTGCTCAGCGCCAACTGCGCGACCGACCTGATGTACCGCTATCCGAAGAACGCCGGCGCGGCCGCCGCCGTGTTCGGCGCGACGCAGCTCGGGCTGGGCGCGTTCGCGAGCGTCGTGGTCGGCTGGTTCCCGGGCATCTCGCCGCTCGGCATGGGCTGCACGATCGGCGCGTGCGGCGCGCTCACGTGGATTGGCCGTAGCATCGTCGTGAAGTGGCACGGCCGGCCCGCGCCGGGCGTGCAGCAGGCCGCGTCGAACGCGTAAGCGCAAGCCGGGAGCACCCAATCGAACGGGACGCCAAGGCGTCCCGTTTTCATTGCGTCAAACTTTCATTGCGCCCGGTGCATGCGACGCCGCGGCATTGCCTCAATCGCTCGCGCGCGCCGACGAAGAGGCGCCATGGCTCAGCCAGTCGAGCACGGCCGACGCATCGTCGTCGGCATGCTCGCGGGCTTTTTCGACGGCGTCGCTCAGGTTCGCATCGGGCGACGCGCGGCGGATCGCAACGCCCACCGCAAGGATGTCGATCATCAGCAGATGCAGGACGCGCGAGATCATCGAAAGCTGCGACTCGCGCATCTCGATGTGATCGGTTTCGAGCGCCACGGTCGCGCGCCTGGCGAGCGGCGTGTTGCTCGAGGTGATCGCGATTACCTTCGCGCCGGCCTGCATCGCCACGTCGAGCACGCGCAGCAGCTCGGGCGCGCGGCCCGACTTCGAGACCGCCACGATCACGTCGCCCTTGCCGAGCAGCGCGGCCGAGGCCGCCTGCATGTAGAGGTCGCCGTAAGCAATCGTTGGGATACCGAAGCGAAAGAACTTGTAGTGCGCGTCCTGCGCGACGATGTGCGAGTTGCCCAAGCCGTAGAACTCGATGCGCCGCGCGCCGTTGAGGAGCGTGATGGCCTGCTCGACCTGCTCGAAGTTCAGATGCTCGCGCAGTTGCAGGATGGCCGAGACGGTGTTGTCGAGCACCTTCGCGCCGAAGTCGGTGGCCGTGTCGCCCAGATGCACCTGGCTGTGGCTCACGGGTATCGTGCCCGTCAAGCCCGTCGCGAGCTTGAGCTTGAAGTCCGAGAGCCCCTGGCAGCCGAGCGAGCGGCAAAAGCGGATGACCGTGGGCTGGCTCACGTCGGCCTTGCGCGCGATGTCGACGATCGGGTCGTTGATGATCGAGCGCGGATGGTTGAGCGCGAGGTCGGCCACGCGGCGCTCGGCGGGCGTGAGCGCGTCGCGCATCTGGCGGATGCGCTCGAACACGGCCGACGAGCCGCCGCCCGCGCGGTTCGAGAGCTGCTCCGCGAGGATCGCCGAAACACCGAGGAAGGCCGGATATTCGGCGGTGATCACATAGGTGGGCACGTTCGCGAGATAGGCGTCGAAGCGGCCCTTGGCCTCGAAGCGCTGGCGAAACGACGAGCGCGTGAAGAGCTCGGCCAGACGCGGCACCACGCCGCCGCCGATATAGATGCCGCCGAGCGAGCCGAGCGTCATCGCGATATTGCCCGCGAAGCTGCCGAGAATGCCGCAGAAGCATTCGACGGTTTCCTGCGCCAGTTCTTCGCCGTCGTGCGCGCGCTTCACGACTTCGGCCGTGTCGATGTTCGCGGGCAGTTTCTTCTTGTCGCGCGCGGCGAGCGCGCGATAGATGAGCTCGATGCCGGGGCCCGCGCAGACGCGCTCGAACGACACGTGCGGCCACTTCTTGCGCGCGAACTGCAGCACGATGTCCTCGCGCTCGTCCTGCGGCGAGAAGCTCGCGTGGCCGCCTTCGCTGCCGAGCGCGATCCAGCGGTCGTCGGCGGGAATCAGGCCCGAGACGCCCAGACCCGTGCCCGGCCCGAGCAGGCCGATCACGCTGTTCTGGCGGCGCTGGCCGCCGCCCACCTGGGTGCGCTGCGCGTCGGTCAGGCCGGGCAGCGCCATCGCGAGCGCAGTGAAGTCGTTCACGACCAGCAAGGTGTCGAAGCCGAGCGCGCGGCGCGTGGCCTCGATCGAGAAGGTCCAGTCGTGATTGGTCATGCGCACCTGGTCGCCGTCGACCGGGTTCGCAATGGCGATGGCCGCGTGGTTCACGCGGCCGATCTTCGTGTCCTTCAGGTACTGCTGGATGACCTGCGCGACGCCCGGATAGTCGGCGCACGGATAGACGCGCACCTGGCCGATCTCGCCGGGGCCCGTCTCCAGCGCGAAGCGCGCGTTGGTTCCGCCGATGTCGGCGAGCAGTCTCGGTCCGTCGGCGTGCTGGCCCGCGCCAGGCGCGGATTTGTTAGGCGCACCAGTAGACATCGAGTCTCACTCCCTTGTCGTTCGCCAGCTTCGAGATGGCGTTGTTCTGTTCTGCCGCGGCGGCCTGTTGCAGCACGTCGAGCTTGCGCTGGCCCGCGATCAGCAGGAACAGGCGGTCCACCTGGCGCAGCGCCTGCATCGACCACGAGACGCGCGCGTGCGGCGCCGCCTGCGGATGCACGGCCACGAACGGGCGCGCCGTGGTGATGGCCTCGTGCCACTCGGGCGCATCGGCGAAGATCGAGGCCGTGTGGCCGTCCTCGCCCATGCCGAGCACGGCGACGTTGGGCAAGCGGCGCTGCGGGTCCGCGTTGAGCGCGGCAACGTGCGCGTCCAGTTCCTGCGCGACGTCGACGAGCGGCAGGAAGCGCGCGTGCGCGGCCTCGTTCTTCAGCAGCGTTTCGTGCACGAGGCGCGCGTTGCTGGCCGAATCCGTCTCGGACACCCAGCGGTCGTCCACCAGCGTGACGTCGGTGTGCGCCCAGTCGAAACGGTGCGTCGACAGCGTCTCCAGAAACGGACGCGGGCTCGTGCCGCCTGAAACCGCGAGCGTCGTACGGCGCGCACCGGTGCCGGGCGCGGCTAGCAGAGCGGTGAGCGACGCATGTAGCGCGTCGCCCACGGCTCGCGCCAGCGCGTCGGATTGGACGCGCGGGTCGTCGAATACGTGAAGCTCGATCACTTCTCCTCCAGGCTGCTTTTTTGTAGATCTGCGGGGGTGTTCATCGGTCCGTTCAATTCTCTTCTTCGAGCCAGCAGGTGCCGTTCTGCGCCAGCATCGCGCTCGAGGCCGCCGGTCCCCACGTGCCCGCCGCGTACGGCTTGGGCGGGCGCGGCGTGGCGGCCCATTCGTTGAGGATGGGCTCGACCCACTTCCACGCGGCTTCCTGTTCGTCGCGGCGCACGAAGAGGGCGAGGCGTCCGTTGATCACGTCGAGCAGCAAACGCTGATACGCCTCCATCTGACCTTCGCGGAAGAACTGGTCGAACGCGAGATCGAGATGGACGCTCGAAAGATTCATGCCTTCGCCGGGCTGCTTGGCAAGACAGTACAAGCGGATATTTTCGTTGGGCTGCAGGCGAATGACCAGCCGGTTCGAGCCTGGGCGCAACGCCGTCGGCCCGAGCGCCGAATGCGGCACGGGGCGGAAGTTCACGACGATTTCCGCGACGCGGTCGGCCAGACGCTTGCCCGTGCGCAGGAAGAAGGGCACGCCGGCCCAGCGCCAGTTCTCGATCTCGACGTTGAGCGCGACGAAGGTCTCGGTGCGGCTATCGGGCTTCACGCCGTGCTCGGTCGCGTAGCCCGGCACCTGCTGCCCGCGAATCACGCCCGCATGGTACTGGCCGCGCACGGCGACCTTGCTGATCTCGGCGGGATTGACGGGCTTGAGCGCGCGCAGCACGCGCAGCTTCTCGTCGCGCACCGAGTCCGAGTCCATCGAATGCGGCGGCTCCATCGCGACGATCGAGAGCAGTTGCAGCAGATGGTTCTGCACCATGTCGCGCAGCGCGCCGGTGTTGTCGTAGAAGTCGCCGCGCGCTTCGACGCCCAGCTCCTCCGCAATCGTGATCTGGATGCTCTCGACCCATTCGCGGCGCCACAGCGGCTCGAACAGCGCATTGCCGAAGCGCAGCGCGAGCAGGTTCTGCACCGGCTCCTTGCCCAGATAGTGGTCGATCCGGTAGATCTGCTCTTCGGCGAAGATCTCGCCCACGGCGTCGTTGATCGCATTGGACGACTTGAGGTCGTAGCCGAGCGGCTTTTCCAGCACGATGCGCGCGTTTTCGTTCAGGCCGACCGAGGCCAGCGCGCGGCAGATCGGCACGAACAGCGACGGGCCCGTGGCCAGATAGAACACGCGGATGCCGGGCAGCGCCTCGATGCCGTCGCGCAGCTTGCTGAAGTCTTCGGCGCGCGAGAGGTCGAGCTTCACATAGACGATGCGCTCGAGAAAGCTCGCCCAGGCGCTTTCGTCGAGACCGTTCTTCGAGACATGCGGCTTGACGTGCTCGTTGACCCACTGGAGGTATTGATCCCGATCGTCCTCGTGGCGCGCGACGCCCACGATTCTTCCCGACGCGGCGAGCATGCCCGAGCGGTGCGCTTCGAACAACGCCGGCAGGATCTTGCGCATCGACAGGTCGCCGGTGGCGCCGAAGAGCACGAACGTGAAACCTGAATCGGTAGGGCTTTGCATAGTCTCCGTCACAGTCCAGAAAGGTCGGGGGAACAGGCGCCAGCGGGGGCCCGGCACGGTACCGGTCGAGCTTAGCAGGGCGGCCGTAGTCCGATAAAATTTTTTTTGACACTGAATTGTAGTTTAACTACAATCCAAATCAAGAGGTAACGTTCATTCGATGAAAAAAGCGCCGGGAAGCGCCGCCCAGCATGGGTTTGCGGCGATTCTGCAGACGTTTTTCGCGGCTGGACGGAACGTCCCTCATGTTAACGGACAATGGATTCGTCCATGTACCTGCCCGGTGCCCGGTGAGGCCTGGCAAGGTCTGTCAGTCGGGGCTCCCAGTGAGGCCCGGCGGGCACCGGAAGCGGGGACGTTCGACCGCCGCGCCGCCATGACCGACGCGCGGCGCCTTGACTGGTCGCCCGTCGCGCCTGCGAGCGCGGCCGGAGAAAATCAAAAGAGGAGACAGTCTTTGCGTTCCGAACCACTCATCTCTTGAGCGTCCAGCGGCCGGATCCCGGCCCGCGGCCCGCGCGCATCCAGCAAAAATACGCGCGCGCGGCACTCCGGCGCCCGACCGTCCCGTGTTTTGCCTGTTTTTGTGCCTGTATTAACCACACCGCACCCTGGCGACATCAGGGGCCAACTGTTTTTACTGTTCAGGTGTCTGGAGGAGATAAGCAATGAAATTCCGAGCGATCATGGGCGCCCTGTGCGCCGCGGGTCTGATGGCAGGCGTCGCGACAGCGCAAGCAGCCGAGTCTCTCGAAGTGCTGCACTGGTGGACTTCGGGCGGCGAATCGAAGGCCGTGGGCGTGCTCAAGGACGACATGCAGAAGCAGGGCTACGTGTGGAAGGACTTCGCGGTCGCCGGTGGCGCGGGCGCGGCGGCCATGACCGCACTGAAGACCCAGGTGATCTCGGGTAACGCGCCGACGGCCGCCCAGATCAAGGGTCCGTTGATCCAGGAGTGGGCCGAGCAGGGCGTGCTGGTGCCGATCGACTCGGCCGCCGGCGACTGGAAGGCCAACCTGCCGCCGCAGATCGACAAGATCATGCGCGCGGACGGCCACTACGTGGCCGCGCCGTTCTCGGTGCACCGCGTGAACTGGCTGTGGATCAACAAGGCCGCGCTCGACAAGGTGGGCGGCAAGGCGCCGACCACGTGGCCGGAATTCTTCGCGCTCGCCGACAAGCTCAAGGCCGCGGGCTACCAGCCGGTTGCCGCGGGCGGCCAGCCGTGGCAGGACCTGACGCTGTGGGAAGACGTGGTCCTCTCGCAGGGCGCGGACTTCTACAAGAAGGCGCTTGTCGACCTCGACCAGAAGACCCTGACTTCGCAGCAGATGGTGGGCGTGTTCGATACGGTCCGCAAGATCGAGTCGTACATGGATAACGCGCGCACGGGCCGCGACTGGAACCTCGCCACGGCGATGGTCATCAACGGCAAGGCCGGCATGCAGTTCATGGGCGACTGGGCCAAGGGCGAGTTCGAGAACGCCAAGAAGGAGCCGGGCAAGGACTACGTCTGCGCGCCGGTGCCGGGCACCTCGAAGGCCTACACGTTCAACGTCGACTCGTTCGTGTTCTTCCAGCAGAAGGGCCAGAAAGCGGCTACGCCTGGCCAGATCGCGCTCGCGAAGACCATCATGAGCCCGGCCTTCCAGGAACAGTTCAGCCTCTACAAGGGCTCGATCCCGGTGCGTCTCGGCGTGGACATGAGCAAGTTCGATGCGTGCGGCAAGCAGTCGTACGCGGATGAGCAGACCGCGATCAAGGCCGGCGGCTACGTGCCGTCGCTCGCTCACGGCATGGCTCAGCCGGACGCCACGGCCGGTGCGATCACCGATGTCGTCACGAAGTTCATGAACTCGACCCAGGACTCGAAGAGCGCGGTGGAAGCGCTCGCGAAGGCCGCCAAGACCAAGTAAGCGCAGTGAGTCTGTGAAGTTGTTGCAATGAAACAAGCGGAGTGCGCCGCGCGCGGCGCACTCCGGACATGACGGGTCAAACCGATCCCCATCATCGTGCGGAGTCCGTAATATTTCGCACCGTACCAGGAGTTGCGCAGTGACTGCTTCTCTTAGCGGCAACGGCAAGGCGGCCACGCCTGCCACGCGCCGCGCGTCGCCCATGGCGGCGCTTGCAGACCGCTGGATCCCGAAGCTGGTGCTCTCGCCCAGCATCCTGATCAGCCTTGTGTTCGTCTACGGCTTCATCGCCATCACCGGCTATCTGTCGCTCTCGAATTCGCGCCTGATGCCGCGCTACGAATTCGCGGGCTTCGCCCGCTATACCGAACTGTTCAACAACGACGTCTGGTGGACCTCGGCGCAGAACCTCGGCTGGTTCGGCATCCCGTTCATCGCCATCTGCGTGGCGCTCGGGCTCTTTCTCGCGATCCTGCTCGACCAGCAGATTCGTCAGGAAGGCGCGCTGCGCGCGGTGTTCCTCTATCCGATGGCGCTCTCGTACATCGTCACGGGCACGGCGTGGCAGTGGATCTTCAACCCCGATCTCGGCATTCAGCAGGTGATGCACAGCCTCGGCTGGACGAGCTTCCAGATCGACTGGCTCAACGACCCGGACAAGGCGATCTTCTGTATCGTGGTGGCCGCCGTCTGGCAGTCCACGGGCTTTTGCATGGCGCTGTTCCTCGCGGGCCTGCGTGGCGTCGACAGCGAAATCTTCAAGGCCGCCCAGGTGGACGGCGCGACGCTGCCCACGATCTACCGCAAGATCGTGATTCCGAGCATGCGTCCGGTGTTCTTCTCGGTGCTGCTCATTCTTTGCCACATCACGATCAAGACCTTCGACCTCGTCGTCGCGCTGACCGCGGGCGGCCCGGGTACGTCGTCGTCGCTGCCGGCCATCTTCATGTACACGTTTTCGTTCAACCGCGGGCAGCTCGGCGTCGGCGCAGCGTCGTCGATGATGATGCTCGCGACGGTGGTGGCCGTGCTCGTGCCGCTCATGTATCTGGAATCGAGGAGCACGCGCAATGCAGCCTAAGATGAAGGTGAGCCGCGTGTTCGTGTACGCGGCGCTGATCCTGTTCGCGTTGTACTTCCTGTTCCCGCTCTACGTGATGCTGTCGACGTCGTTCAAGTCGCTCGACCAGATTCACACGGGCACCATGCTCACGCTGCCCACGGACCCGACCTTCGCGCCGTGGGTGAAGGCCTGGGCCCACGCCTGCACCGGCGTGCGCTGTGACGGCATGCAGCCGTTCTTCATGAACTCGGTGAAGATGGTGATTCCGGCCGTGCTGATCTCGTCGATCATCGGCGCGTTCAACGGCTACGTGCTCACGCACTGGCGTTTTCGCGGCGCCGACGCCCTCTTCACGATGCTGCTCGTGGGCTGCTTCATCCCGTTCCAGGCGATCCTGTTGCCGATGGCGCGTCTCGAAGGCTTCTTCGGCCTCTCGAACACGATCGGCGGCCTCGTGCTCGTGCACGTCGTCTACGGCATTGCATTCACCACGATGTTCTTCCGCAACTTCTACGTGAGCGTGCCCGCGGAACTCGTGAAGGCCGCGCGCATCGACGGCGCCGGTTTCTTCATGATCTTCACGCGCATCATGCTGCCGATCTCGCTGCCCATTTTCATGGTCTGCCTGATCTGGCAATTCACGCAGATCTGGAATGACTTCCTGTTCGGTATCGTGTTCTCGGGCGTCGATTCGATGCCGATCACGGTGGCGCTGAACAATCTCGTGAACACGTCCACGGGCGTGAAGGAATACAACGTCGACATGGCCGGCGCGATCATCGCCGCGCTGCCCACGCTGCTCGTCTACGTGATCGCCGGCCGCTATTTCGTGCGCGGCCTCACGGCGGGCGCGGTGAAGGGCTAACCCTAGCATTCGATTAAAGGATTCACAGCATGGCAAGCCTTTCCATTCGCGACGTCTACAAGACCTACCCGAACGGGGTGCCCGTCCTCAAGGGCGTGAACATCGACATCGAAGACGGCCAGTTCCTGATTCTGGTCGGCGGCTCGGGCTGCGGGAAGTCGACGCTGCTCAACATGATCGCGGGTCTCGAAACCGTGACCAAGGGCGAGATCATGATGGACGGCAAGGTGGTGAACAACCTCTCGCCGAAGGACCGCGACATTGCGATGGTGTTCCAGTCGTACGCGCTCTATCCGTCGATGACGGTGCGCGAGAACATCTCGTTCGGCCTCAATATCCGCAAGGTGCCGAAGGCCGAGCAGGCGCAGATCGTCGATCGCGTCTCGAGCATGCTGCAGATCCAGCACCTGCTCGAGCGCAAGCCGGGCCAGCTTTCGGGCGGCCAGCGCCAGCGCGTCGCGATGGGCCGCGCGCTCGCGCGCGATCCGATCATGTTCCTGTTCGACGAGCCGCTTTCGAACCTCGACGCCAAGCTGCGTATCGAGATGCGCTCGGAAATCAAGCTGCTGCATCAGCGCGTGGGCAAGACGATCGTCTACGTGACGCACGACCAGATCGAGGCGATGACGCTCGGCGACCGCATCGCCGTGATGAAGGACGGCATCGTGCAACAGTTCGGCGCGCCGCAGGACATCTACGATTCGCCGTCGAACCTGTTCGTGGCGGGCTTCATCGGCGCGCCGCCGATGAACTTCATCAACGGCCGCCTCGTGGAGCAGGGCGCGGGCGTGGGCATCGAGCTCGACACGGGCGTGGCGCGCAACGTGCTGAACCTGCCGTTCGACGCGAACAAGCTGCGCGGCCATATCGGCCAGGAAGTGGTGCTGGGCCTGCGCCCCGAGCGCATCACCGACGCGCGCAGCTCGCACGACGGCCACGGCCACGAGCTGCAACGCCACACCGTGAAGGTCGATGTGATCGAGCCGACCGGCCCGGATACGCTCGTGTTCGCGCAGGTCAACGGCAAGCGCGTGGTGAGCCGCGTACATCCGGGCGCGAATCCGCAGCCGCTCAACAGCATGGAGCTGCTGTTCGACGTCTCGAAGGCCGTGCTGTTCGATCCGAAGACGGAAGAGCGGATCGCGTAAGCGGCTTTGATCCGGTTTTGATCTTCTGGCGCCGGGCTTTCCTCGCGCGATAAAAAACCCCGTTCGCGGCGAGAGCCGCGACGGGGTTTTTACTTTTTACATCAGACAGCGGGGACGATGGGAGCGCTCAGCGCGCGTGCGGATGATGCTGGCCATGCCCGTGCGTATGCGGCTGCAACAGCACGAGCACCGCGCCCGCGCCGCCGTCGTGCGGCCGCGCCTGGCAGAACGCGATCACTTCCTCCTTCTGCACGAGCCACGCGCGCACTTTGCCCTTGAGCACGGGCTCCTTGCCTACCGAGCCGAGCCCCTTGCCGTGAATCACGCGCACGCAGCGCAGCCCGCGCTTGCCCGCCTCGCGCACGAAGGTCTGCAAGGCCTCGCGCGCTTCCTCGCGGCGCATGCCGTGCAAGTCGAGCTGGGCCTGCACGATCCATGCGCCGCGCCGCAGCTTCTTGACGACTTCCTCGCTCACGCCGGGGCGGTGGTAATAGAGCGTGTCGTCGGTGTCGAGGTAGGCCTCGGGGTCGAAGTCGTCGGAAATCGCTTCGTGCAGGACCGCTTGTTCGTCGAGGCGCGTTTGCAGCGGCAGCGGCACGGGCGCTTCGCGCCGTGGCTGCGCGCGCGGCAGCTGCTTGAGCGGCGCGACCTGGCCGATCTCGCGGCGAAACAGGTCGCTGTCGGCGGCGGCTTCCACGCGTGCCGCCTGGGCGGCCACGCGCTCGCGTTCGCGCTGGCGCGTCTGCGTCTTGAGCGCGTCGCGCAGGCCGCCGAGGCCCGCGAAGCCCAGGGTGGCTTTGCCGGGTTCGGGCGCGGGCTCGGCGGCCGGCGTGGGCGCCGCGGCGGGGGTGGGGCGCTTGGGCTCGCCCGGATGGGGCACGTTCTTGGGCATGGCGAAAGACGCTGGGATGGCTACAAAGCGCTACAAAGCAGCGCTACAAAAGCAAAGGGCCGCCGGCTGGCTGGCCGCGGCCCTCTTGCGATGCGCCATCGGGCTCGATGGCGCTACGGCTTGCCGGCGCGTCGCCCGTCGCGGCGCGCCGCGTTACGGGCATGGGCGGCTAGCCCGGGGTTCAGCAGCCCGAACCGGATCAGCGGTCGGCTTCGGCGCTCATCACGTGCGTGCCGATCTCGCTGACGGTCTCGAGATAGCGCTGCGCGTCGAGCGCGGCCATGCAGCCCGTGCCGGCGCTCGTGATGGCCTGGCGATAGACGTGGTCCTGCACGTCGCCGGCTGCGAACACGCCCGGCACGCTCGTGGCCGTGGCGTTGCCGTTCAGGCCGCCGTTCGTGATGATGTAGCCGTTCTTCATCTCGAGCTGGCCTTCGAAGATGTCGGTGTTCGGCTTGTGGCCGATCGCCACGAACACGCCTTGCAGGTCGAGGTCGGTGGTCGCGCCCGTCTTCACGTTCTTGATGCGCAGGCCGTTCACGCCGCCTTCGTTGCCCTTGACTTCGTCGAGTACGGTATCCCACTTGATGTCGACGATGCCTTCCTTTTCCTTCTCCAGCAGGCGGTCGATCAGGATCGGCTCGGCGCGGAACTTGTCGCGGCGGTGGATGACCGTGACCTTCCTGGCGATGCCGGCCAGATAGAGCGCTTCCTCGACGGCCGTGTTGCCGCCGCCGATCACGGCCACGTGCTGGTTGCGATAGAAGAAGCCGTCGCAGGTCGCGCAGGCGGAGACGCCGCGGCCCATGAACAGTTCTTCGCTCGGCAGGCCGAGGTATTGCGCCGATGCGCCGGTCGCGATCACGAGCGAATCGCAGGTGTACTCGCCCGAGTCGCCGATCAGGCGGATCGGCTTCTCATCGAGCTTGGCCGTGTGAATGTGATCGAACACGATTTCCGTGTTGAAGCGCTCGGCGTGCTCGAGAAAGCGCTGCATCAGCTCCGGGCCCTGCACGCCGTTCGGGTCGGCGGGCCAGTTTTCCACATCGGTCGTGGTCATGAGCTGGCCGCCCTGGGCGAGGCCGGTGACGAGCAGCGGCGAGAGATTCGCGCGCGCCGCATAGACGGCTGCCGTGTAGCCGGCGGGGCCGGAACCGAGAATCAGGACTTTGGCGTGTTTGGTTGCGGACATGATCGAATTCCGTAGAAGGCGCTGCGGGGCGCGGTTGCCTGGGCCGTGTTCCGCGCGGTTTCCCGCGGGGGCAGGCGGCCGCTCGCCGGTGCGGCGGGGCACACGCAGGTAGTTGGGCATCAGCCCGCAATTATAAAGGCCGGGGACGTTCGCTGCTCCATCGTGGTTTCTCATCGGCGCGATAGTCTCGGCCTGCTTGGCGCGGGCGGGTAGCCGGCGCGCAGCAGCGCCGTTGTCAGTTACCCTCATTTACAGCGTGGGGCCGCCGGGGCCTAAACAACGCGTTTACAATAGGCCCGATCAGACGTCGGCGGCCGCGCCCGTCTGCCGGAGCCCCCGGCAGTGCGCCCGGACCGCGCAAGCATCAAGAATCATCAGGATTCAATGGCCAAAGCTCCTTTTTCCGCACAGGCGCAGGCATTGCCTAATCGCATGTCGCGTCTTTTCACCGAAATCCGCTGGATTCTGCAGGTCGCGCTCGGCGTGTTCCTGCTGATGGCGCTCATCAGCTATAGCCGCCGCGATCCGAGCTGGACCCATGCCGCGCAGGTCGACCATATTTCGAACTGGGCGGGGCGCGTCGGCGCATGGACCTCGGACATCCTGCTGCTGTTGTTCGGCCTGTCGGCCTACTGGTGGGTCGTGCTGCTCGCGCGCCACATCTCGAAGAATTACAAGCGCATCACGCGCCACGAAGCGCTCCCCGAAGACGATGACGACAAGCCGCACGACCATAGCTGGATCGCCGAAGGCTTCGCGTTCGTGCTCGTGCTGCTCGCCTGCGACGGTATCGAGGCGCTGCGCATGTGGTCGCTCAAGGTGCAACTGCCGCGCGCGCCGGGCGGCGTGGTGGGCGAGGCCGTCGCGCACGGCGTCTCGCACGCGCTCGGCTTCACGGGCGGCACGCTCGCGCTGTTGCTGGCGCTCGCGATCGGCTTGTCGCTGTATTTCCGCTTTTCGTGGCTGAACGTGGCCGAAACGGTGGGCGAATCGATCATCAACGCCGTGACGATGGCGAAGCTGCACCGCGAGGCGGGCCGCGACCGCAAGCTCGGCGAGGCCGCCGCGGTCAAGCGCGAAGGCAAGGTCGAGCGCGGCCGCGTGAAGATCGAGGAGCACGAGCCCGTGACGATCGTGCCGCCCGTGGTCACGCCGCAGCGCTCCGAGCGCGTGGAGAAAGAGCGCCAGGTGCCGCTCTTCACGGATCTGCCCGGCGATTCCACCTTGCCGCCCATCTCGCTGCTCGACTCCGCGCCCAAGACCCAGGAAACGATCTCCGACGACACGCTCGAATTCACCTCGCGCCTGATCGAGAAGAAGCTCAAGGATTTCGGCGTGGACGTGGCTGTGGTGGCCGCGTATCCGGGCCCCGTCGTCACGCGCTACGAGATCGAGCCCGCCACCGGCGTGAAGGGCAGCCAGATCGTGGGCCTCGCGAAGGACCTCGCGCGCTCGCTTTCGCTCGTCTCGATCCGCGTGGTGGAAACGATTCCGGGCAAGAACTTCATGGCGCTCGAACTGCCGAATCAGCGCCGTCAGACCGTGCGCCTTTCCGAAATCCTCGGCTCGGCCGTCTATGCCGATGCGCCTTCGGCGCTCACCATGGGCCTCGGCAAGGACATCGGCGGCAAGCCCGTTTGCGCCGATCTCGCGAAGATGCCCCACCTGCTGGTGGCCGGCACCACGGGCTCGGGCAAGTCGGTGGGCATCAACGCGATGATCCTCTCGCTGCTCTACAAGGCGAGCGCCGAGCAGGTCCGCATGATCCTGATCGACCCGAAGATGCTCGAAATGAGCGTCTACGAGGGCATTCCGCACCTGCTGTGTCCGGTCGTGACCGACATGCGCCAGGCCGGCAATGCGCTGAACTGGACCGTCGCCGAGATGGAGCGCCGCTACAAGCTCATGAGCAAGCTCGGCGTGCGCAATCTTGCGGGCTACAACAACAAGATCGAGGAAGCGAACAAGCGCGAGGAGAAGATCCCGAACCCGTTCAGCCTCACGCCCGACGATCCGGAGCCGCTCGCGAAGCTGCCGCACATCGTCGTGGTGATCGACGAGCTTGCGGACCTGATGATGGTGGTCGGCAAGAAGGTCGAAGAGCTGATCGCGCGCATCGCACAGAAGGCGCGCGCCGCGGGTATCCACCTGATCCTCGCGACGCAGCGGCCTTCGGTGGACGTCATCACAGGCCTCATCAAGGCCAACGTGCCCACGCGGATTGCGTTCCAGGTCTCGTCGAAGATCGACTCGCGCACGATTCTCGACCAGATGGGCGCCGAGTCGCTGCTCGGCATGGGTGACATGCTCTACCTGCCGCCGGGCACGGGGCTGCCGGTGCGCGTGCACGGCGCGTTCGTCGCCGACGACGAGGTGCATCGCGTCGTCGACAAGCTCAAGGAGCAGGGCGAGCCGAACTATATCGAAGGCATTCTGGAAGGCGGCGTGACGGGCGAGGGCGACGAGGGCTCGGCGAGCGCGTCCGGGACCGGCGACGAGTCCGATCCGCTCTACGATCAGGCCGTCGAGGTCGTCATCAAGAACCGGCGCGCGTCGATCTCGCTCGTGCAGCGGCATCTGCGCATCGGCTATAACCGCGCGGCGCGCCTGCTCGAGCAGATGGAGCAATCGGGGCTCGTCTCGGCGATGTCCTCGAGCGGCAACCGCGAGATTCTCGCGCCCACGCGCGAGGCCGATTGATTCTCGCCTCACGTCGATCCACGGCGCCGTGCCCCTACTTCGCGGGCGCGGGCATACATGGTGGTTTTTGGAGAACGATAGATGCAGTTTCCCGTTGGACAACAGACCCGTTTGACGCTCGGCCGCGCGGGACGCGTGCTCTTCGCGGCGCTTGGCGCGTCGCTCGTCATGGCGTCGCACGCATATGCGAGCGGCACCGATCAACTGAAGCAGTTCGTCGCGCAGGTGCATGCCGCGCGCGGCAACTTCGTGCAGCGCGAACTGAAGACGCCCACCAACGCGAAGAACGCGAGCGACGCCATCGCCACGGCCACGGCGAACGCCAAGACGTCGAGCGGCACCTTCGTGTTCGCGCGCCCCGGCAAGTTCATCTGGACCTATGAGAAGCCGTATCAGCAACTGCTCCAGTCCGACGGCGACAATCTCTACGTCTACGACAAGGATCTGAACCAGGTCACCGAGCGCAAGCTGGGCGGCGCGCTCGGCGCGAGCCCGGCGGCCATCCTGTTCGGCAGCAACGACCTGGACAAGAATTTCACGCTCACCGACGCGGGCGTGAAGAACGGCATCGACTGGCTCGAGCTGGTGCCGAAGTCGAAGGATACGCAGTTCAAGAGCGTGGGCATCGGCTTTCGCGACGGCAATCTCGAAGCGATGGAACTGCACGACGTGTTCGGCAACGTGACGCTGCTCACGTTCTCCAACATCGAGAAGAACCCGTCGCTGCCGGCCTCGACCTTCAAGTTCGTGCGGCCCAAGGGCGCCGATCTGATCACGGGCGGCGGGAACTGATTGGCGCGGTGTGAGGGAACAAGAAAGGGGGCGGCTCGAATGGGCCGCCCCCTTTTGCTATGGGCCTTCGTGGGCCTTCGACGCCGCAAGCGCAATCAGGCCGAAAAGCGGATCACGCCCCGATCGTCGATGGTGCGCTTGAGCTTGCCCGCGAACCACAGCAGGTGCAGGTGCGCGAGCGCCTCGCCCATCGCGAACGTCAGCTGATGCATGTCGAGCTTGCGCTTGAACATGAGCGGCACGATGTCGGCGGCGCTTTGCGGCGCCTGCTCGCAGGCCTCCATCACTTCGGCGAGGCGTGCGTCGTGGTGCTCGCGCAGTTGCGCGATGCGCGTGCGCACGCCGCGGAACGGCTTGCCGTGCGAGGGCAGCACGAGCGTGTCCTCGGCCAGGGTCTCGTAGCGTCCGAGCGATTCGAGGTAGAGGCCGAGCGGATCGCCTTCGGGCTCCATGTCGAACACCGAGACGTTGGTCGAGATGCGCGGCAGCACCATGTCGCCCGAGATCAGCACGCCGAGCGATTCAGAGAGCAGCGCGCAGTGCTCGGGCGAGTGGCCGTAACCGGTGACGACGCGCCAGTCGCGCCCGCCGATCGCGACCGTATCGGCCTCGCGCAGACGCCGGTATTGCGGCGGCAGCGCGGGCACGAGATTCGAGTAGTAGCTGCGGCGCTGGCGCAGTTGATCGAGCGAGGCCTCGTCGGTCACGCCGTGGCGCGCGAAATGGCGCGCCGCGCCTTCGCCGCCCGCGTTCGAGCCGTTGCCCGAGGCCAGCACGCACGCGCTCATGTATTCGCCGAGCGTCGTCCAGAGGCGCACGTCCCAGCGCTTTTTCTCGCCGCCCGCGCAGATCCAGTGCGCGAGGCCGATATGGTCGGGATGGCAGTGCGTGACGAGCACGCGCAGCACCGGCAGGCCGTCGAGCTGGCTCTCGAACACCTGCTCCCAGTGCGCCTTGATCGTGTCGTCGGTGATGCCGCAGTCCACCACGGTCCAGCCTTGCTGGCCGTCGATCTCGTCGCGCAGCAGCCAGAGATTGATGTGATCGAGCACGAAGGGCAGCGGCATGCGCAGCCATTTCACGCCGGGCGCGACTTCGAAGGCGAGGCCGGGTTCCGGCAGGGTATCGGCGAAGGGGTAGTCGAGCCGGTGTTCGAGGGCGTTCATGGGGGTGTTGTCTCGCATCGTTATGGTGGGCTGACGTCATTGTCGCTGCATTGCGCCATTTCTGCAGGCGAGCCGGGAGAATGTTCCGACACGCGGAACAAACCGCCGGTTGCGCAACCTTGGAGTTGACGATAACGTAAACGTCGATTCCAACGATAGCCCTGCCGCCGGCTCAACCCGGCTCGCACGAGGCGCGCTTTTCGACATGACCCAGTACACGATTACCGAGCTCGCCCGCGAATTCGACGTGACGCCGCGCGCGATCCGTTTCTACGAGGACCAGGGCCTGCTCGCGCCGAGCCGCGAAGGCGCGGGCGGCCTCAAGCGCGTGTTTTCGGGGCGCGACCGCACGCGGCTCAAGCTCACGCTGCGCGGCAAGCGGCTCGGCTTCACGCTCAACGAGATCCGCGCGCTGCTCGATCTCTACGATTCGCCCACCGATACGCTGCCGCAGCTCCAGGCGTTCCTCGACACCGTCGTGCGCCACCGCGAGATACTGGAGCGTCAGCGCGCCGACCTCGACGCCACGCTCGAAGACCTCGCCCAGTACGAGACCCAGGCGCGCGCGCTGCTCGCTAAGAACGCGGCGGGCGCGCTAATCGCGCCGCTCACGCTGCCCGACGATCAGTAGCCGGCGCTCCCTGCCGATCGTCACGCCGTCGAGCCGAGGTGAATGCGTCATGAGACATTTCCCGAAACTGCTTTCGTCGCAGATCGGCTTCGACGTTGCGCAGACGATGCTCGAAGGCTTCAATCGCCACTACCGCAGCTTTTGCGCGGCGGCCGTGCGTGCGCGCGAGTGCTTCGAGGCGCGCGACTGGCGCAGCCTGCAGCAGCTCGCGCGCGAGCGCATCGCTTCTTATGACGAGCGCGTGCGCGAGTGCGTGATCGCGCTCGAAGACGAGTACGACGCCGAGAGCATCGACGACGAGGTCTGGGAGCAGATCAAGCTCCACTATATCGGTCTGCTGACGACCCACCGGCAGCCCGAATGCGCCGAGACGTTCTTCAACTCGGTGTGCTGCAAGATCCTGCATCGCTCGTACTTCAACAACGACTTCATCTTCGTGCGGCCCGCGATCTCGACCGAATACATCGAGAACGACGAGCCCGCAGCCAAGCCCACTTATCGCGCGTACTATCCGGGCAAGGATGGCCTCGCCGCCACGCTCGCGCGCATCGTCACGAATTTTCAGCTCGAAACGCCGTTCGAAGACCTCGAGCGCGACGTGGACTGCGTGATGCGCGCGATGCTCGACACCTTCGGCGTGGTCGAGCCCAAGGCCAATTTCCAGATTCACACGCTCGCGTCGCTGTTCTTTCGCAACAAGTCGGCATATATCGTCGGGCGCATCATCAACGGCGATCTGCTCGTGCCGTTCGTGCTGCCCATCCGCCACACGGACGACGGCAAGCTCGCGCTCGACACCGTGCTCCTGCGCCTCGACGAGCTGCTCATCATGTTCAGCTTCTCGCATTCGTACTTCCTCGTGGACATGGGCGTGCCGTCCGCCTATGTGGCGTTCCTGCGCACGATCATGCCGCGCAAGGCGAAGGGCGAGATCTACACGTCGCTCGGGCTGCAGAAGCAGGGCAAGAACCTCTTCTATCGCGACCTGCTGCATCACCTCAAGCATTCGAGCGATCAGTTCATCGCCGCGCCCGGCATTCGCGGCATGGTGATGATCGTGTTTACGCTGCCGTCGTTTCCGTACGTGTTCAAGGTGATCAAGGACAGCTTTCCCGCGCCGAAGGAAACCACGCGCGAGCAGGTGGAGGCGAAGTATCAACTCGTGAAGCGCCACGACCGCCTCGGACGCCTCGCCGATACGCTCGAATATTCGAGCGTCGCGCTGCCCGTTGCGCGCCTCGACGAGGCGCTCGTGCACGAGCTCGAAACGCTCGCGCCTTCGATGATCGAGTACGAGGGCGACAATCTCGTGATCCGCCATCTGTACATCGAGCGCCGCATGGTGCCGCTCAATATCTGGCTGCAGAACGGCAGCGACGAAGAAGTCGAGCACGGCATTCGCGAGTATGGCAATGCGGTGAAGGACCTGATGCGCGCGAACATCTTTCCGGGCGACATGCTCTACAAGAATTTCGGCGTGACGCGTCACGGCCGCGTGGTGTTCTACGACTACGACGAAATCGAATATCTGACCGAGTGCAACGTGCGCGTGGTGCCCGAACCGCGTAATGAGGATGACGAATTATCGGCGGAGCCGTGGTACAGCGTGGGGCCGCGCGATATTTTCCCGGAGACGTACCGCACATTTTTGCTCGGCGATACGCGCGTGCGGCGCTATTTTCTCGAGCATCACGCCGACTTCTTCGACCCGGCGCTGTGGCAGGAGAGCAAGGCGCGCCTGCTCGCGGGCGAGGTGCCCGATTGCCTGCCATACGACGCGGCCGTGCGCTTTCGCGAGCGCTACCCCGAGCGCTTTGTGCAGAACGAAAGCGACGGCGAAACCGACGCACGCGCCGCATGAGGAATGCGAAGGATGACGAACCATGCATCATCGATTGATCGATTGAAAAAGGAGAGTGGACATGAGTGAGACGCAGAAGGACCCGATTGTGATCGTGGCGGCAGCACGCACGCCGATGGCCGGCTTTCAGGGCGATTTCTCCACGCTGAGCGCGCCGCAACTGGGCGCGGCGGCGATTGCGGCCGCGGTCGAGCGCGCGGGCCTGAAGCCCGGGCAGGTCGACGAGGTGGTGATGGGCTGTGTGCTGCCCGCGGGCCAGGGCCAGGCGCCCGCGCGCCAGGCGGCGCTCGGTGCGGGCCTGCCGCTCGCGGCGGGCGCGACCACGGTGAACAAGATGTGCGGCTCGGGCATGCGCGCGGCAATGTTCGCGCACGACATGCTGCTGGCAGGCTCCGCCGAGGTGATCGTCGCTGGCGGCATGGAGAGCATGTCGAACGCGCCGTATCTGCTGCCCAAGGCGCGCGCGGGCATGCGCATGGGACACGGCCAGGTACTCGACCACATGTTCCTCGACGGCCTCGAAGACGCCTACGACAAGGGCCGTCTCATGGGCACGTTCGCCGAGGAATGCGCGGGCGAATTCGACTTCACGCGCGAGAGCCAGGACGCCTTTGCGATCGAGTCGCTCAAGCGCGCCAAGCGCGCCAACGAAGACGGCTCGTTTGGCTGGGAGATCGCGCCGGTCAAGGTTGCTTCGCGCGCGGGCGAGACGACGATCGAGCGCGACGAGCAGCCGTTCAAGGCCAATCTCGACAAGATCCCGACGCTCAAGCCCGCGTTCAGCAAGACGGGCACCGTGACGGCGGCGAATTCGTCGTCGATTTCGGACGGCGCGGCGGCGCTCGTGATGATGCGCGAATCCACGGCGAAGCGCCTCGGCGTCGAGCCGCTTGCGCGCGTGACCGGCCATTCGACCTTCGCGCAGCAGCCCGCGAAGTTCACGACCGCGCCCGTGGGCGCGATTGCGAAGCTCTTCGAAAAGACCGGCTGGAAGGCCGCCGACGTCGATCTCTACGAGATCAACGAGGCGTTCGCCGTGGTCACGATGGCGGCCATGAAGGAGCACGATCTCCCGCACGAGAAGGTCAACGTGAACGGCGGCGCGTGCGCGCTGGGCCATCCGATCGGCGCATCGGGTGCGCGCATTCTCGTCACGCTGATCGGCGCGCTGCGCGCACGCGGCCTGAAGCGCGGCGTGGCGACGCTGTGCATCGGCGGCGGCGAGGCGACCGCAATGGGCGTCGAACTCATGTAGGCTTGCGCTTGAGGGGCGCCGCAGGGAGGCGGCGCCCTCCGATACCGGCACGCGGCGCAGCATACAAGCCGCGGCACCCAGCAAAGGTGGCGACATGAAAACAGCGTTGATCGTGGGCGCGTCGCGGGGCCTTGGCCTCGAATTCGCGCGTCAGTATGCGAAGGCCGGCTGGCGCGTGCTGGCCACGGCGCGCTCCGACGAAGCGCTCAAGGCGCTCAACGCGCTCGGCGCCCAGACGTTCCCGCTCGACATCGCGCGGCCCGAGGACATCGCCGCGCTCGGCTGGAAGCTCGACGGCGAGCGGCTCGATGTGGCGCTCATCGTCTCGGGCGTCTACGGCCCGCGCACCGAGGGTGTCGAAACCATCACTGCCGAAGACTTCGAGTACGTGATGAACACCAACGTGCGCGGCCCGATGCAGCTCATTCCGGTCCTGCTGCCGCTCGTCGATGCGGCGTACGGCGTGCTCGGCGTGCTCTCGAGCCGCATGGGCAGCATCACGCAGACGACCGGCACCACGGGCTGGCTCTACCGCGCGAGCAAGGCGGCGGTGAACGACGTCATCAAGATCACCTCGCTGCAGACGCGTCGCGCGACCTGCATCGCGCTCCATCCGGGCTGGGTGCGCACCGAAATGGGCGGCGCACACGCGGCCATCGACGCGGCGGCGAGCGTCGCCGGCATGCGCGAAGTGGTGGCCGAAGCAGCCGCCGCGCGCGACGTCTTCAACGGACGCTTTTTCCAGTACGACGGCACCGAGCTCGACTGGTGAGCGCCGTATCCGCGTAATAATCGTGTTCTGGGGCCGCAACGCTAGCGCGAGCGGCCCTTTTATTTGGGTGCTGCCGGGTTCCGCTGACCGGCGCACTTCACACGCATCGCACGCGAAGGATCGATATCAATGCCTGCTGAACCCACGCGCGCCGCGCGTCCGCTCGACTGTCCGTGCGGGGGCGCCGCGCCCAACCTGAAATCGGGCGCGAAGCCCCCGCGCTACACGGACTGCTGCGGCCGCTTCATCGACGGCGGCGCGCTGCCCGCCACGGCGCTCGAGCTGATGCGCTCGCGCTACACGGCCTACGTGCTCGGCGAAGCCGGCTATCTGCGCGCGACCTGGGCCGCCGAGACCTGTCCCGCCGATCTCGACGCCGACCCGGACGCCCCCGGCGCGCCGCGCTGGCTGGGCCTTGCCGTCAAGCGCCACGAGCCCATTGACGAAACGCACGCGCGCGTCGAATTCGTCGCGCGCTACAAGAACGGCGGCCGCGCCTTCCGTCTGCACGAACTGAGCCGCTTCACGCGCGGCGACGACGGCCGCTGGCGCTACGTGGACGGCGACATCCTCGAAGACTGAGCGGGCCCCCGCGCCGCCGCTGCGGCGCGTAAAACAACGTCTTTGCAAACAAGCACTTAATGCAAAAAAACGGGGCCGTTGGCAGCGCGCGACACGCGGCGCCCCGGATTGCTTTTTTTTGCTGCGCGACCGGCGAGGGCGGCGAAATCCCGCCATGCGCCACGGGTCAAGGTATACGCGGGATCGGTCGCGCGTTGGCACGCCTTATGCCGGGTTACCCCTGAATTGCACAACAATTATTTGTCGTGCGAGGATGCAATCACGGTGTTCGTCCCGCCACGTAAGCAGATGTTGAAAAACGTCTTTTCTTGCACGGCGACTCTCATGACGAATGCTGGCGGCGGATCTGGACGATGACAGATCGGCGCCGCACAGGTGTTCCGATCAGTGTTTCCCCCCGCAGCAACGGGTAGAGCCACGCCAGGCTTCCGAGCCAGGCGCGCCGGTGTGCCGTTGTGCCCGCAAAGGGCAGGGGAGGTCCACGCAGTGGCTCGGGTAGGCAGATTGGCAGCAGGACTTTCGCAGGCGGGTGTTGCGCATGGCGTTCAGGAAGCTTCTTACCGGATGGGCGGTGGCCGGCACGGCGTGCGTGCTGTCGGTTGCTCACGCAGCATCGCTCTCCGATCCTTCGGCACTGGCTAGCGCCCAGGCGTCCGTCTCGTCCGCTTCGCCCGTCTCCGCCACGCAGTCGAACGCGCATCGCGACGCCTCGCAGGTTCTCGACGCGCGCTTCGCCACCGGCCCGCTCGGCAGCGCCAACGTGCCGCGCATCGCGCTCGACGACGCTTACCTGCCCGTCGTGCGCGCCGACATGAACGAGCAGATCATCCACATTCCCGTAGCCGGCGATTCGGGCGTCACGCTCGAAACCACGGTCTATCGTCCCGATGGCCCCGGCCCGTTCCCGATGGTGGTGTTCAACCACGGCAAGATTCCCGGCGATCCGCGCATGCAGCCGCGCAGCGACCCGATGTCGTTCGCGCGCGAATTCGTGCGCCGCGGCTATGTCGTCGTCGCGCCGAACCGCCAGGGCTTCGCGGGCTCGGGCGGCACCTACCAGCAAGACGGCTGCGACGTCGCGAGCAACGGTCTCGGCCAGGCCGCCGACGTGGCCACGGCGGTAGACTACATGGCCAGGCAGTCCTATGTCGACGCAAGCCATATCGTTGTGGCGGGCACCTCGCACGGCGGCCTCGCGACCATGGCCTACGGCACCGAAGCGGCGCACGGCGTGCGCGCGCTCATCAACTTCTCGGGCGGCCTGCGCCAGGACGCCTGCACGGGCTGGCAGAACAACCTGACCGAAGCGTTCGGCGATTACGGCGCCAAAGCGCGCGTGGCCTCGCTCTGGCTCTACGGCGACAACGATTCGGTATGGACGCCCGATCTCGTCACGCGGATGTTCGCGGCGTTCCACACCGCGCAACTGGGCGAGGCGCAGTCGGGCGCAGGCGCGAAGCTCGTCGACTTCGGCTCCTACAAGAACGACGCGCACCGCCTCGTGGGCGACCGCGACGGCGTGCAGGTCTGGTGGCCCAAGGTCGAGACCTTCCTCGCGAATCAGGGCATGCCCACGGCCGTGGAGTACCGCGTGGCGACGCAGGCCGCGCCGCACGCCAGCGGCTACGCGTCGATCGATTCGGTGGGCGCGGTGCCGTTCCTCGATCAGGCGGGCCGCGACGGCTATCGCAACTTCCTCAAGCAGTACCCGAGCCGCGCCTTCGCGGTGTCCGATTCGGGCGCCTGGTCGTGGGCCGAAGGCGGCGACAATCCGATGGCCGTCGCCATCGCGAACTGCCAGCAGCACAGCTCGGACCCGTGCCGCCTCTACGCGGTGAACAGCAACGTCGTGTGGGCGAACGACACGGCCACGGCGCAGAACAACAATGCCGACGACGGCCATACCGTCGCCGACGACGCAGACAGCTCGCACGCACTCGCAAGCCGTTAAGCGCGAGCGAGCGCGCCTGAAACCGCCGGTATGCGCGTGAGCGCAACGGCGGTTTTGCACATCTGACTCCCCCACCGAAGGACGTGCGCTCGCTCGCACGCCGTCTTCTCTTTGCCGCTGGGCTCTCGTCGTGCCCCCGATACTTCCCCCAAAAAAATTCATCGGCGGAGATGCTCGACACGGCTTTTCTGCGCGCACCCACAGATTTTTTTGCATAAGCGCGCTTCACTTTGCCGTCGTCATCTACGGTCATTTCGGGTCTTCGCAGATGAAGTGCGCGCAGCTGTTCCGAACCGCGCCAAACCTCGCGCCCACGGGCTTTCCGGGGCCGTTTTCGGGGTAGTGCATTGCAGGATCGAACGCGTTAATCTCGGACCCGCTGTCCACCCGGACACAATCGGGAGCAATCGGGAGCCGTATTTGAATTCGCAATCGAACCTTGGCAACGAAGCCTGGATCGCGCGCAGCCTGCGCGCCGTCTGGCATCCTTGCACCCAGATGAAGCACCACGAGCGCCTGCCGCTCGTCGCCGTCGCGCGCGGCGAAGGGCCATGGCTCTACGACCACGAAGGCCGGCGCTATCTCGACGCCATCAGCTCGTGGTGGGTCAATCTGTTCGGTCACGCCAATCCGTCGATCAATGCCGCGCTCAAGGCGCAGCTCGACACGCTTGAGCACGTGATGCTCGCGGGCTGCACACACGAGCCCGCGGTCGAGCTCGCCGAGCGCTTGACTGCGCTCACGGGCGGCACGCTCGGCCATGCGTTCTTTGCTTCCGATGGCGCGTCGGCGGTCGAGATCGCGCTGAAGATGAGCTTTCACGCGTGGCGCAATCAGGGCGCGACGAACAAGCGCGAATTCGTCTGCCTTGCCAACAGCTATCACGGCGAGACCATCGGCGCGCTCGGCGTGACCGACGTGAAGCTCTTCAGGGATGCTTACGATCCGCTTTTGACCCATGCCCACGTGGTGGCCTCGCCCGACGCGCGCACGGCGCGTGAAGGCGAGAGCGCCGCCGACGTGGCGCGCCGCGCGCTCGCCGACGTCGAGCGTGTGTTCACCGAACGCGAAGGCCGCATCGCGGCGCTGATCGTCGAGCCGCTCGTGCAATGCGCGGCGGGCATGGCGATGCACGATCCCGCGTATCTGCAGGGCCTGCGCGCGCTGTGCGACCGCTACCGCGTGCATCTGATCGCCGACGAGATCGCCGTGGGCTGCGGCCGCACCGGCACCTTTTTCGCCTGCGAGCAGGCCGGGATCTGGCCCGATCTGCTTACGCTCTCGAAGGGCATCAGCGGCGGTTACCTGCCGCTTTCGATCGTGCTTTCGCGCGACGAAATCTACGCGGCCTTCTACGACGACGACACCACGCGCGGCTTTCTGCATTCGCACTCGTACACGGGCAATCCGCTCGCTTGTCGCGCGGCGCTCGCGACGCTCGATCTTTTCGAGCGCGACGACGTGCTCGCCACGAACGTCCAAAAGTCGGAGCAACTGCGCGAGGCCTTCGAGCCCCTCGCGCAGCATCCGCTCGTGCGCAACCTGCGCCAGTGCGGCACGATCCTCGCGTTCGACGTGGCGATCGAAGACGCCGGGCGCGCACGCACGTTCTCGCGCCGCTTCTTCGAAAACGCGCTGCAGCGCGAACTGCTGCTGCGCCCGATCGGCACGACGGTCTACGTGATGCCGCCGTACATTCTCGACACCGAAACGCAGGCGCACCTCGCCGCGCGCACGCGTGAGACATTCGACGCCACCGTCGCGGAGGACCTCTGATGGAATTGCTCAATACGCTCGAACAAGGCCTGCGCGCGCTCGACGCGCAAGGCTTGCGCCGCCGCCGCCGCACCATCGATACGCCGTGCAGCGCGCACATGGTCGTCGATGGCCGCGAGAGCGTCGGCTTCGCGAGCAACGACTACCTCGGGCTCGCCGCGCATCCGCAGCTCGTCGCGGCGCTGGCCGAGGGCGCGCAGCGCTATGGCGCCGGTAGCGGCGGCTCGCATCTGCTGGGCGGCCACTCGCGTGCCCATGCGCAGCTCGAAGACGACCTCGCGGCGTTCGCGGGCACCTTCGTCGATGCGCCGCGCGCGCTGTACTTCAGCACCGGCTACATGGCGAATCTCGCCGTGCTCACCGCGCTCGCGGGTCGCGGCACGACGATCTTTTCCGACTCGCTCAACCACGCCTCGCTGATCGACGGCGCGCGGCTGTCGAAGGCGGACATCGAGATCTATCCGCACGCGGACATGGACGCCTTGAGCGCGATGCTCGAAGCCTCGGATGCGCGCGCGAAGGTGATCGTGAGCGACACCGTGTTCAGCATGGACGGCGACGTCGCGCCGCTCGCGCGTCTCGTCGAGCTTGCCGAGAAGCACGGCGCCTGGCTCGTGGTCGACGATGCGCATGGCTTCGGCGTGCTCGGTCCGCAGGGGCGCGGCGCGCTCGCGCAAGCCGCGCTGCGCTCGCCGCACCTCGTGATGGTCGGCACGCTCGGCAAGGCCGCGGGCGTCTCGGGCGCGTTCATCTGCGCGCACGACACCGTGATCGAGTGGCACGTGCAGCGCGCGCGTCCGTACATCTTCACGACGGCTTCGTCGCCGGCGGTCGCGCACGCGGTGTCCGCGAGCCTGCGTTTGATCGGCGGCGAAGAGGGCGATGCGCGGCGCGCGCATCTGAACCATCTGATCGGGCGCGTTCGCTCGATGCTCAAGGAAACCTGCTGGCAGCCCGTCGATTCGCACACGGCCGTGCAGCCGCTCGTAATCGGCTCGAATGACGATACGCTCGCGCTGCAGGCCGCACTCGAACGCGAGGGACTCTGGGTGCCGGCGATTCGGCCGCCCACGGTGCCCGCGGGCACTTCGCGACTGCGCATCTCGCTCTCGGCCGCGCATTCGGACGCCGACCTCGACCGCCTGAACGCGGCGCTCCAACGCGCGAGCAGTGACGCTGCGGAGAACACCCGATGAGCACTGCGAAGCTTTCGCTCTTCGTCACGGGCACCGATACCGAGATCGGCAAGACCTTCGTGAGCGCGGCGCTCTTGCGCGGTCTCGCGCATGCGGGCCTGCGCGCGGCCGCGATGAAGCCGATCGCGGCGGGGGCCTACGAGCGCGATGGCGTCTGGCACAACGAAGACGCCGATCAGCTCGACGCCGCCGCGAGCGTGCTGCTGCCGCCCGAGATGCGCACGCCGTTCCTGCTCAAGGAGCCCGCTGCGCCGCACATTGCCGCCGCGCTCGAAGGCGTGACGCTCGACATGGCGCGCATCGTGCAATGCTACGGCGAGGCGCGCGAGCGCGCGGACGCCGTGGTGGTCGAAGGTGTAGGCGGCTTTCGCGTGCCGCTCACGGCGACGCAGGACACCGCGGACCTCGCCGTTGCGCTGAACCTGCCCGTGGTGCTCGTCGTGGGCATGCGGCTCGGCTGCATCAGCCATGCGCTGCTCACGGCCGAGGCGATCGCCGCGCGCGGCCTCACCATCGCGGGCTGGGTAGCGAACCGCGTCGACCCGGCCATGACTTTCCCCGCAGAGAACATCGACGCGCTGCGCGAGCGCCTTGGCGCGCAGTTCGGCGCGCCGCTCATCGGCGTCGTGCCGCATATGCCGGGCGCGCGCGCCGACGCTGCGGCTGAACACCTGAATATCGACGCGTTGCTCGCACGGCTTGGCGCCCTCGCGCCGGCTGCGCCTCGCTCGCCGCACTGAGCGCACGCGTCCCAACCCATATCGTCCCCGTCAAGAAGACCCCGACACCATGACCGAAGCCCACATCGACATCACCGCGCTCAAGAAGACCGCGCCTCACGCACAGGACGAGGCCGCCGCGCGCTGGCGCGTCGCCGACGTCGCCGCGCTCTACGAGCTGCCGTTCAACGACCTGATGTTCCGCGCGCAGCAGGTACATCGCGAGCACTTCGACGCGAATGCGGTGCAGCTCTCCACGCTCCTGTCGATCAAGACCGGCGGCTGCGAGGAGGATTGCGCGTATTGCCCGCAGTCGTCGCATCACGACACGGGCCTCGACGCGAGCAAGCTCATGGACGTCGACGCCGTGCTCGACGCCGCGCGTGTGGCCAAGGCCAACGGCGCGACGCGCTTTTGCATGGGCGCGGCCTGGCGCAATCCCAAGGACCGCCATCTCGAGCCGATCAAGGACATGATCCGCGGCGTGAAGCAGATGGGCCTCGAAACCTGCGTGACGCTCGGCATGCTCGAAGCGCACCAGGCGAAGGCGCTCGCCGACGCGGGCCTCGACTACTACAACCACAACCTCGACACCTCGCCCGAGTTCTACGGCCAGATCATCTCGACGCGCACTTACGAGGACCGCCTCGAAACGCTCGAACGCGTGCGCGACGCGGGCATCAACGTGTGCTGCGGCGGCATCGTCGGCATGGGCGAGTCGCGCCGCGAGCGCGCGGGCCTGATCGCCCAGCTCGCGAACATGGAGCCGTATCCGGAGTCGGTGCCCATCAACAATCTCGTGCAGGTGAGCGGCACGCCGCTCGAAGGCACCGAGCCGCTCGATCCGTTCGAGTTCGTGCGCACGATCGCGGTGGCGCGCATCACGATGCCCAAGGCGATGGTGCGTCTCTCGGCGGGGCGCGAGCAGATGGACGACGCGCTCCAGGCGCTGTGTTTCATGGCGGGCGCGAATTCGATCTTCTACGGCGACCAGTTGCTGACGACGGGCAACCCGCAGGCCGAAGCCGACCGCAAGCTGCTGCAGCGTCTGGGTATCAGCGCGCAGGCCGCGCAGGCATTGCCTGCTGAAGACCACGCGCATCATGCGCATCACTCGCACGGCGGCTGCGGTCACTGCGAGTAAATTCGCTGAGGAATGCCGATGAAACGTGCGGCGTGCCATGAGCGCGCCGCTCGCTGAAAAGAACAACGCCACGCTATGAAGCGTGGCGTTGTCGTTTGGAGCACAGGTTTGAGCGCGGCTCGACGCGTTGTCGAGCGCGCTCGGCGCTTTAAGCGTAAGCCTCGCGCCGGCGTCCCGCGAGCACGAGATAGCACACCGCGCCAATCACGAGCGAGGGCAGCGTGGCGCCGAGGTTCGGCAGCCATTGATTGAGCGCCTGATACGCGCCGAAGCCGATGCCCCACGCGATAAACGCGGTCACATGCCAGCCGCCCGAGTAGCCATAGGCGCCGCCCAGATCGGCGAGCGCGCGCGCGTCGATGCGGCGGCGGCGCACGATGAAGTGATCGGCGAGCACGACGCCGAAGAGCGGCGCGAACACCGAGCCGATGAAGAGCAGGAAGTTCTCGTAGCGCGCCATCGGCACCACGAGGCCGATCAGCGTGCACAGCGCGCCGAACGCCGCCGAGAGCCACGGCACGCTGCCGCGCGTCCAGAACGTGCCGGTGGAGACGGCGGCCGAGTGGATGTCGGCGAAGGCGTTGTCGATTTCGTCGATCAGCACGAGCAGCAGGGCGAAGCCGCCGCCCGCCTTCGCGAGCGCCGTGGTGAGCAGCGCGTCGCCGCCGCCCGCGGCGAGGCCGTAGATCGCGCCGAGCGCATAGAACCACAGGTTCGCGATGCCATAGCCGAACAGCGTGCCGCGGAACGTCTCGCCCGCGCGGCGGCCGAAGCGCGTGTAGTCGGCGATCAGCGGCAGCCACGAGAGCGGCATCGCCACGACGAGGTCGATCGCGCTGCCGAACGGCATCTCGCCGGTGCCGGGGCGGCGCATCAGCGCGTCGATGTCGTGCTGCGCGAGCAGGCTCCACGTGAGCCACGCGGCGCCCGCGAGCAGGAGCCAGATGCCCCAGGTGCGCAGGAAGCGCCGCACGAACGAGAGCGGGCCGCTCACCGCGAGCAGCGTCGCGAGCAGGCCGAAGATCACGGTCCAGACGAGCGGCATCGAAAGGCCGAAGGCTTGCTTGGCGAGCGCATCGGCGGAATCGCGCATCACGATGATCTCGAACGAGCCCCAGCCCACGAGCTGCACCATGTTGATGACGGCCGGCACGGACGCGCCGCGAATGCCGAGCGTCGGGCGCAGCGACGACATGGCGGCAAGGCCCGTGTCGGTGCCGATCACGCCCGCGAGCGCGAGCAGCACGACGCCGATCACGCTGCCGATGCCGATGGCCGTGAGCGCATGGGGCAGCGAGAGGCCCGGCACGAGCAGCGCGCCCGCCTGGGCGACCAGCAGGCCGATGCCGAGCGAGAACCAGAGCGCGAAGGCGTCGCCGGTGCGGAACTGGCGGCGCGCGTCCGGCACGGGCACGTTGGGCGCGTAAGTCGAGCCGGCTTCACCGGCCGCGCCTGAACCGGCCGTGCCTGAACCGGCCGTGCCTGCCTTCGAGTCTTGAGTCATGGGTAACGCTTTCCTCTGTGTCGTCTGTTTTGTCTGATATTTGCGGGGTCGGCCGTTCGCGCACGCCGAAGCCCCGCATCTCGCGCGGCTGCCCGGGCTGTCATAATGCACGATTGCATCCGGCGCGGCAGGCCGTTTTCGGGGCGCGAACAAACGCCTTCGAAGCCGGCCACGCCCCGGGAAAGCCGACATTATCGCGAAAACGTCATGTTTGAAGAAACCCGTGCCAACGTTCCGCTCGCCGAGCGGCTGCGCCCGCGCTCGATCGACGAAGTCATCGGCCAGAAGCATCTGCTCGGGCCCAACAAGCCGCTGCGCGTGGCCTTCGAATCGGGCGAAGCGCATTCGATGATTCTCTGGGGGCCGCCCGGCGTCGGCAAGACCACGCTCGCGCGCCTCATGGCCGACGCCTTCCACGCCGAGTTCATCGCGCTTTCGGCGGTGCTTTCGGGCGTGAAGGACATCCGCGAGGCCGTCGAACAGGCGCAGATGCACCGCGCGCACGGCCATCAGACGCTCGTGTTCGTCGACGAGGTCCATCGCTTCAACAAGAGCCAGCAGGATGCCTTCCTGCCGCACGTGGAGTCGGGCCTGTTCGTGTTCATCGGCGCGACGACGGAAAATCCGTCGTTCGAGGTGAACAGCGCGTTGCTCTCGCGCGCGGCGGTCTACGTGCTCAAGAGTCTCGACGACGAGGAGCAGGGCGAGCTGCTCGCGCGCGCGAGCGAGGAGCTGGGCGGCCTCACCTTCACCGACGAAGCGAAAAAAGCGCTGATCGGTTCGGCCGACGGCGACGGGCGCAAGCTGTTCAACAACCTCGAAATCGTTGCGCGCGCGGCCGCGCAGCAGAAAAAGACCGAGATCGACGGCGAGCTGCTCGGCAGCGCGCTCGCCGAGAACCTGCGCCGCTTCGACAAGGGCGGCGACGCGTTCTACGACCAGATCAGCGCGCTGCACAAGTCGGTGCGCGGCAGCAACCCGGACGGCGCGCTCTACTGGTTCTGCCGCATGCTCGACGGCGGCGCCGACCCGCGCTACCTCGCGCGGCGCATCGTGCGCATGGCGTGGGAGGACATCGGCCTTGCCGACCCGCGCGCGGCGCGCATCACGCTCGACGCCGCCGAGACCTACGAGCGCCTCGGCTCGCCCGAGGGCGAGCTGGCGCTCGCGCAGGCCGTGATCTATCTCGCGGTCGCGCCCAAGTCGAACGCGGGCTACATGGCGTACAACGAGGCGCGGCGCTTCGTCGGCAAGGACCAGTCGCGCGCGGTGCCCGTGCATCTGCGCAACGCGCCGACCAAGCTCATGAAGGAGCTGGGCTACGGCCACGAGTACCGCTACGCGCACGACGAACCCGACGCCTACGCGGCCGGCGAAACCTATCTGCCCGACGGCATGCGCGAGCCGCGCTGGTATCAGCCGACGCCGCGCGGGCTCGAAGGCAAGATCGGCGAGAAGCTCGCGCGTCTTGCCGACCTCGACGCGCAATGGCGCGACGCGAATCGGGAAAACTCGCGCGACGAAATCCGCGAGCGCAAGCGCAAGGGCTAGCACGCGGGGCCAGGCGCCGCCGGTGCGCTAAAATCGGCGCTTCATACAACGAAACTGCGTCTCACAATCCCATGCTCGACATCCAGCTGCTGCGCAAAGACCTCGACGGCGTCGCCAAGCGCCTCGCCGACCGCGGCTACACCCTCGACGTCGCGGCGTTTTCCGCGCTCGAAGCGGAACGCCGCGCCATCCAGACCCGCACCGAAGAACTGCAGGCGCGCCGCAACAGCCTGTCGAAGCAGATCGGCGCGATGAAGGGCCGCGGCGAGGACACCTCGGCGGTCATGGCCGAAGTGGGCGGCATCGGCGACGAAATGAAGGCGTCGCAGACCGTGCTCGATGAAATCCAGACGAAGCTTTCGGACCTGCTGCTCGGCGTGCCGAACCTGCCGCACGAGAGCGTGCCCGTGGGCCGCGACGAAAACGACAACGTCGAAGTGCGCCGCTGGGGCACGCCGCGCCAGTTCAGCTTCGAGGTGAAGGATCACGTCGACGTGGGCACGCCGCTCGGTCTCGATTTCGAGACGGGCGCGAAGCTCTCGGGCGCGCGCTTCACGATGCTGCGCGGCCAGATCGCGCGCCTGCACCGTGCGCTCGCGCAGTTCATGATCGATACGCACACGCTGCATCACGGCTATACGGAAGCGTACACGCCCTACATCGTCAATCCGGAAATCCTGTACGGCACGGGCCAGCTGCCCAAGTTCGCCGAGGACATGTTCCGCGTGGAGAAGGGCGGCGCCGAGAACACCATCACGCAGTACCTGATCTCGACCTCGGAGATCCCGCTCACGAACACGGTGCGCGAGAGCATCATCGAAGGCAGCGCGCTGCCGATCAAGCTCACGGCGCATTCGCCGTGCTTCCGCTCGGAGGCCGGTTCGTATGGCCGCGATACGCGCGGCATGATCCGTCAGCATCAGTTCGACAAGGTCGAGATGGTGCAGATCGTCGCGCCCGAAACGTCGTACGACACGCTGGAGCAGATGGTTGTGCATGCGGAAACCATTCTGCAGAAGCTCGGCCTGCCCTACCGCGTGATCACGCTGTGCACGGGCGACATGGGTTTCTCGGCCTCCAAGACCTACGACCTCGAAGTGTGGCTGCCCGCGCAGAACACCTATCGCGAAATTTCGAGCTGCTCGAACACCGAAGCGTTCCAGGCGCGCCGCATGCAGGCGCGCTACCGCAACGCCCAGGGCAAGCCGGAGCTCGTGCATACGCTCAATGGCTCGGGTCTCGCGGTGGGCCGCACGCTCGTGGCCGTGCTCGAGAACTACCAGGAAGCGGACGGTTCGGTCACGGTGCCCGAAGCGTTGCGCCCGTATATGGGCGGCGTCGCGCGTCTCGAAATGGGCGCCTGACTCGCCGGCACTGACTGGTCAGAACAGGCGAATGCCTTGCCCGCGAAATTTTTCTACGGAAGGGGCTTGCAAAAGCCGAAACATGTTCTATAATCTTCGCTTCTCTGGTTGCCGACCAAGACCGGAGAAGCAGTAAAAAGGCAGTACCCCGGAGAGGTGGCAGAGTGGTCGAATGTACCTGACTCGAAATCAGGCGTACGGTTTCCCCGTACCGTGGGTTCGAATCCCACCCTCTCCGCCAGATTCAAAGACAAAGCCCCGCAAATTCAATGGTTTGCGGGGTTTTTGTTTTTTTGACCCACAAAACAACCCGCGTCACAAAGGGAGCCGCTTGGCCTTTCGTCCGGTTGAGTCAACGGGGCATACCATTCAATGCTCATTTGTCTCAGGCGTTAAGGAAACCAGGCTGTTTCGCTGCGTTGCCTGGGCGCGGCTGATCGACTGCGGCAGCAGCATGAGAAATACGTCGAACTGGCCCTTCGAAGGGTAGGTATGAGAGTGGCGTGCCACTCGGGCGGTTAAAGTAACGACCGCATTGCTTGCACACGTAGGTCGGCAGCCGCCCCGTGTTCCGCCGCGAATACCCCTTCTTGCCAATACGCCCACCGCCACATCGGGGGCAGGGCGGCAACGGGTCCGCGTCGGGCGACGTGAGCTGTGCGAAGTGCGCCCGCAGAAAGTTCTCCAGTGTCAGTTTCATGTTTTGGGGTGCCCCGAACTGCCCAGTTATCTGGAACCCGGCCGCCCATTGTGCGGTCGGGCATCCTGAAGACTTTCAGGATTACTTGCTCAATGCGGCATTTTCCCGCTGCCCAATATAGTCCGCAGCGACGCGGTTATAGGCTGCGGGGACAACATCACGCGCGTCACCCGCCGTCAGCATTTCACCGAAATAGACCGCACCGTTGTATTCGACATACGCGATGCTGTTCGCCGACGGCCAGACGTACCGGTAGCCGCCGAGTGTCTGGATGGTTCCGCCCACCAGACTCTGTGCGCTCTCGAGCGAGGCGAAGTTCAATTTTCCTGCCGAGAGATTGACCCACAGGTGAGTCGTCACGACGGTGTACGGCATCTGGTACATCTGCGCGCCCTGGGGCATCGGGGTATTGTCGTTGCCGAGCAGAAGCGACAGGCCATTCGTCGCCGGACCTTCGTCTTGCTGGACAACCTGCGAAACCGCCTGGCCGGAGACGTCCTGGGTGTTGATCGTCACCTGATAGAGCGGGGTCGACATGCCCTGAATTCCCAACTCGTATCCCTGCGGGAGCTTGGCGAATATCTTTGAATTCGTGCCGATGTCGGTATAGGGCGTGCTCTGCGAAGTAAATGCGCCTTCGGCCGTAATGTATGCCTGTGTAACGTACCGCTGAGTGAAGTTTCCGGCAACGACGCTGGACGTTGTGCTGAAACTGGTGTCGTCGTCTGGGTTCACAGAGAACGACGTTCGTCCCGTTCCCGTCACGGCCCCGTTCGCCATATTCGAATCAAACTGGTAGAGGCCCGAGCCTGAGCCCTGAAGAAAGATGCCATCGAAGAAACTCGCGTTCGTCGATGGCGTTGAATTTCCCGAGCCACCTGTGTTGTCCGTTGGTGTCTGCGAGCCGCCTGTGTTGGCGGCGGAGCTGCTACTGTTGCTGCTGCCACCGCCACATGCGCCAAGCCCTATCATCAGGGCGAGGGTCAGCATGACGGTTAACTTGCGTCCTGCGGTGCTTCTCTGACACGGTGTATTCGTCATCTTGTTGTACCTCCATGTGAGACCGCACCGGCAATGTGCTGGCGCAGCCGGTTGATGCAACCCGGCATCAGAACTGCGCTGTCACTTGCAGACCCGTTGTGAACCGGGCGGTGGGAAATCCGCTTGGTTTGTAGATAGGCGTACCGACAAACAGGTCGTAGGAGACGCCAACTAGTTTCGTGGGCACGCCGCCGCGAATGCCAATCACCGCGCCTGCGAGCTGCGTGCCCGCGAGATATTCGGTTCCAGGGCCAAATACGCGTCCGTAGTCGATCCCCGCATACAGCGTCTGTCCTGTCTGGAATACCGGCCATTGCAATTCATTGCGCCAGTAGAAACCCTTCTCGCCGGCCAGCATCGTGTTGCCGTCGAAGCCCCGCACCGTGTAGCGGCTGCCGATGGTCAGGTCGTCGATATAGAACAGCGTGTCGTTCGTGAACTGCCCGTGGATGGTCCCGACATAGGCGAAGCGCTGACTTCCCACTGCGAACGGCACCGAGAGATTTGCATCGAGCACGGCCATATGGAAGCGGTAGGTCGGGCCGTCAGGGTATAGGTCCGCCGTCGCGCCAAGGCCACCGATACCCTGGCGGTAGGCCAGCGTGCCGTCGAACTGCGCCGCGCCGAAGTAATGGCGGTCGGTCACGCCCAGTTCCAGAAACGTGTTGTTGCGCCCCTGTGTCGGGATGTCGGTGTCGTCGATGAAGCTCTCGCCGAAGCGCTTCGAGAGCTGGACATACCCGCCGAGCACGTCGTTCTGGCTGCGCGTGATGACCCGCGCGAGACGCAGCGCGGCCGTCTGCGAATTGCCGCTCGACACGAAGGTCTGGTTCACGCCCGCGATGTTCTGGTAGTACGTGTTCGTGTTGCCCGAGAGCGTCGCCGTCCAGTACCCCCAGGGGATCGAGTACGAGCCGTTGAAGCCGTGCGAGCCGAGTGCCTTGTTCCCGAATGACAAGTCCTGATTCGCACCGAGCGAGAGGATGTCGTTCAGGCCAAGCGGGTTGTTCAGGCCGAGGCTGACGTTGCCCTGCCATTTGCCCGTCGCCTCCGTGCCGCTGTTGTCGACCGATGCGATGAACGTCCAGGGCTTCGTGCGGTTGACGGTCAGCACGACATCGCTTTCGCCCGGTACGTCAGTCGGCCGGATTTCCATGCTCACGTCCTGATTCGGAACGCGCTTCATCTGCTCGATGCCCTGGTCCAGATCGCGAACGTTCAGCAGATCGCCGCCGCGTGCCGGGAAGGTGGTCTTCCATGTTCCCCATAGCGAAGGGTCCGCGAAGCTGATGCTGCGCACAACACCGGGCACGAGCGCGAACGTGAGGGTTCCGGTCGCGAGGTCTTGCGGTTGCAGCAGGACGCGCGTCGTGACATAGCCGCGGGCGAGAATCGCCTGTTGCAATCCCTTCGAGAGCACGTCGATACCTTCCTTGCCGACACATTGCCCGCTGTAGTGGTCGAGCCATTCGCGCGCGAACGCGAACGGGTCTTGCGGCAAGGCGGACGCGCCTTTCGTTCGCGTGGTGGCCGGCAGCGTGTCAGGCACGTCCAGCGCGAAGCGGTCGATGCGGAAACACGGTGACGTGAGGCAGTGCGGGATACGCTTCGATCTTCGGCAGATCGGAGCGCACGACGGGCGCGGCGATTGCCGCCTCGCGCTGCTGCGCGTCGCGGCGTTGCTGCTGGTTCTGCTCAGTGTTGGGGCCGCCTTGCAGTGCCTGCTCAATCGACGCCTCGGACGCATGCTGCGCGTGCGAGGCGAACGTGACAAGGGCTGTCAGCGGCAGAGCCGCCAGCCTCTTTCGGATTTTCATTGTTGATTTGGACCGTGATTCTGTTACTTGTTGCTTAAAAGATTTACGGCTACTCCGAACGCGAAGAAGACGACGCCTCCGAGTATGTTGGCGTTCACAAAAGCGGCCCAACCGGGTTCGAGTGGGCCGATTGTTCCGTATTTTGTGCTACATGGTTGCTTCAGCAGTCGTGTTCGCAATGCGCTACAAAGCATCACCGCGCCAAGCGTTGGAATACCCATGAGCATTACCCGCTCTGCATCTACTGCGCGCGGAATACCGAACACATAGACGGCCAGACACAACGCGGCTCCTGCTACAAGTAAGACGCAGGAAAGAAAACGCAGCGCAGTTAGGAGAGTTGCGAGTGCCGAGACAAACTCACGCCGGCTTGTAAAAATGCGGAACATGGCTACAGGTCGAAGGAGTTGCCGCGTTCGTCAATCAGGACTGGCAGGTCGAAACGCGGACTCGCGATGATCGAAACATCGTCAAGCAGTGCGGTTTTTTTCCATTCGACACTCGCGAATCCCTTCGTGTGCGCAGGGTGCATGACGAGCGCGTAAGGCTTGCGCCCGTGTTCCTTCACGTATTGCTCGATGCCGTGTTCCACCAACGTCCATATGCCACAAGCTAATTGAGTCATATCAGAACGGTCCAATATCGAGAATTCGTATCTCGTTCCCGAATCGCCCCCTCTGGAGAGCAACATCGACATCGTCGCCTTCGTGAACTCGGTCATATTTCCAGGGAACAGGGGAGAATTGCAAAGAGCGGTTGTCGACGACTATTTCGAGTGCGTTTTTTGCCGGCACCGTGACATAGGCTTTTCCTTGCCATTCACGGTGTTCGGGTATTACCCATTTCCGCATCACGCGCCCCGAAACTCTCTCTGTTTTCGCACCCGCAAAGATCGCGAGACGGCGGACGGCTAGGATCACCAAAAGAGCAATCAAGCATTCCGCTGCCAGAAGTAGCACGCCAGACACGGCAGTTGCGCCGCCTCGGCCAATCAGTTCGAACGGGGTCGATAAGATACTCATCAAAATGAGCGCGACGGGCTTACACCCGTACTCGCGCTCGTACTGCTCGATGCCGTGCTCGACCAACGGCCAGATGCCGCACGACAGTTGGACGTCACTCATGCTTCGCCTCCGGCGTCGGGTTTGGAGTTGCGCTCCAAAGCCCGGAGTTCCTTAACAAGTTGGTAGGTGATTGCCGTAAAAAAAGTTATATACGCGGGCAATCCCACTAGGACTGGGCGCCATCCCGCACCCTTCGCCACGGAGACAGCAAGAATAAACAGTGGCAACGCACATGCCGCTGCATATGCCATAAGCGCCTTACGCCAGACGGCTTTTCTTTTGCTTGCGGCGTTCACTTCTTCTCCTGTTGTTTCGATGCGTTGGATATTGCATTTTGCGCTGGCCCCGCCAGAACCTGATTTATTTGGTTGACGAAGTTGCCCATAGGTCCGGGCATCATCCCCGTCATCACTGTACCAAGCGCGTTTGAAACAATTCCAACCCCAGCAGAAAGGTCAGGACTTCCAGAGTTCGTCACAGCCGTCGCACCGAAATTGCCTGCTCCCGCTACCGCCGCGTTATACCCCGCAACGAAAATCTTGCCACCAGTCCCGGCTTTTTCGCCAAGCACCCCTAGCGGCAGTAGGAGCGACGAGGTGGCAGCCGTGATGCCGCCAACAGTCAACGACTTGCCAACGTTTGGCGTATCGCCGGATAGGCCGAAGGCGTAGCTAATAGCATCGCCAGAGTAGTCATACACCGTGCCTAACCCCCACGCAGCAGCCGTCACGGGTGCGACGGCTCCGAGCGCTGTCAGGCCAACTGCCGCACCGACAGCCATACCAACTTGGGGATGTGCCTCATGGCCGGGCAGCGCCTTTTGTTCAGGCGACAGAGAATGATCGGCATTGCCGTAGAGGAACGGATTGTTGTACTCGGCAGGAGTCGCCCGGAACATGTCGCCCGCGTTCTGGCTGATGAACGCCGTAGCGTACTTACCGCCATCTGGCGCCGGTCCTGCGCTCGCGGCTGCATCGACCAACCGATAGCCACTTGCCAGCAACAACTGTTGCGCCTGGTCTGCCGTGATTGCCTGGCCGGTCTGGTCCTGGTAGAACTGCGCGAACTTGCTCGCGTTGACCTTGGCCCATTGGCGTTCGTCAGCGTGGAGTTGCCGGTTGTACCGGTCCACGTCAGAGCTGGAGAATGCGCCCGCGCCGCCCGCAGCCGTACCCGCACCGGTCGCGATGACGTTCGCCACAATGTTTCCGAGCGCCTGGTTCACGTTCGCGTCGCCGGTCGGGTTCGAGCCGGCAATCGAATTGCTCAGTTCGTTCAGCGAGCCCGCCATCTTCGAACCAATCGCTGCGCCCGCCGCGCCTTCGACCGCACTGGCCGCACCGCCGCCCAGGCCGGCCACGAGTGCCGCGCCTGCGGCCTGCATCGCTGCGCGCTTGCTTCCGCCTTCCGCCCATTCCGGGTCGCCTGTCGCTTTCTCCTGCGCGTTTGCGTAGTCACCGATGCGCTGCGCGACCGCCTGGCCCGCCGCCTGCGCTGCATTCATCCGGTCGGCCTGCTGGTTCAGCAGCGCATTCACATCGGGTAGCTTCGACACCGTGCCGTTCGTGTCCGTCGTGTCGCGGCTCAGGCCCGCCACGTCCTGCGTCTGGTGCGTCGGGTCCGTGACCGTGACCGTGATTGTGCCGGCGCTGACCGCGCTGCGCGTCGTCGCATCCGACGAGCCGCTGTCGTTCTCCGGCAGCATCGGCGAGACGCCGCCCGTGTTGCTGCCCGAAGCGGGGCCGACCGACTTGCCGCTGCTGGCGATGCCTACGCCCGCGCTGATGCCGTTGCTACTGGCGTCGTACTCCGAGTGATTCGCGATATCGGAGTAGGTCAGCGTGCCCGTCGTCAGGCTGTTCTTCGACGCGTCTGCCGTGCTCGTGATGACTGCGCCGTTCAGGCCCGTGTTGCCCTTGACACTGATGTCGAACCCGCCATCGCCCGCGTTGATACCCGCCTGCTCGTTCACGCCCGCGTATTGCCCGTCCGCGTGGCCGTTCTGCGCCGTGAAGCTCGCGCCGCCGCCACCCTGGCTGATGGTGAACCCGCCGCCCGCGCTGCTCTGGTGCGCCGCGCTCGTGGTCGTGTCCTGCACGCTCACGACGTTCAGGTTGCCGCCCACGTCGGCCGCAATCTGCCGGCCGTTGACCTGCGAACCGATGATGTTCGTGTCGCCGCCCGATACCACCGTCACGCTGTTTGTACCATTGACGTGGGAGGCGTTCTGGACCGCCGCGTCGCTGTTAGCGTTGCCGTGCGCGTTCGCCATCGAGGCGGATATGCCGAACCCGCCGCCGACCGTGTATTGCACGCCCACGCTTGCGCTGCTGGAACTGTTCGAACTGCGCGTCGAATCCGTGTCGGTGGTGTTGATGATGTTGACCTGGTTCTTTGCCGCGAGCACGACATCGTTCGCGTTCACATTCGAGCCGGCAATCGTCAGGTTGCCCGAGCCAGGCGTGCCGTTGCCCGTCGCCACGAACGCCGCCGTGCCGCCTGCCTGCACGTTCGAACCCTGCTGCGTGGCCTGGTTCTCGCTGAAGTCGCTTTGACTATGACCGGAACCGATGCTGACCTGTACGCCAATGTCGGGCTTGCCCGTGCCGTTCACAGCGCCCGCCACCGCGCTCCCCGCAGTGTAGGCGTCGTTCGCCGCCGCGATGCCGTGCAGTGCCGCTGCGCGGCTGTCGCCGTTGCCGGACGAGTTTTTAATCCCCTGGGATTCCGAATACGCATTGTTGATCGCATCGCCGAGCGATCCCGCCAGGCCGATGGTGAGGCCGCTGCTGCTCGTCTTCTGGCTCTGGGTGGTATGGCTCGTGTCGGTGGCCGCGTCGATGATGACGTTCGCCCCCGTGCCCGTGATGTTCTTGCCGGCCACGAGGTTACTGTCGGTCACATGCAGGTCGCCGCCTGCGGCCACATTCAGGTTGCCGTTGATCGAGCCGACCGTGCTCGCGTTGTTCGTCACGGTCGAGGTCTGCCCGGTGTCTTCGGTCGACTGGCGGCCGATACTCACGCTCAGGCCGCTTGTGCCGATGCCCGAGTGGGTCTGGTGGTAGTAGCTTTCCTGCGTGGCCGTATCCTGCGAGGTCGTGATGGTGACGTTGTTCGCCGCGGCAAGGTTGACATCGTTCGTCGCCGCGATGGTGCTGCCCTGGACCGTCAGGTTCCTGCCGGACTCGACATTGACCGTATCGCCCGCGACCGTGCTGCCGACCGACACGTTGGCCTGCGTGTTCTGCATCGTGTTCGTGGTCGTGCTGCTGACGAAGCTGCCGCGCTTCGACTCGACCGCTGAATAGTTGTCGTGTTCTTCATGCGCTTCGTTGATATTGACGTCGCCGGTTGCGGCTATGTTCGCCGCACCTGTCGCGGCCGTGAGGGACGAACCGGTCAGCGCCACATTGCCCTTGCTGGCATCGCCGCTCACCGCCGCGAGCGTCGCATTGCCCCCCGCGCTGAAGGCCGTACCGACTGCCTGCTCGTTGTAGCTGTGATCGACCTCGCTGCGTGAGGGGCCGTCCGTTGCCACGTTGTCGAGCTTCGCCGTGTTCGTGACGGTCGTCGCCGTGAGGTTGCCGCCCGCGGCCACCGTCAGGTCGCTGCCGGCCGCCACCTTCGCGCCCGCGAACGTCATGTCGTTGCCGCTCTGCACCCCGAGACTGCCGCCCGCCGTGATGGCGCTCGTTTCGTTCGTCGTGCTGCTGGCTTCCCGGTGATGCTGGTCGTTCTTCGTCACGGACTGGGCGATATCCGACTGCACCGCATCGACATTGATATCGTGCCCCGCCGTGACCGACGCATTGCCGCCCGCCGTGATGTTCGCGCCATGAACGGTCAGGTCATTGCCGGCCGCGACGATCATCTCGCCCGTCGACGTAATGGCACCTTGCGCGCCGATGAGGGTCTGGCTGATCCTGCTGTCGCTGGTCGATGACGTTGCCGCGACCGTGTCGACCAGGGTCGTGTTGACGATGTTGTTGCCGGCGAGGACTGCAACCCGGTTGCCCCCGATGCGGCCCGAGGCGTTCACGATATCGTTCGATGCCGACAGGACGGTCGTGCCGTCGTCGGTGCTGCTGCCGATGGCGCTACCGCGATTGACGATGTTCGTCGCGGTAATCACGGTCTGCGTGCCGCCCTTGATGACGCCCGAATTCGTCGTGTTGCCCGTCGCGTGAATCTCGACATCGTCGGCCGTAATCAGCGCGCCAGTCGGTTGCAGGTCGTTCGCATGTGCGTGCGCGAGATAGACGACAGGGGCGAGCACGGTTTGCGTCGAACCGTCCGGCAGCGTGACGGTCTGGTTGACCATCCAGACGATATCGCTCGTCAGCGCGTCCATCTGCGCCGCCGTGAGGGCAAGTCCCGGCTGAAGGTTGAAATCCTTCGCGACGTTCACGCCGTTGTCCATCAGCGCGCGATATTCGTCGAGGTTGTTCGAATAGCCTTGCAGTGTCACACGGCCGGTCAGTTGCGTAATCTGGTTGCGCACGAGTTGCATTTCGTAGAGCCCGTCGCCGAGGCGCTTTTCGATGTCCTGCGGGTTCAGGCCGAGCTGCTGGAGCATGTAGTCGCTCGAAATGAAACTGGCGTAGCTGGTCAGCTTGGGGTCCGTGACGACGAGATACGACGCGCCCGGTGCGGTGTTGAAGGTGTACAGGCCGCTCGACGGCAACGTGATGTTCAGCGAGCCGGTCGGCCCCGCGACCGACTGCGGCGCATCGATGGTTTCGGTCTGGCCCGTGGCGAGGTTCACGGTCTGTCCGCTGCCGCCCGTGATGCCGCCCGCCGTGCCGTTCGCCCCGAGCGTGCCGCCCGTCGCGCCCGTGGCCGAGTTCGCCGCCGCGACGTTCGTGTTGTTCACGTCGGTCCCGCTGATGCTGACCAGGTTGTTCGCGATGATCGTGCCGCCCGTGCCACCAATCGCGACCGGCGCAAGGATGATCGACGGTTCCGTGACCGTGCCGCGGTCGCGGCTGATGTCCTCGTTCCACGCGTAGGTCGAGACGATATCCTGCCACTGGTACTGGTACAGGGTCTGCCCGACGTTGTTCACGAGCGTACCGCCGTAATTCCCGCTCGCCACGTCGCCGTCCGCCGTGCTGCTGCCGATCTGGATGGCGTTGCCCGCGCCGATGGCGCTGTATTCGTTGTTGATCGTGCCGACGTTGGCGAGCACGATGTTGCCGCCCGCCATGATCTGCGCCTGCTGCGCCAGCGGCCCGACGATCTGGTCCTGCTGCGTGGTAGTGGTGGTGTCGCGCGCGACTTCGACGCGCTGATAGCCGTTGTGCGCCTGGTTGTCACTCGGATATTCGGTGGCCGGGTCGTAGTTGACGTGCGGGTCGTAGTCGTCCCAGTAGCTGACGGTAATCGTGCCGTTGCTGTTCGTCGTGAGGGTGTTGTAGTAGATCGCCTCCTGCTGGCCGTTTACGCTCACGATCAGCACGCGGTCGGTGGCATTCGGCCCGACGCCTTCCGTGAGAATCTGGTCCGTCGAAAACGTCGCGTTGAGCGGGTTCCTGTACGGGCCGTTATAGACCGCGGCAGTACATGACGTGTGCTCGTCACCGCCCGTCGTCGTACAGGGCATGTACTTGTCGCGCTTGGTCTGGTGGACCATATCCACGTCGGTCGTCACGGTCTCGACCGTGGGTGCGGGGCGCGTGTTCGTGACCGTCTGCGCGGCAATCTGGATGTCGCCCTGGGCTTCGATGGTCGACTGGTCGTTCGTCACCGAGTTCGCGCGGTTCACGAGCACGCCGTTGGCGTCGCGCGTGCCGTCCGCGGCGATGTTGATGTCGCCAAGGCTGAACATCGTCGCGCCGCCCGTGTTCGAGATATCGCCCGCAGAGTAGAGGTTCAGGGTCGAGGCGGCGGCGAGTGCCGCCGCCGCGCCCGTGTTGGTAATCGAACCGGCGTTCAGCGTGACCGTGTTGCCGACTATCGTTGCGATGTTCGCGAGTGATGCGCTGTTCGTCGTGACGGTGTCGCCCTCGATGCGGCCCGCGTTCGCGATGGCGCCCTGGGCGTTGACCGTCGTATTGGTCGAATTGATGTCCGCGCCGGCCTGGTTGTCGACGCTGGCGGCGTTGATGGTCAGCGCGTTGACCGCGCCGAGTACCCCCTGATTCGTGAATGCGCCCGTCGTCGTGAACGTGAGGTCGTGGTTCGCCTGGATAAGGTTGATGCCGTCGAGCGTGAAGTCGTCGAGGAACGTGACCGTGCCATCGTTGCCCGCGATGATCCGGCCATCGCCGGTCAGGGTGTTCGCCGTGACGTTCAGGTTCTGGTCGCTGCCGATTGCGCCGGCCTGGTTCGCGAGTGTGCCGGTCTGGATCGCGATGGAGCCGCCGCTGCCGGTGTCGTTGCCGATGCGCCCGCTGGCGTTGTCGACCGAGGCCGTGTCGAGCGTGACCGCGCCATTGCCATGCACCGAGCCGCCCACGTTGACGAACGCGGCATTCGGGCCGTTCAGCGTCAGGTTGTTCGCGCCCGAGAGCGTCGCGTTCGTGTTGTCGGCGAGCTGGCCGATATTCAGCGTCAGGTCATGACCCGACAGCGTCTGCGCGCCGCTGGTGTTCGACAGCGTCTGCGTGTTCACGGTCACGTCGCCGTTGCCGCCTATCGTGCCCGCGCCCGCGACGCCGCCCGCGTTGCTGTTGACGATGCTGGCGGCCGTAATGTTGGTCGCGCCCGTCCCCGTGTTTGCGACGCGGCCATCGGCATTGTCCAGCGAGGCGCCCGAGACATCGAGCGTTGACGCCGCGCCGTCCGATTCGATCTGGCCGCCTTCGTTGACCACTGCCCCGGCGGCCGTGACCTTCGCGCCCGTGCCCTGGATGAGGCCCGCGCGGTTGTTGACCCCGTCGCCCGACGCGACCGCCGCCGCGCCGCCCGCCGTGATGGTCCCGTTTTCGTTGTCGACGTTGCCGCCCGAAACCGAGACATCGCCATTGCCGCCAATCAGGCCGTTGTTCGTGTTCGAAACCGCGCCGTTCGCCGAGACGTTCGTCGCCCCCTTGCCACCGTTCGCAATCGAGCCGCCATCGTTTTTCACGGAGTCAGCCGAGAGTTCGAGCGAGTCGTCGGCCTGGATCGTGCCGTCCGAGTTGTCGGCCGCGCCCGCGTCCGTAATGGCGACGGTCTTCGCGCCGATATAGCCGCCCGCGCTGTTGTCGAGCGATGCAAGGCTGAACGTCGCGCCGGTCTGTGCGGCAAACGTGCCGCCCTGGTTCGAGGTCGCGCCCGCGTGAACGTCGAGTTTGCCATTCGTCGCAATCGAGCCGTGATTGTTCGACAGGTTGCCCGTATTGATCGAAAGCACTCCGGTGCCCGAGGTCGCAATTTTCCCGTTGTCGTTCAGCAGCGCGGCAGGGCCGAGCGCGAGACTGTTGGCATTGGTCTGGATCGAACCGTTCGTGTCGTCGAGCGTGCCGGTCACGTCGAGCGTCGTCGCGCCGGTCCCGGTTTGCGTTACGCTGCCGCCACGATTAAGGAAGTCCGTCGCGTGCAGCGTGAACTGGTCGGCGGTCGCCGTCGCGCAGCTGTTGTTGAACGTTGCGGCCGAGAGCGTCAGCGCACGGCCCGCGGCGAACTGGTTCGTGTTCGTCAGCGCGGAACCAGCCGAGAGCGACATGTCTGCGTTTGCCGCGAACTTGCCGCTGTTGAACAGGGTCTGCACCGCCGTCGCAATCAGGCTCTGGACCGCCGTGATGGAACCGGCGTTCGCGATCTGGCCGGCCTGCAATCCGACGCTGCCATTGCCGCCGATGCTGCCGCCCGCGCCGTTGTTGAGTAGCCCGGTCGTCGTCAGGTTGACGCCGGCCGTGCCGAGCGAGGCGATACGGCCGGCCGAGTTTTCGAGCGAACCGGACGCCGACGAGAGCGCGCCGCTCGCCTGCATCGTGCCGCCCGAGTTGTCCGTCGCGCCCGCGACGGCTTCGGTCAGCTTGCCGCCCGACACCATCTGGCCGGCGCGATTCGACAGCGCGCCCGCCGTGATGGTCTGGTCGCTGTCCGAGGACATTGCGCCGTTGTCGTTGTTCAGCGTGCCACTGACGCGCGCGTCCAGCGTGCCGCCTGCGGTCGTCGTCGCGCCGGACAGGTTCAGGTCGCCACCGTTCGCCGCGAGCGTCATGGCGCCGTTCGCAGATGTGCTGCTGCCCGCGAGATTCACCGATGTACCGCTGATACTCGCATTGCCGCCCGCCGCGTTGCGGCCCGTGGCCGCGACAGCGCCCGACGCGCTCACGGTCAGGTCGCCGGACTGCGCGATTGAGCCGTCGCCGTTCACGCCGGCCGCGAGCGTGCCAGTCGAACTCACCGAACCGGCGTTCACGCTCGTGTTCTGTTGCGCCCCCACCAGACCGCTGTTGTTCAGCGCGCCGCTTGTGCTCAGGCTGACGTTCTGCTGCGCGTAGGTCGTGCCGCTACTGTCGATGCCGTCGCGCGCCGACATGGTGATATTGCCGCTGGCGTTCGCCTGACTGGCGAGTACCAGCTTGCCCTGCGTGGTCAACACGAGGTCGCCGGCACTTGCGGCAACAACGCCCTTGAGGGAGACCCCGACGCCTGCTTCCGAGCCCACGAGATAGACGCGATTGGCGTACATACCGCCCAGGCTGCTCACGTCGATGGAGACCCCCGGCGCGGGACCGTCGCCTGCAATCGGCGTGGCGTTCAGCGTGTCGTGGTCGATACTGTTCGCGCCCGTGATGACGTTCAGGTTCTTCCCGGCGTAGATAGCCGCATTTGCCTGTACTGCGCGTGCAAGCAGATCAACCTGATCGACGTTTGATGCGTTCAGGCCCGCGCCGCTGACCACGATGTTGCCGCTCGTGACGTTGAAGCCCGAAAGAGACCCGTCCGGTGCAAAGTTCGGCGTCCCGGTTGTCAGAATGGCCCGACTCGTATTGATGAACCCGCCGCCTGCAATGGCGATGCCTCCAGGGGAGGCGAGCACAACTTCAGCCCGGCTGCCCGCGACCTCCAGGCTACCCGCTAGTTGGGCCGGACTCTGGCTGTTGACCTGGTTGACGATGATCTTCGCGGACTGGCCCGGTGCAAGGTTCGGGTTGCCGTTAATCATCCCGGCCTGTTGCGTCTGGACTATCGAACTCGAATTGTTCAGAATCGCGCCCCGTGCTGGCACGTTGAATCCGGTGTAGGTGTTGACAGAAACGCCTGACCCACCTGCAGGGCGATTAACGTTGACCTGATCCAGACCATTCTGTGTCTGGATGACGTTCGGCGCGTGTGCGCCGCCCGCGACGATCTGCGCGAACGTCAGCATGGGGACGAGCGCCAGCAGCGCAGCGGGGAGAAGACGGGACAACCAGGCGGATTGGTCCCGGCGACGCCGATGTGCGTCCCGCAGCGCGTGTCTCTCCCGCTTTGCCTGTTGCCGTTGCCGTTTCCTCGACGGCGACGAGCATGTTGCGCGCGTGGCTGTAGACCAACCGGAAGCAACGATTCATCGACCCGACCCCGCAGTAAGTAATCCGGCGATTTTTGCGTGGGGGTCGAGAAAGATGCGTCAAACATTGTCAAGATTTTGAAAGATTGAGATTTGTCCGATGAAAGCCATTCAAGGCGCATAATGTGTGTTGCTCGCATCCAACATCGGCGAAAAAAAAGCCCGCATTGCACGGGAAAAATAGCCTGCTCGACCTTGTAGAGGCTTCGTTATGCTGGAGCCAATGTGCGACGGCGCACTGCGTATTCACGACGAGAGACGGTCTTGATTGCCTCCGTGCTGCACGACACTGGCTGGATCACGGCGCTGTTCGGCCAGGTAATCACAGATTGTTGTGCTCGATATGAAGCGAAGCGCAGTGCGCGAGGCGGCGCGCCGCTATCGGGCCGCGAATCCGCGCGTCTTCGGTTCGGTCGTGCATGGCACCGACCGGGACGGCAGCGACCTCGATCTGCTGGTCGATGCGTTGCCCGGTGCGACGCTATTTGACCTGGGTGGCCTGCAAGACGAATTGGAAGCGCTGCTGGACCTTCATGTCGACCTGCAGACTCTGGTAGATTTGCCGGCGAAGTTCAGAGCCAAAGTGCTTGCGGAGGCGCAGCCCGTATGACTGGGAGCCGATTGCCCGATTACCTCGACCACATGCGGCAGGCTGCAGGGACGCGTGTGGCTTTGTGACGGGCATGGAAAAAGCGAGTTCCTTGAGGACAAGCGCACGCAGCAGGCCGTCATCATGAGTCTTGTCATCATCGGCGAAGCGGCTACGAAGGTGATGGATGGCCACGCCGATTTCGCCGACGCGCATCCCGACGTGCCTTGGCGCAGTATGCGCGGCATGCGCAATCGGATCGCCGATATCAATCTCGATGTCGGGTGGGAAACCGTGCAACCGCGTTGCCGGAGTTGCTGAAACATTTGCACGCCCTGTGCGAGGGCGGGGAACAGCCGGGGCAGTGAGGACCGGCCACCACTGCATCGATTCGGCGTAGCGGCGCACGAATCCGCTCATCCGGACGTTCGGCCCGGCTGTTACCGGCATTATTTCCCCGTATGCCCACGCCGCTCCAGCGAGCGCAGGAACGTACCCGAAATCGCCGAGCTGCCGTGGTGCACGATCTTTTCGTCGATGAGCGCCCACACCGACATGCCCGCCGCGCGCACGCGCTGGCAGAACGACAGATCCTCCGAGAGATAAACGCCTTTTTCGCCGACAGTGTCGAAAAAGGCGTAGAAGCGGCCATCGGGCAGGTAGGGCGCATATTGCGAGGGCGGCCGGTAGAGCTGCGTGACCGGCACGAGCGCCTCGAGCGCATCGCGCCGGATCAGGAAGATGCCCGTGCCGATGTGGTTGACCTCGACCCAGCCGTTGCTGACCGAGCTGTTGCCTTTCTCGTCGGCGCGGATCGACGTGTTGTAGTCCACGGTTTTTTCCTGCCATTCGCGCAGGCTGAGGCCCACATCGTCGCTCGTGATCTTCTTTTCTTCGTCGAAGAACCGGTACGGGCACGCGATGCCCGCCACCGGCTTGTCGCCGGCGATGAGGCGCGGAACCGCTTCGCGCGAGAAGTCCATGTCCGTGTCGAGGAACAGGACATGCGTGAACTGTGGATGGCTCAGGAAATAATTCGCGAAGAAATTGCGCGCGCGGATGATGTGCGATGAAGCCGTGTGGATGTACTCGAAGCGCACGCCGCGCTCCTTGAGGGTCTCCAGCAGGCGGCCCAGCGCCATCGCGAAGTCGAAATGCACCGAATTGTTGTAGGTGGGCAGCGCGATCAGGATGTTGAGATGCGCGTTCGACGGCGCGCCGGAGGAGGCGCTCGCCGTGGGAGCGGGGCTAGGCTGGGTCATGGACTGGCGTTCTGCTCATGTCGTTGTAAGATAATTCTCATTTTTGAGGGTGGCTTGTGCGCGGACAATCGGACGTATCCGAATCGTCGCTGGCCGGAGGGCGCCGACGCCCCGGTACAATGCTCCCTTCGATGCGGCTCCTTTGAATTCGCGGCGAGGCGCCTCGCGCGCCGTCGCGCTCACTATCGTTCACAGATTCGTTCACAGATGGCTATCACCTACAAATCCGCCGACGACCTCGCGCGTCTGCGCATTTCCGGCCGGCTCGCCGCCGACGTGCTCGCCATGATCGGCGAACACGTCAAGCCGGGCGTCTCCACCGACGATCTCGATGCGATCTGCAACGACTATATCGTCAACACGCTCAAGGCGGTGCCGGCCAACGTCGGCTACCTCGGCTTCCCGAAGACGATCTGCACCTCGGTCAACTCGGTGGTCTGCCACGGCATTCCGAACCGCAACGAGGTCCTCAAGGATGGCGACATCATCAACATCGACGTGGCCGTGATCAAGGACGGCTATTTCGGGGACACGAGCCGCATGTACACCGTGGGCAACGCGAGCACGGTCGGGCGCCAACTCATCGACACGACTTACGAGGCGATGCTCGCCGGCATTCGCGAGGTGAAGCCCGGCGCCACGCTCGGCGACGTGGGCCACGCGATCCAGCGGCGCGCCCAGGCCGAGGGTTTCTCGATCGTGCGCGAGTATTGCGGCCACGGCATCGGCAAGGTCTATCACGAGGAGCCGCAGGTGCTGCACTACGGCCAGCCGGGGCAGGGCGTGCGCCTGAAACCGGGCATGGTCTTCACGATCGAGCCGATGGTGAACGCGGGCCGCGCCGGCACGGCAGTGCAGCGCGACGGCTGGACCGTGGTGACGAAGGACCGCTCGCTCTCCGCGCAATGGGAGCACATGGTCGCGGTCACCGACGACGGCTACGAACTCCTCACTCCCTGGCCGGACGGCACGGGCGCCTACGAGGCTCCGTGAGGGCCGCGGTGCGTCTGGGTGTGCGGCCCCTCGGTCGGGCTGTCAAGCCCGTGTGTGTGGCGTTTGCGGGGCAATTTTGTTAAATAAGGATTTGACTCTCCGGCCAGTTCGGTTAAAGCTACGCGTTAATGCTTTATTGGGGTTTACGACTGCATGAGTCCGTCACTGACCGTTCGCCGTATCGCCGCCGATCAGGGTGCCGTGCTCCGCGAGCTTCGAACCGCCTCGCTACGCGACGCGCCTTACGCGTTCGGCGACTCGCTCGAAGATGCGCTGTCTGCCGATGCAGCCGTTTTCGACGCCGCGGCTGCGCGTCACGCCGACTCGCATACCGCCACCTCGTTCATCCTCTACACCGAGGGTCATCCGGCCGGCCTGATCGGCGCGAACTTCGAGAGCGCGCCGGCGCGCCGGGCGTTCGTGTTCGCGCTGTGGGTGGCGCCGGCGGTGCGGCATCTGCGCGGTGGCGAGTTGCTCGTCAATGCCGCCATCGAGTGGCTCGTGAGCGAAGGCGCGGCGCAGGTCTACGCCTGGGTGACCGATAACAACATCACCGCCATGCGCTTTTATGAGCGGCTCGGGTTCGTCGCCACCGGCGATCATGCGCGCAGCACGCAAACGCCCGAACAGTGGGAGACGCTCCTCGTGCGGGACGTCGCGCTCGTGCACAAGAGCATGTCGGCCCAGTAACGGAGCCCCTGTCCAGCGCCTTTTCCTTGTTTTTACGCCATGACGTGTGCACCGCACGTCATGCGCCGGCAGTCCCCGCCGTCTTGCATCGTTCCCTATGTCGCAGCATTTTGAGCCATTAAAAATAATGGCCTTGCGCGTCGACGCCTGTAAAATACGCAAAATTTTTCGCCGAACGCCATGTCGCCCAGGAAATCGCCATATTTTGAACTGAAGAGCGGTTCAGTCGATACGCTTCTGTTCGTGGTCAAAACGACTGAACTCGATGCGATGCGCGCCGAGCTCACCCGGCGTTTCGAGGCGACGCCGGAATTCTTCGCCAACGATACGGTGGCCATCGACGTGCGGCGCCTCGCCGAGGGCGAGCAAGTGCCGCTCACCGAGATCGCGCGTCTGCTCGAAAGCGTGCGCATGCGCCCCGTGGGCGTCGTCGCTCAATCCTCGCAGCACGGCTGGGCAGCCGTTGCGGGCCTGCCGTTCCTCGAGGCGCGCGACAAGCGCGTCGCGATCGGTGCAGGCGCCGCGTCCGGCACCGATGTGCCCGCCAACGTTCCGGCCGCCGCGCAAGAGACTCGTGCCGATGCCACTGCCAGCGCTGCGAGCGCGGGCGCGCCGTCGCAATCCGCCGATGCCGGCGCAAATTCGGGCGCGAGCGCCAATGCGCAGGCCAACGCGAAGGCTGGCGACGCCGCTGTAGCGGCCGCCGGTGCTTCCGCCGTGCAGCCTGAGCTGTTCCCGCAGGACGCCGCGGAGATAGACAGCGCCGATGCGGGCCTCGCCGCGCCGCGTACGACGAGCACGGAGCCGACGCTCGTGATCGACCGGCCGCTGCGCTCGGGCCAGCGCATCTACGCGAAGGGCGACCTCGTCGTGCTCGGCATGGTGTCCAACGGGGCGGAAGTGATCGCCGAAGGCAACATCCATATTTACGCGCCGTTGCGCGGCCGCGCGCTCGCGGGCGTGCACGGCAACCACGACGCACGTATTTTCTGCACGAGCCTCGAGGCGGAACTCATTTCGATTGCGGGCATCTACCGTACCGCTGAAGTTCCACTCGCCGCAGAGGTGAAGGGCAAGCCGGCGCAAATCCGGCTCGACGAAGAAAGACTCTTGATCGAACCGTTGAGGCTCACCTGAGCGGCCGCTCGAGCGTGGCAACACGCGGGCGAGCGGCACGCGATGAGACCAAACCGGGAAACTGACGAACGCAAGGTAAGGGAATGGCAAAAATCATTGTGGTGACTTCGGGCAAGGGTGGCGTCGGTAAAACGACCACGAGCGCGAGTTTCGCATCGGGCCTCGCGTTGCGCGGCCACAAGACCGCGGTCATCGATTTCGACGTCGGCCTGCGCAATCTCGACCTCATCATGGGTTGCGAGCGCCGCGTCGTGTACGACCTGATCAACGTGATCCAGGGCGAGGCGAACCTCAATCAGGCGCTCATCAAGGACAAGAAGTGCGAGAACCTGTTCATCCTGCCGGCCTCGCAAACGCGCGACAAGGACGCGCTCACGAAGGAAGGCGTGGAGAAGGTGATCGAAGACCTGCGCAAGATGGACTTCGAATACATCATCTGCGATTCGCCGGCCGGCATCGAATCGGGCGCGCTGCTCGCGATGCACTTCGCCGATGAAGCGCTCATCGTGACGAACCCGGAAGTGTCCTCCGTGCGCGACTCGGACCGCATTCTCGGCATGCTGTCGTCGAAGACCAGGCGTGCGATCGAAGGCAAGGATCCGATCAAGGAGCACCTGCTCATCACGCGCTACAACCCCAAGCGCGTGAGCGAAGGCGAAATGCTCTCGCTTTCGGACATTTCGGAGATCCTGCGCATCGAGCTGATCGGCGTGATCCCGGAATCGGAAGCGGTGCTGCACGCATCGAACCAGGGCCTGCCCGCAGTTCATCTCGACGGCACCGATGTCGCCGAGTCGTACAAAGACGTGGTGTCGCGCTTTCTCGGCGAAGACAAAACGCTTCGTTTCACCGATTACCAGAAGCCGGGGCTCCTGCAGCGCCTGTTCGGTAGCAAGTAAGGGAGGCGCACGTCATGTCGTTTCTTTCGTTTTTTCTCGGCGAGAAGAAGAAGTCCGCCTCGGTAGCGAAGGAACGCCTGCAGCTCATCATCGCTCACGAGCGTGCAGGCGGTCATCCGCCCGCCGATTATCTGCCGGCCCTGCAACGCGAGCTGGTCGCAGTGATCTCGAAGTACATCAAGATCTCCGACGACGACATTCGCGTGAGCCTCGAGCGCCAGGATGACCTCGAAGTGCTCGAGGTCAAGATCGAGATTCCGCAGGCTTGATGAACTCGGTGCGCGCGGCGCCGTTGGGTACCGCGCTCATCTCGATATTCTTGCCGCAACGCCATCGCCTTGCGCATGCGCGCACGGCCGGGCGTTTGCGCGCCGCTTTCCTCATCGCTTCCCCGTCGCCTTCCGCGCCGAAATATTCGGTTTCACTTCGCCCCTCCCGGTAACAACGCCGTTGTCAGCGCAGACGCGTGCTCGCGCATTGATCGGGTAACGCCACTTTCGGCGTCCAACTCGAAGGGGAGATTTAAATGAACCACTCCATCCGCCTGCTCGTGGCCAAGGCCGCCATTGTCGTCGCGGGCGCGTGCGCGGTCGCTGCGCCGGCATTCGCGGAAATCGTCGTGGTCGCGCCGAGCGCGCCGCCGCCCGAGCGCGTCGAAGTCGTGCCGGCGCCGCGTGTCGGCTATGTGTGGGACAAGGGCCACTGGCGCTGGGATCACGGCCGCTACGTGTGGGTCGCGGGCCACTGGCAGGCCGAGCGTGTCGGCTATCACTGGGTGCCGGGCCACTGGGTCGCGCACGGCCCGAACTGGCGCTGGATCGAAGGTCACTGGGCCGCTTGAGTTCGACGCGCTAACTGAAAACATCATGAGCAAAAAACTGCTTGCCGCCGCGGCGCTCGCGATCATGCTGGCCGGTTGCGTCGTCGTGCCGGCGCGGCCGATGTATGTGCGGCCCGCTCCCGTCGTGATCTATTGACGACACCCGGACGACACCCCCACGTCACGCGCCGCTGCGCGGCGTGGCCAGGCCCGGCGCACGTCAGCGGTTCGAGGTTTCGTCCGCTGCCGTGTGGCCGGGCTTGTCGTTTTCGGGTGCGGCTTCGACGGCCTCCCGCATTGACGTTTGGGCATCGGCCGCGAGGCTGGCGTCGTTTGCCGCTCGAGGCGCTTGCGCGTGCGCGGCGGGCGCTGCGCTTGCCGCCGCCATGGCCGGCTGCGCGTAGCGCAGCGAGAGCGTTTCGTAGAGCGGTGGCGCAAAGATGTGCGAGACGCGGCTCGCGATCAGCGCGGTGGCCATCAGCGAGATCACGAGCGCGTGGCCGTCGATCATCTCCATGACGATCACGAACGAGGTGATCGGCGCTTGGGTGACCGCCGCGAGATAGCCGACCATCGCGAGCGCGATCAGCATCGGTAACTGCATGTTGCTGAAGAGCATGTGCAGCACGTTGCCGAAACCGGCGCCGATCGACAGCGAAGGGGCGAAGATGCCGCCCGGAATGCCGGGCAGATAGGAGCCGACCATCGAGGCCATCTTGAGGAACGGATACGCGATCGACAGATGCTCGCGCGAGTCGAGCAGGCCGCGCGCTTCGGCATAGCCGCTGCCGAACGTCGTGCCGCCCGAGACGAGGCCGATCAGCGCAATGGCGAGCCCGCACAGGGCGGCGAACGCGATGGGGCGCTCGGCATGGAGCCGGCGTAGCCGCTCGGGAAGCCAGCGCTGCGTGTTGAGCAATAGCCACGCGAAAATGCCGCCCGCGATGCCGGTGACGAGCGCGGTGATGACGACGGCCACGGCGAGCAGATCGGGGAAGTGCGCGCCGATCTGGATCGTGCCGAAGTACGTGTAGTTGCCGTTCAGGCCCAGCGCGATCACGCCGGCGATGATGATCGAGGTGATGACCACGCCGCTTGCGCGCGCCTCGAAGCTGCGCGTGAGCTCTTCGATGGCGAACACGATGCCCGCGAGCGGCGTGTTGAACGCCGCGGACAGTCCCGCGGCCGCGCCCGCGAGCACGAGCTTGCGCTCGATGAGCGCGTTCGAGCGCGGGTAGAAGCGGCGCATGTTGAACATCAGCGCCGCGCCCACTTGCACCGTGGGTCCTTCGCGGCCGATTGTGAAGCCGCCGAGAATGCCGAGAAACGAGACGACGATCTTGCCCGCGAGAATGTGCAGCGTGAGCAGGCGCGTCCCCGTTTCGCCGGTTCGCGTGTGCAGCGTGGCGATCACCTGCGGAATGCCGCTGCCTTCGGCGCCGCGAAAGAACGTGCGGGTCAGCCACACGGCGGCCGCGGCAACGGCAGGCGTGACGATGAGTGGGAGCCAGGCATGCTCATGCTGTACGCGCAGAAAGGCGTTGTAGCCCCAGTCGATGAGCCGCGCGTAAAACACGGCGACGAGGCCGACCGCGATCGCACCGAGCCACAGCACGCCGTACTGTCGCCACAGACGTCGCGCGCGCCGCACGAGGAGCGAAAGGAGGTCCGGATTGACGGTGCGCATGGATCTATTCGGGGCGCAAAGCGTTCATTGTAGTGGCGCGAACGGCGTTGTCGGGCTTGGCGAGGCGCTGAATCGGACTTCGCGGAGTCGGCCGTCGGGGATCGGATCGCCTGAAGAAGGGCGCAATGAATCGCGGCCGGGCGCGCAGATTTGTCTGCTGAGCCGCTCCCCGCTCCGTTAGAATCTCGGGAAAAATTCAGGCAAATCAAGGAAATCGGGCCTCGCAGGTCCGCAGCACAATGAAACGAGTTTTGATTGTCAAAGTGACCTCGCTCGGCGATATCGTCGAGGCGCTTCCGGTCGTGGCCGACGTCCAGCGCGCATTCCCCGGCGTGAAGGTCGACTGGGCCTCCGACGAGTCGTTCGCCGACATCGTGCGCTGGAACGCCGGCGTCGATCGCGTGCTCTGCGCACCGCTGCGCCGCTTCAAGAAGGCGCGCCGCTGGAGCGACTTCAAGGCGATCTGGGCCTCCATCTCGGAGCTGCGCGCCGAGCGCTACGACGCGATCGTCGATATCCACGGCGTCTACAAGAGCGCGATCATCGCGTTTCTCGCGCGCGGGCGGCGCCGCTTCGGCTATCTCGCGCAGGATCTCGGCGAGCGCGGGGCGGCCTTCGCCTACAACGGCCGTTTCGGTCCGCGCCCGAAGTGCGATGCGTGGCTGGGCATGCGCATCAGCACGGGTGAGGCGCTCGGCTACAAGGTCGATACGCCGCCCGACTTCCAGATGCGCATTCCGCGCGACGGCACGGCGCTGCCCGCGCCCGACGCGCCCACGGCGCTGATCTTCCACGCGACCTCGAAGGAAGAGAAGAAGTGGCCCGTCGCGCATTGGGGCGAGCTGTGCCACGCGCTCATCGCGCGCGGCCTGCGCATCGAGTTGCCGTGGGGCTCCGACGCCGAGCACGCCACGGCGCTCGAGATCGCCGCGCTCGTGCCCGGCGCGACGGTGCTGCCGCGCCTCACCGTTTCGCAAGTCGCGCAGCGCATCGAAGACTGCGCGCTCGTGGTCGGCACCGACACCGGCTTCGTGCATCTCGGCCACGCGCTGCTCAAGCCGACCGTGATGATCTTCGTCGCGACCGACGCGGAGCATCTTGGCGTGCGCGCGCCCAATCGCTCGATTTCGGTCGGCGATGGCCATCACGTGCCGCCCGTTGCGGTCGCACTCGATGCCGTCGATCGCGTCTATCCCGCGCGCGATGGTGGCGGTGCCGCGAAGGGTCCGCTCGCCACCGCAGCCTGAAGCCGAGCATTTCGCGCGGTTTTGCGGTGTCACTCCCCATTACATAGTTGTTAAAAGTGTCGCCGTTGCCTGGTGCCCGGCGCTCTGACAGCGCGTGGGCCTGCGAGAGGTTGCGCGGGCTGTAACACTAGCCACACCGCTGCTTACAAATTGCAACGCCTCAGACGTTCGCCGTCGTGTTCAATCGAAAGCGTCCGCAGCCCGCAGGGTCCACGCAGGACCGGGCCGGACAACAGACATTGACTCGATGGGAGAACGAAGTGAAACGATTGACGCGTACCCTGATTGCAGGTGCATTGCTCGCAGCGGCGCTGGGCGGGTGCGTCGTGGTGCCGGCGGGTGGCTATTACGGCGGAGGCTACCACCACGGCTATTACTATCGATGAGGCTCCCGTGGGGCGGGGCGGTGCGTTCAGGCGAGCAGCAGCTCGACCGCGACCACCGCCGCGATGGCCGCGGCATTGGCAATCAGCGCTTCCAGCACGACCGAGCGCCAGCTTGCCGTGCGCAGGCGGAAGGCCAGAACGAGTGAGATACCCAGCGCGAGTGCGATCATCAGCACGATATCGGCGTTGCTCAGATTCAGGTTCATGGTTGACCTCCCTGGCAGACGGACGCAGATGGACGCGGACCTCGTCGATTCGAGTATAGCCATGCTGGTGTCGCGGGCGAACAAAAAAGCGGAATCCGCCAGGCGGACTCCGCTTTTTTGTTGCCGGTGCGTTGCCGGGCGCACGCACGTGGCCCGGTGCAGATGGCGGGATTGCGGCGCTGCGTTGGTGCGCTGCGATGCTTCGCCGGGATGCGGCGCCTTAAGCCGGCGCCGCAATTCAGCTCAGCGACGTATGACGCGTTTCTCGCATGCACAAGACACCGAAGAGGCTCACGCATGCCGCGATCGAGACATACGCGCCGACCCACGACAGGCCACCGCGCGCGGCGAGCACCTGCGCGATGTACGGCGCCACCGATGCGCCCAGGATGCCGCCCAGGTTGTACGCGACGCCCGCACCCGTGTAGCGCACGCTCGTGGGGAACAGCTCGGGCAGGAGCGCGCCCATCGGCGCGAAGGTGGCGCCCATCAGGAACAGCTCGATCACGAGGAACAGCAGCACGAGCGGCAGCGAGCCGCTGCCGAGCAGCGGCTGCATCGTGAAGCCCGAGAGAATGGCCGCGATGCAGCCGACGATCAGCACCGGCTTGCGGCCGAAGCGGTCGGACAGCCAGGCCGAGATCGGCGTGGCGATGCCCATGAACACCACGGCGATGCAGAGCATGCCGAGGAAAGTCGGACGCGGGATATGCAAGGCGCTCACGCCGTGCGAGAGCGAGAACACCGTGGCGTTGTAGAACAGCGTATAGCAGACCACCATCGCGAGCGCGCCGAGCAGCGTCGGCCACCAGTAGCTGCCGAGCAGCGTCGCGACCGGCACCTTGACGCGTTCTTCGCGCTCGACGGCGGCCTTGAACGCGGGCGTTTCGGCGATCTTCAGGCGCACATAGAGGCCGAGCCCGACGAGCACCGCCGAGACGATGAACGGCACGCGCCAGCCCCAGTCGCGGAACTGCTGGTCGGAGAGCGTGGAGGCGAGGCCGAAGAAGAGGCCGTTCGACGCGAGAAAGCCCACCGAGGGCCCGAGCTGCGGAAACATGCCGAACCAGCCGCGCTTGCCTTGCGGCGCGTATTCGGTCGCGAGCAGCGCCGCGCCGCCCCATTCGCCGCCGAGGCCGATACCCTGGCCGAAGCGCAGCACGCACAGCAGGATCGGCGCGAGACTGCCGATCGAGTCATAGCCGGGCACGAAGCCGATCAGCGTGGTGGACAGACCCATCACGAGCAGCGAGGCGACGAGCGTGGATTTGCGGCCGATGCGGTCGCCGAAATGGCCGAAGATGAACGAGCCGATCGGCCGCGCGACGAACGCGATGCCGAACGTCACGAACGCCGAGAGCGCCTGGGCCGTGGCCGAGCCGTGCGGGAAGAACACGGGGCCGATCACGAGCGCGGCGGCCGTTGCGTACACATAGAAATCGTAAAACTCGATCGCGGTGCCGATGAAGCTCGCGAAGATCACGCGCGCGGTGCTTTGCTGCTTAGCTGCGTCCGCCGGATCGGCGCTCGCGGGCGAAATGGGGGAGGTGGACATCGATGGGTCTCCAGTCGTTGTAACGCGCACTGACGCGCCTCGTGGTGCTTGGGGCGCTGGGGCACATGGGGCACGAACTGCGGCGCAGGCGTCTTTTGTTCAGGGCTCGAAGCCCGGCGGGCTGGCGGCGTGGCCGAGCGGACTCGGGTTCAGGGTCTCGGGTTGAGCCGCGCCTCGCCGTCCGCGGATGCCTCGGCGGCATCCTTGCACTGGCAACGATTCGTCAGTATGCATCGCGCAGCACCGGGTGTGTGCGCAAAGCAGAAACCGGCCGGACGCGCGCGGATAAGCGCGAGCAGGCACGAGACGTGAGCGCTCGCCGGTCGGATGGCGCATCGGCGCGGTGCGGGTGGCGCCGCGCAATGTGCGTGGCCGGGCAAAAGCCGGCGGGGGATAGCGAAAAATTATAACGACCGTGCGCAAGGTGCAGCAAGGCTTCAGCAAGCCCGGCGCGTGGCGCCTGCAAGGCGCGCGATGCTGCACGCTGCGGCGTTCAGTTGAAGTTCTGCGCTTGCGGCGAGGCGAGCGTGCGCAACTGAAACTTGCCGTTGTCATTGAAGAGCCAGTCTTCGAGCATTTCGATCTGACCGACCGAGTTGAGCAGATGCGCTGGCGGCGGAGGCAGCGGCGCCGAATGGCGCAGCGTGACGAGCGCGGTGGCTTCGGCGTCGTAGTCACCGTTGGAGCGGTAGACGGCCGATTTCGTGATCTGCCCGTCGCGGTTGACCGTGAAGGAGACCACCACGAGCGAGCGCAGCATGGCCTGCGGCGTGCCGTGGAGCACATAGGACGGATTGCGCTCGACGATGCGCTTCGCTACGGCGGTGCGATAGTCGTCGAGTGCTGTGCTGTTGATTGCCTGGGGCGGAATGACGAGCAGCGGCCGTGGCGGCGGTGTGATCGTGCACGCGCTTGCGAGGACGAGCAGCAAAGACGGGACGAGGCGCCGTAGCAGGCGCGCGCAGACGGAAGTGCTGGCAGTGGCGCTCACGGCGATAAGGCCAAGGCCGCTGCGCGGGCGGACGCGGATGAGCATGGCGAGCAGGCTCGAAGGCGAAACCAGATTCGAGCTTAGTCGAAACGAGCGGGGTTTCAATCCGCAGTCACCCGCGTCGTGAATCCGGGTGTGTGTTCAAGGCCGCCCGGGACCGGGCAGCGCGAGGGCAGACAGCTGGGAAACAGCAGGAGAAGCTTGGGGAGACTTGTCGAGCGCTTATTCGACGGGGAACTGTGCGCACGGATCCGCGGCCACGGTGGCGCAGGCGTACGAGTACTCGCCGCTCTTCAGGAAGAGCTCTTTGCCGACCTGGAAGTTGTCGCGCAGATCGGGCGAGCTTTCCCAGGCGATGTAGCTCGAGCACGTTGCGGCGAACAGAACGACAATCGAAAATGCGAATTTTTCAAGCAGTTGGAAGCGGTGCGGCATGATGAATCCCCTTAATAAACAGGATTGTACCGCAGTACTAGGGTTTTTACCTAGATATTTGCCGCATAGCTGGCACGACATGTGGCGCCGGCGTTTAGATATAGCCCTTAATTCCCGCCAGAGGTCGGGACAACAGGGTCGACACCATGTGCTTCCGCATGGGTCGAGCATCTCGAATGGAAATTTTGTTCGGGAGCCAAGAGAAGAGGCGGAAGGGCGGCTTTGCGGCGCTTCGCTGGGTCGAACTGCCGTGGGCAGGAAAGCAGATGAGGGATTAGAGAGATTCGCTGGCGGAGGCGGTGAGATTCGAACTCACGGAAGGGTTACCCCTTCGCCGGTTTTCAAGACCGGTGCATTCAACCACTCTGCCACACCTCCGGAGCCGCGCATTGTAACCCGAAACGCACGCGCGCCGGCAGCCCCTCCGTCATCTCGATTTGCGCGTCAGGCTGGGTCCTTGAGAAACAGCTCCTGCAGATCGTTGAGAAAGCGCTGGCCCAGCTCCGTGGGCACGATCTTCTCGTAGTCGCGCGCGATCAGGCCGCGCTTTTCCGCTTCCTGCAGCGCGGGCTCGATCGTCGTGATCGGCAGCCCCGTGCGCTCCATGAAGCGATGCACCGGAAAGCCTTCTACGAGCCGCAGCGCGTTGAGCATGAACTCGAACGGCAGATCGCGCGCGCCCACTTCGTGCTCTTCCTGGATCGGCTTGCCTGCGCGCGCTTCTTCGATGAACGTGGCCGGGTGCTTGTAGCGCATCTGGCGCACGATGCGGTTCGGGAACGAGAGCTTCGAGTGCGCGCCCGCGCCGATGCCGAGGTAATCGCCGAAACGCCAGTAGTTGAGATTGTGGCGGCTCTGGCGGTTCGGCTGCGCATAAGCCGATACCTCGTAGCGCCCGTAACCGGCCTCGGTCGTGCGCGCGTGTATCCACTCCTGCATGTCCGCCGACTGGTCGTCGTCGGGCAGCGCGGGCGGGAACTTCGCGAACAGCGTGTTCGGCTCGAGCGTGAGGTGATAGAGCGACAGATGCGGCGGCGCAAACGAGAGCGCCGTTTCGATATCGGCCTGGCACTCGGCGAGCGTCTGCTGCGGCAGCGCGAACATCAGGTCGAGATTGAAGTTGTCGAAAGTGTTCGCCGCGACCTCGACGGCATGGCGCGCCTGCGCCGCGTCGTGAATGCGGCCGAGCGCTTTCAGATGCGTCTCGTTGAAGCTCTGGATGCCCACCGAAAGCCGGTTCACGCCGCTCGCGCGAAACTGCGCGAACTTCGCCGCTTCGAAGGTGCCGGGGTTCGCTTCGAGCGTGATTTCGGCGTCGGCGTCGAGCGGCAGCAGCGCGCGCACGTCGGAGAGCAGGCGATCGAGCCCTGCCGCCGAGAGCAGGCTGGGTGTGCCCCCACCGATGAACACCGTATGCACCTGGCGGCCCCAGACGAGCGGCAGCGCCTGTTCGAGATCGGCGCGCAGCGCGTCGAGATAGTCGTTTTCGGGAAAGCGCTCGCCTTTCCACTCGTGCGAGTTGAAATCGCAGTACGGACACTTGCGTACGCACCACGGGAAATGCACGTAGAGCGACAGCGGTGGCAGCGAAGTCAGGCGGATGCTGCCAGGCATCGTGAACGACTGGACCACGTCGATGCCGGTTCGATGCTGCTGGCTCACGCTAGCTCCTCCAGCCGTGCGAGCAGTTGCCGCAAGGCGATGGCGCGATGGCTCGAGGCGTTTTTCAGCGCCGGGTCGAGCTCGGCGGCCGTGGCTTCGAGGCCCGGAATGTAGAAGTATGGATCGTAGCCAAAGCCGTTCTCGCCGCGCGGGGCGTCGAGCACGACGCCGTGCCAGCGGCCTTCGGCGATCAGCGGCTCGGGGTCGTCCGCGTGGCGCACGAGCGCGAGCACGCAGTAGTAGTAGGCGCGGCGATCGGCGTGCGCCTTGAGGTTTTCGACCAGCAGCGCGTTGTTTGCCGCGTCGCTTTTCTCGCCGCCCGCGAGCTGCGCGTAGCGCGCCGAATAGACCCCGGGCGCGCCGCGCAAGGCGCGCACGCACAGGCCCGAATCGTCGGCGAGCGCGGGCAGGCCCGTGAGCTTTGCGGCGTGGCGTGCCTTGGCGAGCGCGTTCTCGACGAACGTGACGTGCGGTTCCTCCGCCTCGGGCACGTTCAACGCGCCTTGCGGCACGAGCTCGATGCCCGCAACGTCCAGCAGCGCCGCGAATTCGCGCAGCTTGCCTGCGTTGTTCGAGGCGAGCACGACGCGCGAGAGCGGATCGCCGCCCGGCGTAGCGACGCCCGGCGTAGCGACGCCCGGCGCACCGGCGCCCGTGTCCGGCGAATTAGCCATGCGCGATCTCCAGCGCGGCTTTCTGCTTCTCGGTCAGCGCGGCGATGCCGCCTTGCGCGAGGTCCAGCAGCGCATTCAATTCGTTACGCGAGAACGGCGCGCCTTCGGCGGTGCCTTGCACTTCGACCATGCCGCCCGAGCCGGTCATGACGACGTTCATGTCGGTGTCGCACTGCGAATCTTCGGCGTAGTCGAGATCGAGCACCGGCACGCCTTCGTAGACACCCACCGAAATCGCCGCCACGTAGTCGGTGATCGGCGAGCGCTCGATGCGGCCCGTCGCGAGCAGCTTCGTGACCGCGTCGTGCGCCGCCACGAACGCGCCCGTGATGCTCGCCGTGCGCGTGCCGCCGTCGGCTTGCAGCACGTCGCAGTCGAGGTTGATGGTGCGCGCGCCGAGCAGTTCGAGGTCGAACACGGCGCGCATCGCGCGGCCGATCAGGCGCTGGATTTCCTGGGTGCGGCCGGTCTGTTTGCCGCGCGCGGCTTCGCGGTCGCTGCGCGTGTGCGTGGCGCGCGGCAGCATGCCGTATTCGGCGGTGAGCCAGCCCTGGCCCTTGTCGCGCAGGAACGGCGGCACGCTTTCGGAGACGCTCGCCGTGCACAGCACCTTGGTCTCGCCGAATTCGACGAGGACCGAACCTTCGGCGTACTTCGTGTAATGGCGGGTGATGCGGACGTCGCGAAGCTGGTCGGCGGTGCGGCCGGAGGGGCGCTGGATGGATTGGGTCATCGTCGGGCGTGCGCGAGGGCACGAATGAGGAAGGGGAAACCGCAATTTTACCGCCTTCGCGCGGCGGGCGATGGGTGTGCACCGCGGGGCGCGCGTGGCGCCGGGCGGACGACGGTCGCACACGGCGGTCCGGTTTCCAAAAATGGGATAATAGCGACTCTCCGCCCCGCGTCATCGCCAGCACGCGTCCACGCCGGGCGCCTCGACTTCTCTTGCCGTGACCCGCGCTTTTCACGAGGCGCGCCGCCAGGGCTTTATCGCGAGACGAACCATGATTTACAGCATGACAGGCTATGCCAGCGCCACGCGCGAACTGGTAGCGGCTTCGGGCACGGGCGGCGCCAGTGTCTCCGTCGAACTGCGCACCGTGAATTCGCGCTTTCTCGACCTGAACTTCCGCATGCCCGAAGACGTGCGCGTCTGCGAGCCCACGTTGCGCGAGATGTTGATGACGAAGCTCTCGCGCGGCAAGGTCGACATCCGCATCAACATCCAGAAGAGCGAGCAGGGCGCCAACGCGGGCGCGCTCAACCGCGACGCGCTCGAACAACTCGCGACGCTCGAGCGTGCGGTGCTCGACGCGTTTCCCGACTCGGGCCGTCTGCGCACCGGCGAGATTCTGCGCTGGCCCGGCGTGCTCGCGGAAAGCGGCGTCGCGCCCGAAGTGCTGCGCGACGCGGTGCTCGGCTGTGGCAAGCAGGCCATCGCCGACCTGATCGACGTGCGCGCGCGTGAGGGCTCGCAACTCGCCAACGTGCTGCTCGCGAACGTCACGGAAATGGAGGCGATCGTCGCGAAGATCACGCCGCTCGTGCCGGACCTGATCGTCAAGCATCAGCAGAAGATCGTCGAGCGGCTGCAGGAAGCGCTCGGCATTGTCGCGCCCGAAGGTGCGAACGGCAACGGCAGTATCGGCAACGTGTCGCGCGAAGAGATCTCCGAGCGCATCCGCCAGGAAGTGACGATGTATGGCATTCGCATCGACATCGCCGAAGAGCTCTCGCGCCTCACCGCGCATCTGACCGAGACGCGTCATGTGATCGAGAAGGGCGGGCGCGTGGGCAAGCGTCTGGACTTCATGATGCAGGAGCTCAATCGCGAAGCGAATACGCTCGGCTCGAAGGCGGCAGCGAAGGAACTCGCCGATGCCTCGATGACGCTCAAGCTCCTCATCGAGCAGATGCGCGAGCAGGTGCAGAACCTCGAATGAACATGGCGCGCTGCGCATCGGCAACCCCGGCGCGCAGCGTGCGCGAAGCAACGCGGCAAAGCCAGCAACTCAGGTGGTAACCCAGGAAGCAACGAACATGACCGACCAGACCAGCAGCCATATTGGCCATAGCGGCCATAGCGCCAGCAAGGCCGAAACGAAGCCGCGCAATCCGTACGCAGGCGTCTATCCGGGCAATCTTTTCATGGTGGTCGCGCCGTCGGGTGCGGGCAAGTCCACGCTCGTGAACGCGCTGCTCGCCGAAGACAGCGCGATCCGCCTGTCGATCTCGTACACCACGCGCGCACCGCGCTCGAAAGAGCGCGACGGCGAGCACTATCACTTCACGACCGTCGACGATTTTCTCTCGCGTCATGCTGACGATGAGTTTCTCGAAAGCGCGGAAGTGCATGGCAACTACTACGCCACGTCGCGCGTGTGGATCGAAGAGCAGATGAAAATCGGCCATGACGTCCTGCTCGAAATCGACTGGCAAGGCGCGCAACAGGTGAAGAAGCGGTTCCGCAACGCCGTGGAAATTTTCATCCTGCCGCCGTCGCTCGACGCGCTTGCCGAGCGCCTGAAAAAGCGCGGCGAAGACGAGCCCAATGTCATCACGCGACGCCTGCTTGCAGCGGGTAGCGAGATGGCGCACGCGAGCGAAGCGGAGTATGTCGTGATCAACGAAAACTTCGATCGTGCGCTGCAGGAGCTGCGCAACATCGTGAACGCAACGCGTCTGCGTTTCGCGTCGCAATACGCGCGGCACACCGAGCTCTTCGTGCAGCTCGGCATCCACCAGCCGCAGCCCGGCGCATCGGGCACATAAGGTAGAATAAGAACCTGCTGAGAATGAGAAGGAACCCGACATGGCCCGCATCACCGTCGAAGATTGTCTGAAACAAATTCCGAACCGCTTCGAACTGGCGCTCGCAGCAACGTATCGCGCACGCCAGCTCGCCCAAGGTCACACGCCGAAGATCGAAAGCCGCGACAAGCCTACCGTCGTCGCGCTGCGCGAGATCGCGGCCGGCCAGGTGGGTCTGGAAATGCTGAAGAAGGTGCCCGTCTAACGGTGCCCGTTGTACTACGCTGTACCTTGTAGCATCCATCGTCGTGTAATTCGTGCCGGGCGTCGCAAGCCGCGCGCCAACCGTCAACGCCTGACCTGATACGGAGGGGAACATGAGCACCACGCCCTCGCCGGCCACTGAGGTGGACCAGGAAGCCGAGACCGCGAGCCCTGCGCGCAATTACATCGACGCGGTCCTCGAACAGTCGTTTCGCCATCTGTTCGGGCCGACCGCGACACCGGAGCAGCCTCGCAAGCACGGTGTCGTCTCCATCGCCAATCTGACCGCGGCGCTTTCCGGTTATCTCACGCCCGAGGAAATCAAGGAAGTCAAAGCGGCGTTCCACTTCAGCGACGAAGCCCACCTCGGGCAATATCGCCAGAGCGGCGAACCCTATATCACCCATCCCGTCGCCGTCGCGGAAATCTGCGCCGGCTGGAAGCTCGACGCCCAGTCGATCCAGGCCGCGCTTCTGCACGACGTGATGGAAGACCAGGGCGTGACCAAGGCGGAGCTCGCCGAGCGCTTCGGCGCGAAGGTCGCGGAACTGGTCGACGGCCTGTCGAAACTCGACAAGATGGAGTTTCGCAATCGCGAGGAAGCGCAGGCGGAAAACTTCCGCAAGATGCTGCTCGCGATGGCGCGCGACGTGCGCGTGATTCTCGTGAAGCTCGCCGACCGGCTGCACAACATGCGCACGCTCGGCGCGGTGCCGCCCGAGAAGCGCCGCCGCGTGGCGCGCGAGACCATCGACATCTACGCGCCCATCGCGCACCGCCTGGGCCTGAACAACACCTATCGCGAGCTGCAGGACCTGAGCTTCGCGAACTTCAACCCGAATCGCTACGCCACGCTCGAAAAGGCGGTGAAGGCCGCGCGCGGCAATCGCCGCGAGGTGGTCAGCAAGATTCTGGAAGCGGTGCAGCGCGCGATCGCCGACGCGAAGCTCGACGCCGAAGTCACCGGCCGCGAAAAGACCATCTTCAGCATCTACAAGAAGATGCGCGACAAGCAGCTGTCGTTCTCGCAGGTGCTCGACGTGTACGGTTTTCGCGTGGTGGTCGAGTCGCCGCTCGAGTGCTACACCTGCATCGGCGCGCTCCATGCGCTCTACAAGCCCGTGCCGGGCAAGTTCAAGGACTACATCGCCATTCCGAAGGTGAACGGCTATCAGTCCCTGCACACCACGCTCGTGGGCCCGTTCGGCGCGCCCATCGAGTTCCAGGTGCGCACGCGCAAGATGCACGAGATCGCCGAAGCGGGCGTGGCCGCGCACTGGCTCTACAAGAACGGCGGCGCCGATCTCAATGACGTCCAGAAGCGCGCGCACCAGTGGCTCAAGTCGCTGCTCGACATCCAGAGCGAGGTGGGCGACTCCAGCGAGTTCCTCGAGCACGTCAAGATCGACCTGTTCCCGGACGCCGTCTACGTCTTCACGCCGAAGTCGAAGATCATGGCGCTGCCGCGCGGCGCCACGGCGCTCGACTTCGCGTATTCGATCCACAGCGACCTGGGCAACCAGTGCGTCGCCGTGAAGATCAACAACGAACTGCTGCCGCTGCGCACGGAACTGAAGAGCGGCGACATCGTCGAGGTGATCACCGCGCCGTATTCCAAGCCGAATCCCGCATGGCTCGGCTTCGTGCGCACCGGCAAGGCGCGCTCGGCCATCCGTCACTATCTGAAGACGATGCGGCTCACGGAGTCGGTGCAACTGGGCGAGCGTCTCGTCGATCAGGCGCTCAAGGGCTATGGCTACCAGCTTGCGGATGTCTCGCCGGAAGTGTGGGAGAGGCTGGTCCAGTGGACCGGCAACAAGAATCGTCAGGAGATCTTCGCCGATATCGGCCTCGGCCGGCGCGTAGCGGCGGTCATGGCCAAGCGCATCGAAGTGCTGATCAGCGGCCAGGACGGCGACGACGACGATCATCAGCATCCGCCGCGCGACCCGAACGCGCCGCATGCGCCGCCCGTGGTCATCACGGGCACCGAGGGCATGTCGGTGCAGCTCTCGGCCTGCTGCCGCCCGATTCCGGGCGACGACATCATGGGCTATATCGGCATCGGCCTCGGCATGGCGATCCATACCACCGACTGCCGCGTGGCGCAGCGCATCCACCGGCGCGATCCGGGCCGCTGGATCGACGTGGCGTGGGCGCCGCAGCCGGGGCGTCTGTTCGACGTCGCCGTGAAGGTGCTCGTGAAGAACACGAAGGGCGTGTTCGCGCGCGTGGCCGCCGACATCACGTCCGCCGACGCCAATATCGTGCACATCGCCATGGACGACGACCTTGCGCAGGAGTCGAATATGCTGCGCTTCGTGATCCAGGTGAGCGACCGCGTGCACCTCGCGAACGTCATGCGCCGCGTGCGCACGAATCCGGACGTCATGCGCATCACGCGCGAGCGTCCGAGCGACGAAGGGCACCATCGCCACGAGGGTGGCATGCGCATCGAGCGCGAACGCGCCGATTATTGACGGACGGGCGGCTCCTAAGCGGGCCGCTGCCTTGCACTGCCTCCTTGTTGCCTGATGCGGCGGTGCGTCAGGCTCCGCACGACTGCGGCGCCGTTCGCTCTGTTATTCGCTTGGTTGTTCTTTTCCGGCCCGACCTTCTGCGGCCGTCCCGGCGGGGGGGCAGCCCCTGCGCGCCGCACCTGCGGCGCCCCCCCACGGAACCCTATTCAACCGGAAACGAGGGCACGCAATGAACGTAGCTGACCTGACCGGCCTCGTACTCGATTACTGGGTGGCGCGCAGCCTGCCGGACTTCGTGCGGGAAATCTATTTCACCGACAGCGGCGAGACCGTCGCGGTGCGCGGCAACGATCGCGGCCGCGCGTGGGACGGGCGCTTCGAGCCATCGGCGTCGTGGGAGGCCGCCGGCGTCGTGCTCGACCGCGCGCAGCGCTTCGAGCTCAGCGACCGGCACGGTGGCGAGCCGGCGCGCTGCGTGGCGCAGTTCGAGGGCAGTCACCACAAAGTCGAGGCGCATGGCGCGACGACGCGCGAGGCGCTGCTGCGCGCGTTCGTGAAGAGCCGCTTCGGCGATACGGTGGAAGAGGTGCTGCGACAGCCGCAGGCCGTGCTGGGCGCGAGCATGGCGCCGGTGGGGGAGCCGAGCGAGATCGGCGACGTGGAGGACTTGCCGCGCCCCGATGGGCAGATCGGCGACATCGGCACGGCGCCGCGCTAGATCTAAATGGACGCCATAAAGACAAAGGGCCTTCCTGATTCAGGAAGGCCCTTCGAGAGGTGGCGCGGCTGGCAGGATTCGAACCCACGACCCCTTGGTTCGTAGCCAAGTACTCTATCCAACTGAGCTACAGCCGCACGCTAAAACGATACTACATACTGCAGTGTACTACCTGAGATTTGCACCGATGTGGTTGGAGCAAAACCCGAAAAAGTTGGCGCGGCTGGCAGGATTCGAACCCACGACCCCTTGGTTCGTAGCCAAGTACTCTATCCAACTGAGCTACAGCCGCACGCAGAAGTGAGATTATAGCAACGTTTTCAAAAAAGGGAAGGCCCTTATCGCGATTTGTCTGAGGGCGTGCTTCGTGTAACCTGAAGGGTCGCAGGTCCGAAACTGGACCAAGGGGAACCGGCGGGAACCGAAGAGGGGACCGAAGCCGCAAGCAACGTGTTGCAGTGAACCGAACCATCATGAACAAGGCATTTGTCAAAGAATCGACCGAAAACGACGACGATGATCTCGAGGCCGGTCATCCCGAAATTCCTGCGGGGACCAAGAACTACATCACGCCCGCGGGCTACGAGCGCATGCGCAGCGAGCTACTGCACCTGATCGACGAAGCGCGGCCCGAGGTGGTCAAGCTCGTCTCGTGGGCCGCCTCGAACGGCGACCGCTCCGAAAATGGCGATTACATCTACGGCAAGCGCAGGCTGCGCGAAATCGACCGGCGCATCCGCTTTTTGACCAAGCGGCTCGATCTGGCCGAGGTCGTGGACAGCAGCCGCCAGGAGAGCGTGGATCAGGTGTTCTTCGGTGCGACCGTGGACTACGGCACCGGGGACGGCGAGTCCCATACGGTCACGATCATGGGCATCGACGAGGTCGATCTCGACCGCGGCCACGTGAGCTGGATCTCGCCGATTGCGCGCGCGCTCCTGAAAGCCAGGATCGGCGATCAGGTGACGCTGCATACGCCGGCCGGGCCCGAGCCCATCGACGTGCTGGACGTGCGCTATCCGGCGCCGCAGCGATAGCAGGAAGAAATAAAAAAAAGCGCCGCAAGCGGCGCCTTTTCAGCTGCACAGCAGGCCAGTACGGCCTGCGCGGTGCGGCTTAGAAGCGGTGACGCATACCAACCGTCACAGCAACCTGGTCCTGACGGGTCGAAGCCGAGCCCAGACCGTTCAGGTACGCGCCGATGCCAGCGTCGTTCGACGACACGTGCTGCCAGTCGCCCTGGAGGTAGACGTCGGTGCGCTTCGACAGTGCGTAGTCCGACTGCAGTGCGACCGTGTTGTAGTTCGGGTTCACGCCGCCGCCGAAGTTCGCGCGGGTGTACGTGTACGCGCCAGCCAGGCTCAGGGCCGGGGTCAGAGCGTAACGGACGTTGCCTTCAAAGTTCTGGAAGCGTGCGCTGTTGCCGTTCAGAGCGATGCCGCTGGACGTGCCCGACTGCGTCGGCGAAATGCCGATCGCGTTGCCCAGTTGCGTCTGCGTGTAGACGAAGCCAGCCGTTGCCGGGCCGAACGTGTAGTTCACGCCGCCGCCGAACGTGCTTTGACGGCCTGCTGCGAACGTGTATTCACCCGTTTGCGCGCCCGAGTTGCCAACGCCCAGTTGCAGGTTGTTGATGTCGCTGTTCGTGTGCAGGTAACCCGCTGCAACGTTCAGGCCGGCCCAGTTGTACGATGCGCCGACGCTGTATGCGCGGTTGTTCGCGAACTGGCTGCTGTCCGAGAACGAGTACGTGCCGCCGAACTTGAAGCCAGCGTAGTTGACGCTCGAGTACTTGATCGTGTTGTTGAAACGAACCGAGTTGTTCAGGTTGTCGTTATCGAACGGGTGAGCAGCGATCGTGCCGCCGTATTGCGTGCCGGTGTTCGACAGCGGGGCGAGGTAGTCGACGACGGAGTCGTACTGACGGCCGAGGGTGACCGCGCCGAACTGGTCGCTTGCGAGACCGACGAACGCTTGACGGCCGAACATGCGGCTCGACTGGCCCGAATTGCCGTTCATGATGTTGAAGCCGTTCTCCAACGTGAAGATTGCCTTCAGACCGCCACCGAGGTCCTCAGCACCGCGCAGGCCCCAACGGCTGCCGTTGACCGTGCCGCTCGATGCCTTCCAGAGGCTGTGGCCGCCGGAATTGTTTGCGTAGGTGACACCGGCATCGATCAGGCCGTACAGCGTAACGCTGCTTTGCGCGTGCGCAGCCGTTGCGAAAACGCCCGTGAGGGCAGCGACCATGAGAGTCTTTTTCATCTTTGTAAACTCCGAGAACAGAGGTGGGTTTCGTTGAACCCTGTTTGGGAAACCGTCCACGCGAAGGGCAGCGAGAGGCAATACTCGCGTGGCGCGTTTATCCGTCGAAGTCGGTTTCCGGACAGGCAGAGTGTAGAGAGGGTGTTCGGAAACGGGGCATTCCGATTTGCGCAATAAAGTATTGCGAAATGCGAAATTATATTGGAGTCCGCGTTAAGCCTTACTGGTTGGGGCTTTCAGCGAAATTCAGAATTACGGGGGTGGGGGTGTCAACCGAACGGCGTTGTGCGATCGCTACACCAATTGGTCGCGAAAAACAACGCCAAACCGGCTCAGTCGCGATTATTGCGGCCAACGTAACAGATGATTGTCTGCCGCAGAGTTAATGAGCCAGCCGTGCTGCGGCTATACTGCAATGGCTGCTTTTCGAAGCAGACTTTTTCGTTGACGAAAAAGATCTCCAAACCTTTGTCAGCGCGGCCCCTAGCCGCGCTTTTTTTTGCCGTGCGCTCCTTGCGCCGCTTCTAACCCGCCTGTAACCCTTAACGGGCGGGCTCTTCCGGCGGTTCAGGCTGCAGGCTCCAGTCTTCCATTACATAGTGCCGGGCGTCCATAGGGGAACACAGCAGGTTGTGCCAATGGTCGCCGTGCCACGACCCGTACGCCTCGAGTTCGCCCGCTGTTCCGGTTGCCGGATCGGTGCCGTCGATCTGTACGAGCCAATGAAACCAACGTCGTAGTGCCGTCAGCATGGTTGCCTCCCATTGCACGCTAACGGTATTCATCATGGATTGAATGTATTACTCGAACAACCGGTAAAAACACTTACGTTTGACACGTCTTGTTACATTTAGGGCAGTTCTTTCCGATCCGGCGCTGGTTTTCCATTAAGCGGCAAGAAATGCGATGCCGATACGAATTCATTTCATATGCATATATATCTGCATGGTTTTTGATGCACGCTGGTTTATCACTGAGATGGGATTGCTGTTATAAAAAATTCGCTTGACTGGCGATTGACGTTCCCCGTATAACGACGATTCTGAATTACCTTTCAGCTTCAATTCCAATGGGGATGCAGAGAGGCGAGTCAGTTGGCTTTCGGCGTGAGGATATTGCCCGCGTCATTATATTTCTAGGGAAACTGAAAGATGGAAACCGGTATTGTCAAATGGTTCAATGATGCGAAGGGCTTTGGCTTCATCACGTCTGACGCCGGCGGTGACGACCTGTTCGCGCACTTCTCGGAGATCCGCTCGGAAGGCTTCAAGTCGCTGAAGGAGAACCAGCGCGTCTCGTTCGATGTCAAGGTTGGCCCGAAGGGCAAGCAGGCAGCGAACATCCAGCCGCTCTAAGCCAGACGCGCGGCGCGCGAGCGGGCCTGTGCGTCCGCTCCCCGCGAGTTCTTGCGAGAGACAGCCCTGGAGACCCCAGGGCTTTTTTATTTTCGGCGCGTAAAGAATCGCGTAATAATGTTGCGCTCGGGGTTTTATCGAACTTATCTAATCAACGGGAAAACCCCAATTCAAAAATCCCGCTGATATAGAAATAAGCCGCGCCGCCGGAAAAGTGACAGTGGCGTGAACACCCTGCGCGCTTCGTCCAAACAGTGCATACTTGGACGAATTTTTCATTCTCGTCTTGCCGTTTCACCATGTCCGACACCCTCTTGAGCGCCGAGCTTCCGTCCGGCGATGGCCCGCTGGTTTTCGTGGATCTGGAAACAACGGGCGGTTCGGTGGGCGATCACCGCATCACCGAGGTCGGGATCGTCGAGGTGAAGGACGGGCAGGCCACGCGATGGAGTTCGCTGGTCGACCCGCAGCAGGCGATACCGCCCTTTATTCAGCAGCTCACCGGCATTACCGACGCCATGGTGCGCGGGGCGCCCACGTTTGCCGAAATTGCGCCTGCGCTGTTCGAGCGGCTTTCGGGCAAGCTTTTCATCGCTCATAACGCGAGTTTCGATCGGGGCTTTCTGCGCGCCGAATTCGAGCGCGCCGGCTTGGCATTCAATCCCGACGTGCTGTGCACGGTACGCCTGTCGCGGGCGCTGTTTCCGGCCGAGAAGCGCCACGGCCTGGACGCGCTGGTGGAGCGCCACGCGCTCGAGCCGGCCGATCGCCACCGCGCGCTCGCCGACGCCGATTTGCTCTGGCAATTCTGGCAGCGGCTGCCGGGGCTCGTGCCCGAGCCGATGCTCGCCGCGCAGGTCGAGCGGCTCACGCGCCGGCACCGTCTCGCGGGCGATATCACCGACGACCTCATCGATACTGCGCCAGCCGGCCACGGTGTCTACGCGTTCTTCGGCGAAAACGACGTGCCGCTCTATGTAGGCCGCAGCGTGCGCGTGCGTCAGCGCGTGCGCTCGCATTTGTCGGGCGAGCGGCGCTCGGCGCGCGAGCAGCGCATGGCGCAGCAGATTCGGCGTGTCGAATGGCAGGCGACGGGTGGGGAGTTGGGGGCGCTCTTCGTCGAGGCCCGATGGATTGCGCAATGGCGTCCGTCGTTCAATCGTGTGCCTCGGGTGTCGAAGCACGATCCGTCGGACGCCCCTTGGCCGTTCGACGGCGCAGTGCTGGTTGAGGAGCGCGATGCGCCGCACGAATCGTCCGTATTGCATGTGATCGATCGCTGGTGCTACCTCGGCGTGGCGGCGAGCGAGGCGCAGGCGGCAAGTCTCGTTGCCGCGTCGGCCGCCGCCGATGCACCGTTCGAACTCACGACGTGGCGTATTCTGCACAGCCGCCTCGAGAAGGGCCTGCGCGTCCTGCCTTTGCAGGCCACGGTCGCCGATGGGCTGACGAGCGCGGCCTGAGCCAGTGGGCTGAAAAAGTGGCTGGGAAGCGGCGTTCGGCGTCGTACCCGATGGCTTATGCCGTACCGCCTACGCCACCGCCTTCGCAGACATGTCCGAGCGCGCGCGTCATGGCGTCGGCGCGCGCGGAGTCGTAACGCGTCAATTCCTTCCAGTTGGCAACGGCGCGCGCCACGCGCGCAGGGCAGTCGTCCGCCGCGCGCGTGGGCTGCACGCGAGCGAGTGCGCCGATAAGCTGCGCCGTCAGGCGATCGAGTTGTGGGCGCGTGGCGGTCGCGAGATCCGGTGCCGGCCCGGCGGGCGGCTGGGACGATTGCCAGGTGGCGAAGAGTGCTTGCTGCAGTTGCGTGCTCGCATCGATCTGATCGCGGAAGAACATTCGAGCGAACGCCGGATCGACGCCCGCCGCCGTGGCGCGTTTCTGCACGTCGGCGAGCAGGGCGTTTTCGCGTGGCGTGTCCGTGATCGGCTTATGGTTGAGCCATTTCCAGTGAGCGACGGGCTCGGCTAGCGAGAGGCGCTGCGAAACGAGCGCGACGAGGTTGGTGAGCGCCGTGTCGTCGCCATCGGCGCGTGCCGAGGCGGCCGGCAGGATGATGAGAAGTGCGGCGGCGCAGGACGCGAGCGCGCGGAATGCGGATTTCATTGCGAAAGGGCAGGCCGGCTGGCCGAAGAGGGAAAAGCGAAGGATAGCCGGTTATGAGGCGCTTGCCGCGTTATCGGCGATCATGCGAAGGCCGAGAGCCGCGATTAGCCTTGAAGCGGAGAAAGAAGATCGGGATTGTCGGTGCAATTGCGTACGTTGTACGCACGATATGAATCGCACAAACGCATTCCTTCGAACGCGCCTGCGTCAAGCGAGCTGAGACTCCCCGGCATGGGCGTAACAATGCGATCGCACCACCGTTCCAATGGTGCGATCGAGTGCGCGCAAAAACACCCGGCCATGCCCGCGCGGGACGACCGTTCGTTTTGCACGTCTAGCGCCAGTGCGCTGCCCCGTCACTGCTGTTCGTGTGCCTTGCGCTGCTCGTCGAGAAATGCCCGCACGTGAGCGGGCAATTCATCGCCGAGAAACTCGACGGCCACCGGTTCCGGATCCGGGCTGAATACTTGGTCCGGGGTCGGAATCCTTGGCGGTTTGGCGTCCATGATCTTTCTCCTATGTAAGGCAATTATCCGGCTGCGCCCTTCAGTCGCGCTAGTGCTCGCCAACGCAAAGGAGCTTTTCCGGTGTGCGTGTTGCTTTATTTGCACATCGGGATAACTTATTAACTGCGCGGGAATATAATTTCAAAGGTGCGCTTCATAGCGCTTTCATGTTCCCCCGCAGTTGCGCACTCGCTGGCGCGTCCTTGATTGGCGCCGCTGCTGCGGCGCAGCACCCTCATCCCCACGGTTCAGGCCTTGGCCACACAAGTGCGGCGGCTTCTTGCTGCGCGCTGCGGCAAGCATCCTCGTATGCTGTGCGCTGCTCCTGGCTGGCTGCGTATCTGGTACCCGTTTATATCGGTTGATTATCGGCCGGGCTTGAACCGAGAACGTTAAACATAATTAAAACAGTGTAAGCGTTCGTTTCTGTCGAATGGGTCTCCCGCCGTATTCCCGGCATTTTGCGGCGCTTATTGTCGGCGCTTGCATAAAAGGTTGCGGACGTGAACCGCTGCCGCCCAAGCTGGATTCATTCGTCGACTTTGGCGCGAGAGGCGGGGATCCCCCGAGGGGCACGGCGTGGTTTTCAGCATCGTCTGATTCGGCTGCCTGACAATCTTCGTTATCTTCAAAAAAGCGTCGACTCAAGCCGCGTGCGGGCATCGGGCGCCGGTTGTCGTCTGCCCGCCGCCTCAGCGTTTCACGTCCCCTCGAACTTCAATCCTCCACCGGGGCATCGCGCATATCCGTTGCCTGAACACACAATGAACCATCAAGACGACGGCACCGCGCCGGCCGCTATTGCGTCCGACGACTCGCGCACGCGAGCAGCGCTTGCGCTGGCCGACCAATATTTCGACAAAGGCCAGATGGCTGAAGCGTTGCGCGCCTATCAGGAGGTGCTGGCGGCAGAGCCTCGCCATGTGCACGCATTGCACCGCACCGCGCTCGCGCATTTTCGCGCTGGAGACGGAGAGCGCGCCGTTGCGCGCGACTATCTCGAGCGTGCCATCAACGCCGCGCCCGAACGTGCCGAGTTGTGGGAGCACCGTGGCTTGTTTGCCGCGCTGGCGGGCGAGCATCTCGTGGCCGAGGCGTTCTACCATCGGGCGGTCACGCTCGGCGGTGGCACGGCCACGCTGCATCGCAATCTGGGCGACGTGCTGAAGCTCGCCGGTCGCCGGGCCGACGCGGCCGCGCAATACGAAAAGGCGCTCGGCTTCGATCCCGGGCTTCACCACGCCGTGCGCCGTCTCGCCATGCTCAGGCTCGAAGACGGACGCCACGAAGAAGCCGTGCACTATCTGCGCCGCGCATGGGAACTTGGCGCCTCGCGCGTGGCCGACGGAGTCGAATTGATCAAGGCGTTGTCGAAGCTTGGGCGCATCGCCGAAGCCGATGCCCAGATCGCGCGCATGCGCGCGGCATTCGCAACCGAGCCCCGTGCGCTCAGCGACCTCGCATTCCATTTGAATCAGCTACATCGCTACGCCGAAGCGTACGAAGTCGCCAGCCAGGGGCTCGCGGTGGATTCCGCGGATGCCGGTCTGCATCACAGCGCCGCTTACGCGTCGAACATGCTCGGCCATCACGCGCGCATGCGGCAGCACAGCTTCGAGGCCGTGCGTCTGAAGCCCGACGATCCGCACCTGGAGTTCAACGTGGCGGTATCGCTGCTCCGCGACGGCGAGTTCGAGGAAGGTTGGCGCCATTACCGCTGGCACGAACGTCTGCCGCAGAACAACACGCTGGTGCAGCCCGGTTTCCCGGAATGGCGTGGCGAGCCCGTCGCCGGACGACGCTTCCTGCTGGTCGGCGAGCAGGGGCTGGGCGATCAGATCCAGTCGCTGCGCTACGCCGACTGGCTGCGGGGCCAGGGCGCAACCGCCGACGTTTGGATCGGCGAGGCGCTGGGCGACGTGGCGGCATGCGCGAGCGGGGTGAATCGGGTCTGGACGACGCTGCCGCCGGAGCCTTACGACTACTGGTGCCGCATGTTCCGCTTTCCCGAGCACATGAAGCTGACCATGGGTATGTTGCCGCTCGCGATGCCGTATCTCAGTGCGCCTCCCGCAGCCGTCGGCCGTTGGCGCGAGCGGCTCGCGAGCCCGCTGCACGCGAACGCGCCCAAGCGTCGCGTCGGTCTGGTGTGGGCCGGCAATCCCGATTACGAGTTCGATTGCTATCGCTCCATCGCCCTGCATGTATTGCATCCGATGCTCGCGCGGCGCGACGTGGCGTGGTTCGCGCTGCAGAAGGGCGCGGCGCAGCGCGACGTAGAGGCGTTGCCGGCCGGCATCGACATGACCCCGCTCGGGACGCAGATCGAGAGCTTCATCGATACGCTCGCGATCGTGCAGTCGCTCGATCTCGTGATTACCGTCGATACGTCGGTTGCGCATCTCGCGGGCGCCGCGGGCGTGCCGGTGTGGATCCTGCTGCCGACCTGCACCGACTGGCGCTGGATGACGGGGCGCAGCGACACGCCGTGGTATCCGTCGGCGCGGCTTTTCAGGCAACGCGAGCTGGGGCGCTGGGAGGATGTGATCGACGAGGTGGGGGAGGCGCTCGATGCTTTGCCGGGGCGCGGCTAGCTGAAGGGATTGACGTGCCGCCGCGGTGTAGAAGGCGGCGGTGCAAAACAAAAAGCCCAGTCGAAGACTGGGCTTTTTGTTTGAAACTTGGTGGTGCCGGAAAGAGGAATCGAACCCCCGACCTTCGCATTACGAATGCGCTGCTCTACCGTCTGAGCTATTCCGGCGTCACATCAGAGAAGGAAGATTATAGAAAAGATCTGCAGAGTATGCAAGTCCCTCCTTCATCTTTTTATTTTTTCGCTTCCTGATGGTAGCGGGTCACGCGCTCCACCTCGTTCTTCGAGCCGAGGAACACGGCCACGCGTTCGTGCAGGCTCGTCGGCTGGATGTCGAGGATGCGCTGTTCGCCGTTGGTCGCCATACCGCCCGCCTGCTCGACGATGAACGACATCGGGTTCGCTTCGTACATCAGGCGCAGCTTGCCCGGCTTCGACGGATCGCGCTTGTCGGCCGGATACATGAAGATGCCGCCGCGGTTCAGGATACGGTGCACGTCGGCGACCATCGACGCAATCCAGCGCATGTTGAAGTTCTCGCCGCGCGCGCCGTCCTTGCCCGCATTGAGCTCGCCGACGTATTGCTGCACCGGCTCATACCAGTGGCGCGAGTTCGAGGCATTGATCGCGTACTCGCGCGTGTCTTCCGGAATGCGCATGTTGCTCTGCGTGAGCACCCACGAGCCGAGTTCGCGGTCGAGCGTGAAGCAGTTCACGCCGTGGCCGGTCGTGAGCACGAGCACGGTCTGCGGACCGTAGACGGCGTAGCCGGCCGCGACCTGCTTCGTGCCGGGCTGCAGGAACGATTCTTCGGTGGCCTGCTGGCCGTCCGGGCAACGCAGCACCGAGAAGATCGTGCCGATCGACACGTTCACGTCGATATTCGACGAGCCGTCGAGCGGATCGAACACGAGCAGATACTCGCCCTTCGGATAATTGGCCGGGATCGGGAAGAAGGTTTCCATTTCCTCGGACGCCATGGCCGCGAGGTTGCCGCCCCATTCGTTGGCGTCGAGCAGGATTTCGTTCGAGAGGATGTCGAGGTTCTTCTGCACTTCGCCCTGAACGTTCTCGCTGCCGGCGGTGCCGAGCGCATCGCCGAGCGCGCCCTTGCTGACGTTGAAGCTGATCGCCTTGCAGGCGCGCGCGACAACTTCGATCAGCAGACGCAGATCGGCAGGCAGGTTGCGGTGCTGGCGCTGCTGCTCGATCAGGTATTTCGTGAGAGTGGTACGACGTTGCAATGCCATTGCAGTACTCCGGATGCGCTTGGGGATAGCGCAATTCTACCTGCTGGACGGGGCGCGGCCCGCGTGCGGCACTGCAAAAAAGCCGCCGGTGCGCGGCCTGGCGCGCCGGGCGGGGCGTTCAGTCAAGCGGGAAAAATCCGCGCGAGCGTGCCGGAGCGCGCGGCAAACCGAAAAATAATGCAGAAAAAATACACACAAAAATGCCGGCCACGAAGGCCGGCAGGGTGCATGACGGGGCATGAGGAGAACTGCGCGGCGCAGCAACGCTGCATCTGCACCGCGCGATGTTCGGGCTTACGTCAGCGCCTTTTCCACGATTTCGCGGACGTCGCGCGACTTCGCCTGCGCGGCGACCCGCTCGAGCGCGGCGCGCATGGCGTCGCGCAGCGCCGGCGTGAAGCGGCGCCACAGTTCGAGATTGCGTGCGAGGCGCGCGGCAACCTGCGGGTTGATGGCGTCGAGCGCGATGACCTGGTCGGCCCAGAATGCGTAGCCCGAGCCGTCCGCCGCGTGGAATTGCGCGGGGTTCACCGCGCAGAAGCTGAAAATCAGCGAGCGCGCGCGGTTCGGATTCTTCAGATTGAAGGCCGGATGGCGCATGAGCGCGCGCACGGTCTCGATCGTCGGATGCTGCGCCGTGCCGCGCTGCGTGGCCTGCAGCGAGAACCACTTGTCGATGACGAGCGGCTCTTTCTCGAAGCGTGCGTAGAAGTCTTCGAGTGCCTTCTTCGCGTGGTCGCCGCCCGCTTGTGCTGACTGCGCGTTCATCAGCGCCGAAAGCGCAGCCGCGCGGTCGGTCATGTTGTTCGCGGCGTCGTATTGCGCGGTCGCGAGCCGCACGGCATCGGCGGGGTCGTCGAGCTCGGAGAGGTACGAGAGCGCGAGATTCTTCAGGCCGCGGCGGCCTGCGGCTTCGGGCGTGGGCTCGTAGGCGCCCGGCGTGAGATTGCCCTGCCAGGCGGCGAGCCATTCGGCCTTGAGCGCGGCGGCGAGACCCTTGCGCACGAACTGGCGCGCGGCGTGCACGGCGGCGGGATCGGACTGCGCCATCTGCTCAGCGAGATAGGTTTCCGAAGGCAGCATCAGCGCGAGTTCGCGGAACGACGGCGAGAGCGAGGCGTCGGTCAGCACCTGGCCAAAGGCCTCGACGAGCGCGTTGTTGAGCGTGAGCGGCTGGCCCGCGGCGGCGCGCGCGGCAAGCGCGAGCAGTTCGCGCGTGGCGAGGCGCTGGCCCGCTTCCCAGCGGTTAAACGGATCGCTGTCGTGCGCGAGCAGGAACGCGAGTTCGTCGTTGCTGTAGTCGTACTCGACGACGACCGGCGCCGAGAAGTTGCGCAGCAGCGAGGGCAGCGGCTTGTGCGCGACGTCGACGAAGGTGAAGGTCTGCTGCGCTTCGGTGAGTTCGAGCACGCGCGTCGTGGCCGCCGCGGCATGGGCGCTCGTTTCGCCTTCGAGCTTGAGCGGCAGGTCCGCGCCGTCGGGGCCGATCAGGCCGATCGCGAACGGGATCAGCAGCGGTCCCTTCTGCGTTTCGCGCGCGGCCGGCGAGCCGTTCGCGTAGCCCTGTGCGAGCGTCACGCGATAGCGTTGCGCGGCTTCGTCATAGTCGGTGGTGACGCTCACGCGCGGCGTGCCCGCCTGGCTGTACCAGCGCTCGTACTGGGCGAGGTCGCGGCCATTGGCGTCGGCCATCGCGCGGCGGAAGTCGTCGCAGGTCACGGCCTGGCCGTCGTGGCGCTGGAAGTACAGATCCATGCCTTTTCGGAAGCCGTCGCGGCCGAACAGCGTCTGATACATCCGCACGACTTCCGCGCCTTTCTCGTAGACGGTCATCGTGTAGAAGTTGTTGATCTCGACGTAGCTCTCGGGGCGCACCGGATGCGCCATCGGGCCCGCGTCCTCGGCGAACTGCATCTGGCGCAGCACGCGCACGTCCTCGATGCGCTTGGTCGCGCGCGCGGCTTCGTTTTCGTCGCCGCCCGACATCGCCGCCGAGAACTCCTGGTCGCGGAACACCGTGAGGCCTTCCTTGAGGCTCAGCTGGAACCAGTCGCGGCAGGTCACGCGGTTGCCGGTCCAGTTGTGGAAATACTCGTGGCCCACCACGGCCTCGATGTTGGCGAAGTCGATGTCGGTGGCCGTTTCGGGGTTCGCGAGCACGTACTTCGTGTTGAAGATGTTGAGCCCCTTGTTCTCCATCGCGCCCATGTTGAAGTCGCTCACGGCGACGATCATGAAGCGGTCGAGATCGAGCTCGAGGCCGAAGCGCCGCTCGTCCCAGCGGATCGAGTGGATCAGCGAATCCATCGCGTGGCGCGTCTTGTCGAGGTCGTGCGGCTCGACCCAGACCTGCAGCAGCTTCTCCTTGCCCGAGCCGGTCTTGATCCGCTCTTCGAGCGCGACGAGCTTGCCCGCCACCAGCGCGAACAGATAGCTCGGCTTGCGGAACGGGTCTTCCCACTTCGCATAGTGGCGGCCGTCGGGTAGCTCGCCTTCCGAGATCAGATTGCCGTTCGAGAGCAGCACCGGGTACGCGGTTTTATCGGCGCGCAGCGTGACGGTGAAAGTCGACATCACGTCGGGACGGTCGAGGAACCAGGTGATGCGGCGAAAGCCTTCGGCTTCGCATTGCGTGAAGAAGTTGCCGCTCGAGACGTAGAGCCCCGAGAGCGTGGTATTGGCTTCCGGGTTGCAGGCGCCGGTGAGCGTGAGCGTGAACGCGTCGGGCACGTTTTCGACGGTCAGGCCGTGCTCGTGCGCGTGCACGTTCTCGTAAGCGTGGCCGTCGATCTGCGCGCCGATGAATTCGAGCTGCTCGCCCATCAGTTCGAGGTGCGGCGCGGGCTTCGCATCGGGGTTGCGGCGCACGCGCAGCGTGCTCTTGACGACGGTGCGCTCGGGCACGAGGTCGAATTCGAGGTCGACGGTGTCGATCAGGAAGGCGGGCGGCGCGTAGTCTTCGCGGCGGATCACGGTGGGCGTGGCGGTATCGGACATGGTCTCGTGCGGGGAAGCTTCGGGTCGGATGGCGATATAGGGAGGCCGCGCGGGGCACGGCCGACCGCCCCATTGTACAAAGGCTCGCCCGGCTTGTCCGATGTGGCCCGAAGGCATGCGTTGCGACGCGCGCCCGAACTTTCCCGGCGGCGCGTGAGTCAGTATGATCGGGGCCTGCTGTCAGGAAGACAGCGAAGACGCCCGCGAAGAAGACCGCGCTTTCACCACCACTGGCAAGACTGCAACGAGAAGACCATGATGCCCGACCGATGGACCCGCCGCGCGCTGATGATGCTGGCGGCGCTCGCCGTGACGCTCTCCGGCTGCACCACCTACGTGACGAGCCAGGTGACCGCGTTCTCCGCGTGGGATGGCGGCAGCGACGCCACGCGCACCTACGCGTTCACGCGCAATCCGGAGCAGCAGCAGAGCATCGAGCAATCGACTTACGAGAATTTCGTCGCCGACGGGCTCTCGTCGTACGCGTTCCGCCAGGTGCCCGAGCGGCAGGCGCGCTATCTCGTGGGCCTCGCCTACGGCAGCCGCATGGATACGGTGACGGTCCCGCAGCCCGTGTTCTACAACCCCTGGCCTTCGCCATACTGGGGGCCGATCAATCCGTGGGGGCCTTGGGGACCTTGGGGCCCGGCCTACGTGAACCAGACTTATCCGGTCTATTCGCATGCGCTCGGCATCCGCATCACGGACAAAGCGAGCGGGAAGGAAGTCTATAACGTCACCGCGCGCACGTCGGGCGACGATCCATCGCTCGTGCGGGTGATGCCGTATCTGGTGCGCAGCGCGCTCTCGAACTTCCCGCTGCAGAACGGCTCGGTGCAGCAGGTGAAGCTGCCCGTGGACAAGAACGGCGTGGCGCCGAACGAGGCGTCCGCAGCGGCGCCCAATGGGGCCGCGCCGGGGGCCGCCCCGGCGAAGTAGTTTCTCAAACGTTTCTCAGACGCCCACGCCCATAATCGCAAACACGCCAAGCACCACGAACAGCACGGCGGCGATGCCGTGCACGAGCTTCGTCGGCAGCTTGTGGGCGAAGCGGTCGCCCAGCAGGATCGCGGGCACGTTGGCGATCATCATGCCGAGCGTCGTGCCGGCCACCACGCCGAAGAAGTCGTGAAAGCGCGCCGCGAGCGCGACGGTCGCGATCTGCGTCTTGTCGCCCATCTCGGCGAGAAAGAAGGTGACGACGGTGGCGCCGAACACGCCCAGCCGCGTGCGGTTGACGTTGGCTTCGCCTTCGTCGAGCTTGTCGGGCACGAGTATCCAGAAACCCATGGCGACGAAGGAGGCGGCGAGCGCCCAGCGCATCACCGAGGGCGTGATGAGCGAGCCCAGCCAGGCGCCGAGCGCGCCCGCGCCCGAGTGATTGACGAGCGTGGCGACCAGCACCCCGAGGATGATCGGCATGGGCTTGCGGTAGCGCGCCGCGAGCACGAGCGAGAGCAACTGCGTCTTGTCGCCGATTTCGGCGAGCGCGACCGCGCCGGTGGAGACGAGAAAGGCTTGATTCACGTTTTGGTGATCCTCGGGCCGGGATGAATGCGAGCGACGACCCACGACCCGCCGGGCCCTGTTGCGGCGGTCATGGGTCATCGGTCTCGCCAGGCCCGAGTTGCAAAGGCTGCGTCCGCCATGGCCGCGCGGGCCAAGTCTGTTGACGGACGCCCCCGCTTCGACGTGCGCGGCGCGCGGCAAACCCGGGGGCTCGCTGGGCGGCACGGAGCGGGGCGGCTACTCCCCAATGAGGGGTGGATTATAGCATCGGGGTTATCCGACGCCTGGCTTCGCCAAGGCCGTCGGGTTTGCGGCGATCAGCGCTTCGCCTGGTCACGGTCGCGGCGGCTATGCACGCGCGCACCGGCCGCGTAGGTCTCGAACACGGCGCGGTCGTCGCCGAGCAGCGCAAACGCGAACAGCAGCTCTTCGAGCGATTCGGCGCGCGCGGTGCGGCGCGCGAGCAGCGGCGTCGCCTGCGGATCGAGCACCACGAAGTCCGCCTCGCTTTGCGGCGCGAGCGTGCCGATCGTCCCGGCGAGATCGAGCGCGGCCGCTGCGCCCGCCGTGGCGAGCCAGAACATGCGCGTGGCCGTCAGGTGATGGCCGCCCATGCGCGCGACCTTGTGCGCCTCGTTCATCGTTTGCAGCATCGAGAACGAGGTGCCGCCGCCCACGTCGGTGGCGAGCGTGACGGGCATCTGCGATTCGTTGGCCTTGTCGAAGTCGAACAGGCCGCTGCCGAGGAACAGGTTCGAGGTCGGGCAGTGCGCCGCCACCGTGCCGGTTTGCGCCATGCGGCGGCGGTCCTCGTCGTCGAGCCAGATGCAGTGGCCGTACACGGCGCGCCGGCGCAGGAGTCCGTAATGATCGTAGACGTCGAGATAGCTGCGCTGGCGCGGGAACAGCTCCTTCACCCACTTTACTTCGTCGAGATTTTCGGCGACGTGGCTCTGGATGAAGATGTCGCCGTGCGCCTTCGCGAGCGCCTCGCACGCTTCGAGCTGCGCCTCGGTCGAGGTGGGCGCGAAGCGCGGCGTGAGTGCGTACATCTGGCGGCCGTTGTTGTGCCAGCGCGAGATGAGTTCGGCGCTGTCGTCGTAGCCGCTCTGGGCCGTGTCGCGCAGGAACTCGGGGCAGTTGCGGTCCATCAGCACCTTGCCCGCAATCATGCGCATGTTCTTCGCTTCGCTCGCCGTGAACAGCGCATCGGCTGACTGCTTGTGCACCGAGCAGTAGACGAGCGCCGTGGTCGTGCCGCACGAGAGCAGTTCGTCGACGAAAAAGCGCGCGGTCTCGAACGCCACGTTTTCGTTGGCAAAGCCGCGCTCGGTCGGGAACGTATAGGTCTCGAGCCACGGCAGCAGGCCCGGCGCCGGCGAGGCGATCATGTCGGTCTGCGGGTAGTGGATGTGCGTGTCGATGAAGCCGGGCACGATCAGCTTGTCGCGCAGGTCGTGCACCGTCGCGCCGTCGGCCACGCTGGCGCGCAGCGCGGACCACGCGCCCGAGGCGGCGACGCGGCCGTCCTCGACGATCACGACGCCGTCTTCGTGGAATACGGCGGCGTCGGGCGACTGCGCGGGGTCGCCGGTGAACGTCAACAGTTTTGCGCGATAAGCCGATTGAGTCATGGGAACAACGTCTCCGAAAATTTCAGGTATTCATGAGCAGGTTTCGTGCGCGCCTTGCGGTTTCGCAAATGGCGCGCGGCGTGCGCCGCTCCTGAAAACGCGGCGCGCAAAAGCCCCGGGCCCGGCGCGCGAGCGCCGGTCCTCAACCTCATCGAGGGTGAAGCCCTGAGCTACGTCCTGCGCGGGTCAGGCCACGGCGCCGCTCCAGTACCGATCGAGCTTCGCCATCAGCGCGACGCGTTCTTCGGGTGTCACGAACGACGCTTCGAAGCCGTTGCGCAGGATCGTGTACACCTCGTCGTCGTCGAGCTTCAGCGCGACGATGATCGCGCTGTAGTTCTCGTTCACGTAGCCGCCGAAGTAGGCGGGATCGTCGGAATTGACGGTCACCGCGACGCCTTCGTCGAGCAGCTGCTTGAGTGTGTGCTGCGTCATGTCGTCGAAGACGCAGAGCTTGGTATTCGAGAGCGGGCAGACGGTGAGGGCGACGCGCGTATCGGCGAGACGCGTGACGAGCGCCTTGTCTTCGATGCTGCGCACGCCGTGATCGACGCGATCGACCTTGAGCAGATCGAGCGCTTCGTAGATGTAGGCGGGCGGGCCTTCCTCGCCCGCGTGCGCGACGAGCTTGAGCCCCTGCGCGCGCGCCTTCTCGAACACGCGCTCGAATTTCGAGGGCGGATGGCCGCGCTCGGACGAGTCGAGCCCCACGCCGATCATGCGCGGATAGCGTTCGAAAAGCGGCAGCGCGGCGTCGAAGGTGGCGAGCGCGTCTTCTTCGCTCAGATGGCGCAGGAAGCAGAGGATCAGCTTGCTCGTGAGGCCGCGCTTTTCCGCGTCGGCGAGCGCGCGGTCGATGCCTGCGACCACGGTGTCGATCGGCACGCCGCGTTCGGTGTGCGTCTGCGGATCGAAGAATATTTCGGAGTGCACGACGTTATCCGCGAGCGCGCGCTCGCAGTAGGCCATCGTCATGTCGTAGAAGTCCTGCTCTTTGAGCAGCACGCTCGCGCCTGCGTAATAGATGTCGAGGAACGACTGCAGGTCGGTGAACGCGTAGGCCGCGCGCAGCGCGTCGATCGATTCGTACGCGAGCTTGACGTGATTGCGCTGCGCGAGCGCGAAGATCAGCTCCGGTTCGAGCGAGCCTTCGATATGGATGTGCAGCTCGGCCTTCGGTGCGCGCGCGGCTTTTTCTACGAGCGGGTTGACTGGGGTCGTGATGGTCATGGTTTGGTCGATCAGGTTCGTTCAGTGAATGACATCACGCGGAATGGGTTGTGCCCGGAGCCGCAACGCCTGCATGCCCTGGCGCATGCATGGCCGCCGTTGCCGCCTCGATCGCCTGCAGCAATTGCGCGGCGGCCGAGATCGCGATCACTTCGGGCGACTTGTCGACGATGCCGTCCACGCCGAGCGGGCAGTTCATGCGCGCGATTTGCAGCGGGTCGATGCCGCGCGCGGCGAGCCGGTGCTCGAACTGCTTGCGCTTCGTGTGCGAGCCGATCATGCCGAAGAACACGAAGTCGCCGCGGCGCAGGATGCGCTCGGCGAGTTCGAGGTCGAGCGAATGATCGTGCGTCATCACGATGAAGCTCGTGCCGGGCGGGGCGGCGTCGATGGCTTCGTCGGGTGCGTCGTTGGCGTCGATCGCGACGTTGGGCGCGTTAAGCGCCGCGAACGCTTCCGGCGAGGGAAACGCGGCGTCGCGCGCGTCCACCCAGCGCACGCGGCACGGCAGCGTGCCGAGCACGCGCACGAGCGCCGCGCCCACGTGGCCCGCGCCGAACAGCACGACGGGCCAGTCGTTCGGCGCGACGGTTTCGGTGAGCAGCAGCGTGCCGTCGCCTTGACTGGCGGCGCCTGTGTCCCAGAGCAGGCAATCGGGCGTTTCCACGCCGGGCTCGGGCTCCGAGAGCATGACGGCCACCGCCGCGCCATCGGCTTCGGGCTGATTGACGCCGGTGGGTGCACCGGCGGGCGTCCCATTCCGCGAGGAGCGGAATGATACGCTACGAACGGTCGATGCGCCCGCCGCGAGCCGGCGCGCGAGCGTGGCGAGCCAGCCGAGGTCGGACACGTCGAGGCGCTCGAACGCGAGCACGACCGCGCCGCCGCAGCACTGGCCGAGGCTGGGCCCAAGCGCAAAGCGCTTGAGGCGCCGTGCATGCGGCATGCGCATGCCGTCGCGCAGCACCTGGCGCGCGGTCTCGATGGCCTTCCATTCGAGGTGGCCGCCGCCGATCGTATGACGTGCGGCCTCGCGCGTGACGATCATCTTCGTGCCGGCCTCGCGCGGCGCCGAGCCTTCGACGCGCGCGACGGTCACGAGCACGGCGGCGTCGCCATGCGCGAGCAGGTGTTGAAGATCGGTGACCCAGGCTTGCATCCGGCAGTTCTCCTACTTGACGACGACTTCTGTTGGGGCGGCGGCCGGCGCGCCTGCCGTGCGCGTGCGCAGCGTCTCGAGCGCTTCGATCGCGTCGAGGATCGCTTCGGGCGTGGCGGGCGCGAGGAGCGGCGCGGCTTCGCGGGCCTCGGGCACGGCCGCGCCGATCGCCTCGCGGATCGCGAGCAGCACCGAGAACGGCAGCAGCAAGGGCGGCTCGCCCACGGCCTTCGAGCGGAACACGGTGGGCTCGGCGTTTTCGTTGCGGTAGAGCTGCACGTGGAACGCCGCGGGCGTGTCGCTGATCGCCGGAATCTTGTAGGTGGACGGCGCGTGCGTCATCAGCTTGCCGTCGCGGTTCCACCAGAGCTCTTCGCTCGTGAGCCAGCCCATGCCCTGGATGAAGCCGCCCTCCACCTGGCCGATGTCGATGGCCGGGTTGATCGACTGGCCCGCGTCGTGCAACAGGTCGGCGCGCACGAGCTTCCATTCGCCCGTGAGCGTGTCGACGACCACCTCGGACACCGCCGCGCCATAGGCGAAGTAATAGAACGGATGGCCCGTGAGCGTCTTTGCGTCCCAATGGACCTTGGGTGTCGCGTAGAAACCGTCGGACCACAGTTGCACGCGCTTCAGATACGCGAATTCGATGAACCCGGCGAACGCGAGGGTCTTGCCGTTCACCTGCACGAGGCCGTCTTCGAACGCGACATCTTCGGGCGCGCCGCCGTGCTCCGCGGCGGCGAGCGCGGAGAGCCGCGCGCGGATCGCTAGCGCCGCGTCCTCGGCGGCCTTGCCGTTCAGATCGCTGCCGGTCGAGGCGGCGGTGGCCGATGTGTTGGCCACTTTCGACGTATCGGTCGCGCTCACGCGCACCTGCGCGAGCGGCAGCCCGAGCACGCCCGCGACCACCTGCGCGACCTTGGTGTTGAGCCCCTGGCCCATTTCGGTGCCGCCGTGATTCACGAGCACGGAGCCGTCGCGATAGACGTGCACGAGCGCGCCCGCCTGGTTCAGGTGCGGGACGTTGAACGAGATGCCGAATTTGACCGGCGTGAACGCGATACCGCGCTTGAGCACGGGGCTCATGCGGTTGAACGCGGCCAGCGCGGCGCGGCGCTCGGCGTATCGGCTCGACGCGACCAGTTGATCGGTGAGCGGCGCGAGCACGTTGTCCTCGACGCGCTGTCCATAAGGCGTGACGTCGCGCTCGCCGATGCCGTAGTAGTTCGCGCGGCGCACCGCGAGCGGATCGCGCCCGAGCGCTTTGGCGATGCCGTTGAGCATCACCTCCATCACGAGCGCGCCCTGCGGTCCGCCGAAGCCGCGGAACGCCGTGTTCGACTGCGTGTTGGTCTTGCAGCAGAGCGCAACGATTTCGACGTCAGAAAGAAAGTAGGCGTTGTCGAAATGGCAGACCGCGCGCGTGGCGACCGCGCCCGAGAGATCGGCGGAATAGCCCGCGCGCAGCGCGATTTCCACGCGCGCGCCGAGAAGGCGTCCGTCGTCGTCGTAGCCGGCTTCGTATTCGTAGAGCGCGTCGTGGCGCTTGCCGGTGATGAGGAAATCGTCGTCGCGGTCGGCGCGCAGCTTCACGGGGCGCCGCAACCTGTGTGCGGCGAGCGCCGCCACGCAGGCGAACAGCGCCGACTGCGATTCCTTGCCGCCGAAGCCGCCGCCCATGCGCCGGCATTCGCACATCACGCGATGCACGGGCCAGCCGAGCAGATGCGCGACCAGTTGCTGCATTTCGCTCGGGTGCTGCGTCGAGCTGTAGACGAGCATGCCGTCCTGTTCCTCGGGCAGCGCATAGGCGACCTGGCCTTCGAGATAGAACTGCTCCTGGCCGCCCACGGCGAAGGTTCCGGCGATGCGGTGGGGCGCCGCCGCGATGCGCTCTGCCGGCTCGCCGCGCGTGAGGCGCAGCGGGGGCAGCACGTATTGCTGGCGCGCCTTCGCGTCGGCGATGGTGAGCACCGCTTCGAGCGGCTCGTAGCGCACGACGTCGTCGCTCGCGGCGAGCGCGGCGGCGCGGCGCGCCAGTGCGTGGCTCGTCGCGATCACGGCGAATACGGGCTGGCCGAGATACTGGACTTCGTCGCGCGCGAGCACCGGGTCGTCGTGCAGGACTGGGCCGCAATTGTTCTCGCCGGGAATGTCGGCGGCGGTGAGGACCGCGACCACGCCCGGCATGGCGCGCACGCGCGCGAGATCGAGCGTCGCGATGCGTGCGTGCGCGTGGCGCGAGAGGCCGAGCGCCGCGTGGAGCGTGCCGTGCAGCTCGGGGATGTCGTCGGTGTAGCGCGCCTCGCCGCTCACGTGCAGATCGGCGGATTCGTGCGGCAGCGGCGCGCCGAGCGCGGCCTGGGCGGCCTGCTCCGCGTGTGCTGCATGGGCGGTCTGCACGACGAACGGATCGGACTGGCGGTTCATGATGCGTCTCCCGCAAGCGCTGCGTCGCAGCCTGCACCGGTTTCGTCGACGACTTCCGCCTCGGACGCAAACACGAACGCGTTCACGTCGCAGAGCGCGAGCGGCGCCTCGTCGCGCGTTTCGAGCCAGCAGCGCCAGAGCAGATTGCGCGCGACCTTCAGGCGATACGTGGCGCTCGCGCGCATGTCGGAGAGCGGCTGGTAGTCGGCGTCGAGCGCGGCCATGGCGCGCTGCGCGGCGGCTTCGTCCCAGCGCGCGCCCGCGAGCGCCGCTTCGGCGTGCGCGGCGCGCTGCGGCGTCGCGGCCATGCCGCCGTACGCGATGCGCGCGTTCGCGATCGTGCCGTCCTCGCCGATCTCGAGCGCGAATGCCGCGCACACGGCCGAGATGTCCTGGTCGTAGCGCTTCGACACCTTGTAGGTGCGAAAGCGCAATGTGGGCGCGGGGCGGGGCACGCGGATCGCCGCAACGAACTCGCCCGCTTCGAGTACGCTCTTCTGATAGCCGGTGTAGAACGCCGCGAGCGGCAGCGTGCGCACGCGCGCGGCGCGGCGCAGCACGACCGCGGCGTCGAGCGCGAGCAGCGCCGGCATCGAGTCGCCGATGGGCGAGCCGTTCGCCACATTGCCGCCCAGGGTGCCCGCGTTGCGGATCGGCAGCGAGGCGAAGCGCGCCCACAGCTCGGCGAGTTCGGGATAGTCGGCGGCGAGCGCCGCGTAGGCCTCTTCGAGCGGCACGGCGGCGCCGATCATGAGCGTCTGCGCGTCGCTGGTGATGGTCCTCAATTCGGCGACCTGGCCCGTATAGACGATGTCGCCGAGGTCTCGCAACTGCTTGGTGACCCAGAGGCCGACGTCGGTGCCGCCCGCGAGCACGCGCGCCTGCGGATGCGCGGCGCGCAGCGTCGCGAAGGCTTCGAGCGTGCGCGGCGCGTAGAACGTGGCGCTGTCGTGCGCGGCGCCGCGCGCGCCGGGGCCGCCATACTCGAAGGTGTCGCGGCGCGCGATCGAGCGCAGCATCGCTTCGAGCGGCTCGCGCGCGAGCGCGACGCGCGGATAGCTCGACGTGTCGAACATCCGCTGGGCCGCTTCGATGATCGGCCGGTAGCCGGTGCAGCGGCACAGATTGCCCGAGAGCGCCTGGTCGATTTCGTCGCGCGTGGGCAGGCCGGCGTCGGCGCCCTGGCGCTCGTAGAGCGCCCACATCGACATGACGAAGCCCGGCGTGCAGAAGCCGCATTGCGAGCCGTGGCAGTCGATCATCGCCTGCTGGACCGGGTGCAGCGCGCCGTCGGGCGCGCGCAGGTCTTCGACGGTGAAGAGCGCGCGGCCGTCGAGCGTGGGGAGAAACTGGATGCAGGCGTTCACCGCCTTGAGCGCGAGACGCCCGTTTTCGTCGAGCTCGCCGATGACGACTGTACAGGCGCCGCAGTCGCCTTCGGCGCAGCCTTCCTTGGTGCCGCAGACGTGCAAATCCTCGCGCAGGTGCTGGAGCACGGTGCGCGTAATGGGCGCGTCATGCACCTCGTGCACGGCGCCACGACGGACGAAGCGGATGGTTTGCGTTGTCATGTGAAACCTGGGAGACATTGCGGATCAGGCGCGCGTTACGCAGGGAGCCGGGGCGAGCCTTGACTGTCAGTCCGGCCTCGCGCACGTAGATCGCCATCCAGTTCCGAATTTAGCACTGACAGCGCCCGGAAAGTATTCCCCGTGGGAGATGGGGGTTATGCGAGGGCGCCCATGACAGAACGCCGCATGATCGGGCCCTTTCCCTTGCGGGTGGCGGCGAGCCGCGAGGGCGGTGGGGTGCGGGGAGAGAGGGGCGAGTGCCGTGAGAGGCGTACCGCGAGGAAATCGGGGATGTCCGGCGCCGCCACCGCCCGCGATCGCTCACGGGCAGGCGTGCGGCGCGGCGGCGTTCAGCGCCGGATGCCGGGCCACGCCACCTGGCGGCGACGGTTGCGCCACAGGCTCGCGAGCACCGCGACGAACACGACCGCGAACGCGAGCACCGACCAGAGCGGCAGCGTGAGCCCGAGGATCGGCGGATAGGTGGTTTCGCAGAGGCCCTGGACCTTGAAGACGCCGGGCAGCCAGTGCGCGGGCGGCAGGGCGTCGACGATGGGCTGCAGCGTGTCGAAGCCGCAGCTGAAGTTCGGCACCGCCTGCACCCAGGCGAGCTTGGCGGAAGCGATGATGCCGCCCGCGGCCGAAATCGCCACGAGCGCTTCGAGCGTGCGCACGGCGCGCCAACTGGCGAAACGCGCGCCGAGGAACGCAAACACCGCGATCAGGATGAAGAAGTAGCGCGTGAGGATGCACAGCGGGCAGGGGTCCTGGTGCTCGGCGTACTGGAAGTAGAGCGCGCCGCACAGCAGCGCGAGGCAGATCAGGCCGAGGAGGACCAGCAGGCGGCGCTCGCGGCGTAGCCGCGCGTTATCGTCGTTCATGTGACTCGTTTGTTCGGGTTGGATAGCGCAGCCGGCCTCGGGCAAGTCCTGATTCCTGTTGGAGGCGGTTGCAACGGCGTCCCGGGATTCTAGCGCGAAGGGTGGGCGGCGCGAGCGAGTGCCCTTGAGCGCGCGCAGGCGGGGCCTGCGCGTGCCGTCGCGCCCTTTTTGCGCGCTTGCCGTTATCGCAGCGGCGCGAGCACGGCTTCCACGCCGCGGCCGATGGCGAGGAGCGCGTCGTCGGCGTGGGGCGCGCCGGCCAGCATCAGCCCTACCGGCGCCTCGCCCGGATGGTGGATCGGCAGCGAGAGCGCGCAGGCGTCGAGGAAGTTGAAGGCGCTCGGGTTGCGCAGCACGAGCGCATTGGTGCGCGCGAACGCATCGTCGTCGGCGACGAGCGGGGCGAGCGCGGGCGGTGCGATCGGCACGGTGGGGGCGATCACGGCGTCGAAGCGCGACCAGAGCGTCGCCTGCGCCTCGTCCATCACGGCGGCGCGCGCGGCGATCAGATCGAGATAGTCGGCGGCGCTCGCGGGCTCGCCCTTGAGGATGCGCACGAGCACGCGCGGATCGTACCGGTCGCGATGCTGGGCGAGCAGCGGACGATGCCACGCGTAGGCCTCGATCGGCGAGAAGCCGAAGCGGTTGATTTCGGCGAGGCGCTCGAACGCCGAAAAGCGCACTTCGCTGACGATCGCGCCGGCTGCGTCGAGATGCTTGAGCGCCGTGTCGAGCGCTTCAGCCACGTGCGGCTCGATGCCATCCGTCACGTAGTTCGTGAGGACGCCGATGCGCACGCCCTCCAGGTGCCGCGCCGCGGGCGCGTGCGGCGCCAGCCCGGCGAGGAGGCGGTCCACGAGTGCGCAGCACGCCACCGTGTTGCCGATCGGGCCGAACGAGTCGAGCGTGGGCGAGAGCGGCACGCCGCCCGCCTTCGGGATGCGCGCGGCCGTGGGCTTGAAGCCGGTGAGGCCGCAGAACGCCGCCGGGATACGGATCGAGCCGCCCGTATCGGTACCGAGCGCGACGGCGGCCATGCCGTCGGCGACCGAGGCCGCGGCTCCGGAGGACGAGCCGCCCGCGACGCGTTCGTCGCCGGCCACGTCACGCCGGTAGGGCGAGAGCGGCGTGCCGAAGTGCGGGTTCAGACCGAGTCCCGAGAACGCGAATTCGCTCATGTTGGTGCGGCCGATGAGCACGGCGCCCGCGTGGCGCAGGCGCGCGACCGCGGGGGAGTCGGCACTCGCGGGCGCCGCGCTCGCGAGCACCGTGGAGCCCGCGCGCGTGATCTCGCCCTGCACGTCGAACAGGTCTTTCACCGAGACAGGAATGCCCGCGAGCGGCGAAAGCACCGTGCCCGACGCGCGCAGCCGGTCGTGCGCATCGGCGGCGGCGCGCACGCGCTCGGGGTCGACGTGCGTGAGCACGGTGGCGCCCTGGCCCGACGGCGCGGCGATGCGCTCGAGCGCGGCCTCGGCGAGCGCGCGGCTCGTGGTGCGGCCCGCGGCGAGGTCGGCGGCCAGCTGGGCGAGCGGCGGGAAAGGAACGGAAGACGTTGAAGGCGTGGCGGTCATGGCAGGGGGCATCGATGGCAACATGGTGGGCGAGGCTGCCGCGGGCGGATGGCGCCGTGCAATGCGGCCGTGCGCCGCGGCAAGGGACACATCATTGTAGAACGTGGATTTTTTCTCGATGAGCGATTTGGCGCGTCGCGTGCATCGGGTAACATTGTCCTTTTGATAGCATTTTGTAAGGATGTTCCGCGCATGCATCAGGGAATCGGCTTCATTCAGGATCTGGCAGTCGTGATGGTGATCGCGGGGATCGTCACGGTGCTGTTTCATCGCCTGAAGCAGCCGGTGGTGCTCGGCTATATCGCGGCCGGCGTGATCATCGGGCCGTACACGCCGCCGTTCCAGCTTATCCACGACGAGCAGACCATCCAGACGATGGGCGAGCTGGGTGTGGTGTTCCTGATGTTCTCGCTCGGCCTCGAATTCAGCCTGCGTAAGCTGTTCCAGGTGGGCGCGACCGCCATCGTCGCGGCGCTCTCCGAAATCGTGGTGATGCTGTGGATCGGCTATGAGATTGGCCGCGCGTTCGGCTGGGCCGCCATGGATTCGCTGTTTCTCGGCGCGATCCTCGCCATTTCGTCGACCACCATCATCGTCAAGGCGCTCTCCGATCTCGGCGTGAAGCGCGAGCCGTTCGCGCAGCTCGTGTTCGGCATCCTGATCGTCGAGGACATTCTCGGCATCGCCATGCTCGTGCTGCTCGGCGGCATCGCGCAGACGGGCGAGCTCTCGCCCGGCATCGCGTTCGTCACGCTCGGCAAGCTGCTGCTGTTCATGACGGTGTCGCTGCTCGCCGGCATCCTGGTCGTGCCGCGCGTGCTCGGCTACGTTGCGCGCGTGGGCAGCGACGAGATGCTGCTCGTCTCGGTGCTCGGCTTTTGCTTCGGCTTTTGCCTGCTGGTCGTGAAGCTCGATTACTCGATTGCGCTCGGCGCGTTTCTGATCGGCGCGATCATGGCCGAGTCGCGCCATCTGCAACGCATCGAGCATCTGGTCGCGCCGCTGCGCGACGCGTTCTCGGCGATCTTCTTCGTGACCATCGGCCTGATGCTCAATCCGCTCGTGCTGGTCGACTACGCGTGGCCGATCGCCGTGATCTCGCTCGCGGTGGTATTCGGCAAGCTCGTCTCGTGCGGGCTCGGCACCTTCCTCGCGGGCCGCGACGGCCGCACGGCGATGCGCGTGGGCATGACGGTCTCGCAGATCGGCGAGTTCTCGTTCATCATCGCCTCGCTCGGCCTCACGCTTAAGGTCACGAGCGGCTTTCTCTATCCGATCGCCGTGACCGTCTCGGCGATCACGACGCTCACCACGCCGTATCTGATCCGTTTCGCCGATCCGCTCTCGCAGCGGCTCGCGCACGCGATGCCGCCCGCGGTGTCGAATGTGTTCGGCCTGTACAGCCAGTGGCTGCGCTGCCTGATGCCGCGCTCGGATGGCGCGCAAGGGCCGACGCTGTTTTTGCTCACGAGGCGCATCGTCGTGCAGGTCGCCGTGAACCTCGCGCTCGTCTCGGCGATCTTCATTGGCGCCTCGTATGGCGCGCGCTACGCCTTGCCGCTGCTCGCGGGCTGGGTGCCCGACGAGCGCATCCAGCGCGTGGTGCTCTGGAGCGCCGCGCTGCTGCTGGCGATTCCGTTTCTGGTGGCCGTGTGGCGCAAGACGAAGTCGCTCGCGCTCTTGCTCGCCGAGGTGAGCGTGCAGCCCGAGAAGGCGGGGCGCTTCACGCGCGCGCTGCGCCATGCGATCGCCGAGCTCGTGCCGGCCGTCTCGATGATCGGCGTGTTCGTGCTGGTGGCCGCGCTCTCGGGGACGATCCTGCCGCCCACGGGCTTTCTGATCGGCGTGCTCGTGTGCGCGGCGGTGCTCACGATGCTGCTGTGGCGCTGGTGCGTGAAGATCCACGCGAGCATGCAGATCGCGCTGCGCGAGACCTTCGACGAGCGGCAGGACCCGTAAGGCCGACTCGCAGGTGCGTTTGCGGTCGGGCGCGGGAGATGCCCGTGCCTGACCGGCCGTACCCAACTGCAACAGAGTGTGAGCGATTGTGCATTGGGGTGGCGGCGATATGCGGTGCGACGCATAATCGGAACCCTGTTCATCGTTCGCGCGCGCGGCGCGCCCGTCCCCACGTCATGAGCGAAAACAAATCCGACCACCCTGAAGTTCCTGGCGGCGCTGACCGTCCTGCCCAAGCCGATGCGCCAGGCTCTCCCGCTTCTCCCGCTTTTGCCCCCCCACCGCCCGCCAGCACGACCGGCTCCGCGGGCGCGACGCCTGCGGGCGAGGCCGCGCAGCGCGCGTCGACCGATGCGCCCGCGAGCGCATCGGCGGTGACGCCGGGCACCGCCGGTGCGGACAGTTCGGGCAGCGGCAGCGACGAGGGGCCGGTTTCGGCGCAGGTCGGGGCCGCTTCGAGCGCGGAGGAAGCCGCCGAGGCCCGTGAAGAGGCGGCGCGCGCCGTGGCGCGTCAGCAGGCCGAAGCGACCCGGGCGGCCCAGGCCGCCGCTGCGCCGCGCATTCCGATCGAGGTGGTGGGCGATGCGGGCAAAGAGGCGCCGGCGCCCCCCGCGGCGGGCGCGAATGACGCCACGAATGACGCCGCCACGCAAGCGGGCGTGCCGCCCGCGCCGCAGCCAGCGGCCAGCCCGCGTCCGGGCGCCGCGCCCGCGGGTTTCGGGCAGGCGCCCGACTTCACCGCACAGAATCCGCCGCCGCCGGGCGCCATTCCGACCGAACCGCCGCGCTATCTGCGGCCCAGCGATTCGGCCTGGTCGGTGCTCGGGCGCATCCTCGCGGCGCGCGCCCGGCAACTGTTCGACCGCGCCGGCCAGCGCATCACCCAGCGGACGCTGCGCATTGGCGTCTCGGCCCGCATCTTTCACCCGGAACCGGGCGCACAGGGCCTGCGCGGCAAGACGCTGCAATATCTCGAAGAGTCGATCGCGCATTGGGTCATGTCGCGCGACGTGATCGTCTTCATGATTCCGACGGTCGGCCATCAGGGCATGCTCCACCCGAGCAACATCCGCCTGCGCGACTATGCGAAGCACCTCGACGGCCTCCTGCTGCAAGGCGGCGCCGACGTTTCGCCGCAAACCTACGCGGAAACCGCGCCGCGCCCCGAGTGGCCCGGCGACCGCGTGCGGGACATGTACGAGCTCGAACTGCTGCACGAGTTCATCGAGTCGGGCAAGCCGGTGCTGGGCGTGTGCCGCGGCTGTCAGCTCATCAATGTCGCGTTCGGCGGCTCGCTCTATCAGGACATCGCCATGGACGTTCCCACGGCGGGCGTGCACGTGAGCGAGCACTACGATCAGCACCGCCATGCGATCACCTTTCCGGAGGGCTCGTCGCTGGCCAGCATGTTCCCGGGCAGGCGCGAGGCCATCGTCAATTCGATCCACCATCAGGCGGTGAAAAGCCTTGGCCGCGATCTGACGGTCGAGGCCGTTTCGTCCGGCGATGGCCTGATCGAAGCGGTGCGCTACCGGCGCTCGCCGTTCGTCGTGGGCGTGCAGTGGCACCCGGAATTCCACCGCGCGGGCGGCCCCGAACTGCTCGACTGCACGCCGCTGCTCGATACGTTTTTGCGTGCGGCGCGCGAGACGCGCTTCTGACCAAAAGCGGGCGGCAGGGACAATCAGGGGGCTGACGATGGCCCCCTGATGATTTTTACCCCCAGGGCTTCAGATTCTTCTCCCATTCCTGACGGGAAGTAGGTGATTTCGGACAAGTAATAGACTGTTCTGTCGGTTATCCGAAATTATTGGGCGTTTATGAGATTTTCAGGCGGCGATAATAAGCGGTTACTCGGAATCCTGAACGGAACAGGCAGTCATGAAGCAATCAACCCCGCTGCGTCGCGCCTTGCTGAGCGCGGCGGTCTTTACGCTCTTGCAGCACGGCGCTGTCGCATGGGCCGGCGCACCCGCCAGCGACGTGGCTCCAGTAGCGGGCAACCGGCCGTCGCTCGGCAGCCTGACGCCGCAGCCCGCGAACACGCCGCCGCCCGCGGGCATGGTGGACGATCAGGCGACGGCGGGGGTTTCGCAGGGCGATGTCGCCACGCTCATGCAGCTCATCCACGACGCACAGCTTGTCGAGTTGCGCACGACGTACAACGCAAGCTACGGCGCGAGCCTGTTCTTCTATCCGCCCGAGATGACGTATTACGTGGTGCTGTTCCAGGACAAGCACTTCTGGCGCGTGATTCGCTCGCAGGACGACACGCGCGCGGAAGCCATCTATGCGAATTTCGTGCAGCAGACCCAGCGTCTTGCCGAGGTCGAGATTCGCCGTACCCAGATCGAAGCGCAGAAGGCGTTCATCGACCGCGTCATCGCGCTCAATGAGGACCGTGCCCGCCGGCTGCAGGCGGACATCGACGTGGCGCGCACGCAGCAGGCCCGTGTCGATGACTATCAACGCCAGATGCAGGGCAATACGCGCGCGCTCAATGCCGAGAAGATCCAGGCGCAGGCGCAGTTGCGCGATCTCCAGAATCAGGTGGATCAATTGCAGCGCGAAACCGAGCTGGGCTTGCCAGGGTCCCGGCGCTAGGGAGCGATTCGGTTCCTGTCGTGTCGCGCGGTGCCGTTGGATGGCGGCGGTGCGGTGCGACAGGCCAGGAACAGAGGCAGCAGCAAAAAGCCCCGCGAACGTTTTGTTCGCGGGGCTTTTTGCTGTGTGCTGGGCGTGAATCGAAGCGGTCGTAGGCCAGCGGCGTGCCCGGGAGCTTACTTCGCGAAGCTGTCAGGCACTTCGGTCACGCGGCGCTGCGAGACGTGATTCACCCATTCCGTATTGTCGACGTTCACCGTTGCGCGGCTTGCCGGACGCGGCGCCGTTTGCGTGCCTGCATAGGTTGTGAGTGACGCGTAGTCGTCGCTTGAGGTCGCGCTCGGTTTCTGCGGCGAATAATCGCCGGCCTCCGAATACATGCCGTGGGTGCGCTGGGTCGTCACGAGTGGCGCGCTGCGGTGCGGCGCGAAGTCGTGGGCCGGATGGCGACCGGCGTCCTTGTACGAGGTGCGCCCATCGGCGTTGGCAACTGGGCGGCCCTTCGTGGCCTTGGCCGTCAGCGTGGCGCGCTGGGGCGTGCTTGCGCGCGTACGCCCGGCGAAGTCGGGGCGCGTCGCCGTTGCCAGCTTCGAGCCCGGGGCTGTCGCCGAAGGACTCGCAAGGGCGGGTGCAGGCAGTGCAGCCGGCGTGACGATGATCGACGCGGATGCCGGACCTTGATGCGGCGTGGCAGGGGCGGCTGCGGTTTCCGCGGCCGCGCGTTGTGTGACCGTGACCGCAGCCGATGCACTGGCCGCGCGGGCGGCAGTGGTTGCGGGCGTGTTTTGATTGCCCTGCACGGCGCCGGACAGCGCGAGATCGTGCTGCTGACGTTCGTCGGAAAGACGCGTCGACATGCTGGTGCCGGTCGAAGCAGGGCTCGCCGGCGCGCGCAGAACCGTTTTGTCCTTGCCTTCGCCAAATTGCGTATGGCTTGCCACGAGCCAGGCGAGCAGCACGGCGCCGCCAATGGCAACGGCGCTGGCCGTCAGCTTGTGCGACGGCGGCGGCGTGCGCTCGACGCGAGCGCCGGTGCGCGCGGGCTGTGCGCCGGCTGCCGGGCGCTGCAAGGTATCGGCGGCGGCGCGCTGGGCCTGCGCGGCGTTGAATGTGCCGCCAACCGGTGCCGCCGTGGGGCGCGGCGGCTCGGGAACGCGGCGGCGATGCAAGTCCCAGCGGTAGACCTGGCGGAACGCTTCCGCGCTCAGGCACATCGTGCGCAGGAAGGCGGCATAAAGTGCCTGGAGCTCGGTGCGCAGACTGAAGTGCGGAGGCATGAGCGCCCACTCGCGCCCGAACGGCGGCGGGACGCGATTGAGTGGACGCATGCGCGGCATCGCGAGTGCGCCTTCCACCTGAACTAACGGATAAGTTGACATGGATCTCTCGCTGCCTTGGCGTAGTGGGGCACCGGAACACGGTGGGAGCCCGAAAGACGCGCGGCTTGCCAGCGCGGTAGTGCCTTGCACGGGTCAATCGTTTGGATTCGAATGATGCTGGCTGGACTGGCGACAATCCATCAGAAACATCTGAAAATCAGACGAAAAGGGGAGTGGATGGCACGCGCGCGAGGGTGCGCGCCCGTCGCGCGGCAGCGGGCGATCGGGCTGCGAGGTCGCATGCGGCAATGCGGGTCCGCTGTCTCGTTATTTCGCGTCGTCGAGCCGGAAGACGTAGCGCAGTGCGGTGATGTCGATGCCGCCCATGTGGTCGGGCTCCGCGCCCGAGTATTGCCAGCCTTGCCGCTCATAGAACGCAATGGCGGCCGCATTGCCGTCGAGCACGTAGAGATAGAGCTGTGCTTCGCCTTGCGCGCGTGCCCATGTCTGGGCAGCCTCCATGAGCCGCTTGCCCACGCCGATGCCCTGGTGCGCCGGGAGCGCGTGCAGGTTGTCGAGCAGCGCGCCCCAGCGGGATCCGGGCTGACGCTCGGCGCAGACGAACCCGACCGGCGTGCGGCTTTCCGGTTGCGTCCCTAGCTCGGCGATCAGCACGAGGCGGCGCTCACCGCCCGGCGCTTCCATACGCGCGCGCCAGTAGGCAGCGCGTTCCGCGTCGACTTCCCGCTCGAGGAAGGCGGCCGGCAGCAGGTCGCGATACGTCGCCTGCCAGCTGGCGGCGTGCATGGCGGCGAGCAGGGGGGCGTCGGCGGTCGTGGCCGGGCGCAGCGTCAGGGAGGCGGCGGTGGGCATGCGGGGCATCGGGCATTGGGGCGAGCGACGCGAAACGAACGAAGCCGGCCGCGTCATCGCATTATTGTGCCCGATAGACGGGCGGGTGCGGCTCGGCGTCAGTTTTCGCGCCGGCGAAAAGCGAGCAAAAAAACAATCGACAATCGCACCGCGATGGTCATGTCGCAGTGCGCTCGGGAGTAGAGTGTCAGGTGGCTGTCCAGCCGCAAGGGCGCATCGTACGAGGTACGCGGGGCGCCCGCCAGGCGCGCCCCGCGCGTGGCACCGATTGCGGTGGGCTCTTGCTCCACTGCCAGAGCGGGCGTTTGCAGGCATCGTCAGCACGTCATCTGGCGACGATCATCAGGGAATGTCATGTCTACCGCGTCCCATGCTTCCTCCAGCGCATCCAGCGAATCGAAAGTCCGGACCGTTTTCCGCGTCGTCAGCGGCAACTTTCTGGAAATGTACGATTTCATGGTCTACGGCTATTACGCCTCGGCGATCGCCCGGACCTATTTCCCGAGCAACAACGCGTTTGCTTCGCTGATGCTGTCGCTGTCTGTGTTCGGCGCCGGCTTTCTCGTGCGGCCACTGGGCGCGATCATCCTCGGCGCGTATATCGATCACCACGGCCGGCGCAAGGGGCTGATCCTCACGCTCGGCCTGATGGCACTCGGCACGCTGTCCGTCGCGCTCGTGCCCGGCTACGCGACGATCGGCGTGCTCGCGCCGGCGATCGTGCTATGTGGGCGCCTGTTGCAGGGCTTTTCGGCCGGCGCGGAGCTCGGCGGCGTCTCGGTCTATCTCTCGGAGATCGCGACCAAGGGCAACAAGGGCTTCTACGTGTCGTGGCAGTCGGGCAGCCAGCAGGTGGCCGTGGTGTTCGCGGCGCTGCTCGGCGTGCTGCTGCATCGCATCTTGCCGGTCGAGGACATGACTTCCTGGGGCTGGCGCGTGCCCTTCATCATCGGCTGCTGCATCGTGCCGTTCCTGTTCCTCATCCGCCGCTCGCTGCAGGAAACCGAGGAGTTCGCGCACAAGAAGCATCGTCCGTCGGTGAGCGAAATCCTGGTCTCGATGGTGCAGAACTGGGGCATCGTGCTCGGCGGCATGGGCATGGTGATCATGACGACCGTGTCGTTCTACATGATCACGGCCTACACGCCGACCTTCGGCAAGGAAGTGCTCAAGCTCAGCGAAATCGACACGTTCGTCGTGACGGTCTGCATCGGCTTGTCGAATCTGCTCTGGCTGCCCGTGTCCGGCGCGGTCTCCGACCGTATCGGCCGCCGCCCGGTGCTGCTCGTCTTCACGATCCTCACGATTCTGACCGCGTATCCGGCCGTGCAGTGGCTCGTTGCCGAGCCGTCGTTCGGCCGCCTGCTCATGGTCGAGCTCTGGCTTTCGTTCCTGTACGGCTGCTACAACGGTGCAATGGTCGTGGCCTTGACCGAAGTCATGCCCGTCGAGGTGCGGACGGCCGGCTTCTCGCTCGCCTATAGCCTCGCGACGACGATCGGCGGCTTCACGCCAGCCATCTCGACCTGGCTGATTCACATGAGCGGCAACAAGGCGGCGCCGGGCGCGTGGATGGGCATCGCGGGCATCTGCGGGCTGATCGCGACGATCGTGCTCTATCGTTCGGCCGAAGCGCGCAATCAGTACAAGACGGTCTGACGCGGGCGCCGCCAGGCCAGGAAAAGAAAAAACCCGCGCAAGCGGGTTTTTTCATGGCGCCGACGCTTTTTGCGAAAGCGCGCCGAGGTGCGTGAATCAATGCAAACGGGCGCACTGTGCACCCGCCATCAGTCATCTGCGATCAGCCTTCGCGCAGCGCGGCGGCGACGCGCGCGACCACCTCGTCCCACGCGCCGGGCCGTGCCTGGCGCACGAGGCGCGCGCGCGGATACCAGGGGCTCGTGTCGGTGTCGGCGAACCAGCGCCAGTCGGCGGCGAACGGCAGCATCAGCCAGAGCTTCGCGCCCAGCGCGCCCGCGAGGTGGGCGATGGAGGTGTCGATGGAAACCACGGCGTCGAGACGCTCGATGACGGCGGCGGTATCCGCGAAATCCTCGAGCTTGCCGTCCAGCCGATGAATCGTGCGCGCGCGCGGATGCGCATCGAGCGCCGCGTGCTCCGCTTCGCTCAGGTGCGGCTGAAGCACGATCCAGTCGATGCCTTCGAGCGCGAACAGCGGCTCGAGCGCGGCGAGCGGCAGCGAGCGGTTTTCGTGCTTCTGGATACGGCCCGACCAGGCGAGGCCGATCTTACGCTTTGCCTGGCCGCCCAGCGAGCCGCGCCACTTGCGCAGATAGGCGGCCGGCGCCGCGAGATAGGGCATGGGCGCGGGCACGGTGTCGAAGGTCGTACCGAGCGCCAGCGGCAGCGACAGCAGCGGGCAGTGCAGGTCGACGGCGGGGCGCGGCGCGCCCTGCTCGATCAGCGTGATACGCGCGACATGGGCGGCCGGAGCGATGAGCGGCACGAGCGGCGCCTGCACTTCGAGCACGATGCGTGCGCCGCTGTGGGCGAGCGCCACGACGTTCGGCACGAAACGCACGAACTGGAGCGTGTCGCCGAAACCCTGCTCGGCATGGATCAGCAGCGTGCGGCCGGCGAGCGGCTCGCCGCGCCAGCGCGGCACGGCGGCGAGGTTGGCCGGGATTTGCGCGGACGGCGCGGCGGCCATCGTGACATCGGCGGCACGGAGGGCATGGGCGATGCCCGCGGCGCCGCAGGCGTTTTCGCGCGCGGCCGGGTCGAGCCGCCACTCGTAGGCGGGCAGGCCGCGCCGGAAGTCGCCCAGCGTGAGCAGGACGAGCGCGCGGTTCAGGTGCGCGGCGGCGAGGTCGGGCCGCACGCGCACGGCTTCGTCGAAGGCGCGCAGCGCGGCGGCGTGGCGGCCGAGCGCGTGCTGCGCCGTGCCGAGCGCGAGCCACGCGAGCGCGAATTTCGGGTCGAGGCCGATGGCGCGTTCGTAATGGCCGAGCGCCTCTTCGTGCCGCCCGAGCGCCGCGAGCGCATTGCCGAGCCCGAACAGCGCGGGCGGGAATTGCGGCTGCAGCGCGAGCGCGGCTTCGAAGCCCGCGACGGCGTGGGCGTGATAGCCGGTGGCGTCGAGCGTGTTCGCGAGGTTGAAATGCGCGGCGACGAAGCGCGGCTGAAAGCGCAGCGCCTTCTGGAAATGCTCGACGGCGCCCGCGCTGTCGCCGAGCGCGTTCAGCGCCATGCCGAGGTTGTTGTGCGCGCCCGCGTGGCCCGGGCGGATCTTGAGCGCGCGGCGAAAGGCCTCGGCGGCTTCGGCGTGGCGGCCGAGCGCGTGCAGGGCGTTGCCGAGGTTGTTGTGCGACGAGGCGTCGCCGGGCTGCAGGCGCACCGCGTGGCCGAACGCGTACATCGCGTCCTCGTGGCGGCCGATCGCCGCGTAGGCGTTGCCGAGGTTGTAGTGCGCGAGCGGGAACGTGGGCGCGAGCGTGAGCGCATTGCGAAAGCGCTCGATCGCGCCCTCGAGATGGCCGAGCGCCTTGAGCGCGTTGCCGAGGTTCAACTGGAGCGCGGCGTCGTCGGGGCGCAGATCGACCGCCCGGCGCACCAGGTCCGCGGCTTCGGCATGCTGGCCCCGCTGATGCCGCAGCACGCCGAGCATGTGCAGCGCATCGACGTGCACGGGATCGGCGGCGAGCGTCGCGCAATAGTCGCGCTCGGCGTCGTCCAGCCGGCCGTCGCGATGTGCGGCGTACGCGCGGACAAAAACCTGTTCCATAACCAGAGGGGGCAAATACTTGGGAGAAGCGAAGGCGGCATTTTCCCACACTCGGATGTGTCCCCCCCGAACCTCTCGTGTGTGTCCTGCTGGCGCGGCTTGACCTGTTGCGATGGTGCAACTAACATATGAACAACTGTTCATATGTTTTGGGTATCCACATGCTGTCCTATGCCGAGGACGAGCGCATCGTGCCGCTCGCCGATCTGTTCCGCCTGCTGGGCGACCCCACGCGCCTGCGCATCGTGCTGGCCTGCGTGCAGAGCCGCCGCGCCGTAGGCGCGATTGCCGATGCGCTCGGGCTGTCACCCTCGCTCGTGAGCCATCATCTGCGACTGTTGCGCGCCGCGCGTGTCGTACGCGCGGAACGGGAGGGCAAGCAGGTGTTTTATGCGGCCGCCGATGCGCATATCAGCGCGATGCTCGCGGGCATGCTGGAGCACGTGGCCGAGCCGGTGTCCACGTGGCAGGAGCTCGCGTGATGCGCGCCGATCCCGAGCGCGCAGGCGAGGGGGCCGCGCCGCATCATGGGGATGGTGCTCATGGTCACGATCATTCCGGTGCGCATGACCCTGCTCACGATCACCCGCATGGGCACGAGCAGGAACATGAGCACGACCATGGGCACGCCCATGGCGCCCACGGCCACCACCATCACCACCATGCCCCGTCGGCGGGCCACGGCCGCGCGTTCGCGCTGGCCGTCGCGCTGAACATCGTCATCGTGATCGCGCAGACCGTGTACGGCGTGATCGCGCATTCGACCGCGCTGCTCGCCGACGCCGGCCACAACCTCTCCGATGTCCTCGGCCTGCTGCTCGCCTGGGGCGCCGCGTGGCTCGCCACGCGCCGGCCCTCGGCGCGCTACACGTTCGGTTTCGGCAGCTCGTCGATTCTTGCGTCGCTCGCGAACGCGGCGCTGCTGCTCGTCGCCTGCGGCGCTATCCTCGCCGAGTCGATCGGACGTCTGATCTATCCCGCGCCTGTGGCGGGCCTCGACGTGTTCGTCGTCGCCACGCTCGGCATGCTGATCAACGGCTTCTCCGCGTGGCTCTTCGTGCGCGGCCAGAAGGACGATCTCAACATCCGCGGCGCCTTCCTGCACATGGCCGCCGACGCCGGCGTTTCGGCCGCGGTCGCCGTGAGCGGCCTCGTGATTCTCGCGACGGGCTGGAGCTGGGTCGATCCGGCCATGAGCATCGTGGTCGTGCTCGTGATCGTGCGCGGCACATGGGGGCTGTTGCGCGAGTCGGTGCGGCTCGCGCTCGCGGCGGTGCCCGAAGGCGTCGACATCGAGCGCATCCGCGTTTTTCTTGCGCAGCAGCAAGGCGTGATCGACGTGCACGACCTCCATATCTGGGCGCTCTCGACCACGGGCAACGCGCTGTCCGCGCATCTCGTGATGCCCGCGGGCCATCCCGGCGACGCCGCGCTCGACGCCATCGTGGGCGCGCTCGGCGTGCGCTTTCGCATCACGCACGTGACGCTGCAGGTCGATATGGGCACGAGCGCGCATCGTTGCGCGCTCGATGGCGCGCGACACATTCACCCTTGAGCGCCCGCGCGCAAGCGTCCCCATAAGCGCTATCGGGGCGTTCGGCGAGGCCTGGAGCGGGCGTACACTACGAGGCATGTCGATCGCATGGAGGTCTGCATGACCGTGGCTTCTTCCCAGCCGTCCGTGCTCATCGTCGGCGCGGGACCGACCGGTCTCGCTGCCGCCCTGAGTCTTGCCCGTGCGCGCATTCCGGTCCGCCTGATCGATCGCGCGCGAGAGCCCGGGCGTCATTCGCGCGCCATCGGCATTCAGGCGCGCACGCTCGAACTGTTCGAGCAGCATCGCATCGTCGAGCCCTTTCTCGAGCGCGGTCATCGCGCGCACGTCGCCAATCTCTATTCGAACGGCCAGCGCCGCGCGCGCCTCGATTTCGATCCGCTATTCACGCGCTATCCGTACCTGCTGTTCATCGATCAGACCGAGACCGAGCGCATTCTCGCCACGCAGCTCGCGACGCTCGGCGTGGAAGTCGAGCGCGGCGTCGAGCTGGTCGAATTCAATCAGGGCTCCGCGGGCGTGAGCGCCGATTTGCGGCTGGCGAGCGGACGCACCGAGGCACTGCGCTGCGACTGGCTGATCGCCGCCGACGGTGCGCACAGCACGGTGCGCCATCATCTGGGCATGAAGTTCGAGGGCGAGACGCTGCAGCAGTCGTTTCTGCTCGCCGACGTCGCCGCGACCACGCCCTGGCCCGAGGACGAGTTCCACGTGTTCGCCTCGGGCGACGGGTTGGCCGCGATCTTTCCATACGGACGTGGCCGTTTTCGCCTGATCGCCGATCACAAGGCGATGCTGGCCGCCGCGCCCGAGGGCGCGCTGCCGGTGCCGACGCTCGAAGAATGCCGCTCGATCGTCGAGCGCCGCGTGCATCATCCGGTCTCGGTCGCCGACATGAGCTGGGCCTCGTACTTCCACGTGAACAGCCGCATCGTGCGCTTCTTGCGCCAGGACCGCGTCTTTCTCGCCGGGGATGCCGCGCACGTGCACAGCCCCGCGGGCGCGCAGGGCATGAATACGGGCATCCAGGAGGCCTTCAATCTGGGCTGGAAGCTGGCCCGCGCGCTGGGCGGCGCACCCGACCGGCTGCTCGATACCTACCACGCCGAGCGCTATCCGATCGAGCGCATCGTGCTGCGGCAGACGAGCTTCATGACGCAGCTCGTCGAGGCCGATCACGGACCGCTCAAGCTATTGCGCGAGCGCGTGATGCCGGTGCTCGTCGCGCTCGGCCCGTTGCGCGACGCGGCGCGCGAGGCGCTGAGCGAGCTCTCGATCCAGTACCGACGCAGCCCGCTCACGCTCGAGCGGGTGCTCGACGGCGGCCCGCGCGCCGGCGAACGGGCGCCCGACGCGCTCGTGCGCGTGGTCGACGGGCCGCTCGGCAAGGCGCCGGGAAAAGGCCGCATCTTCGATCTGCACGATCCGGCGAGCTTCTCGCTGTTCCTGCTGGTGGATGGCGAAGCGGCGCGCGCCGCGGATGCCGCGGAGCATGGGCAGCCGGGAAGCGCGGCAAATGGCGCGAGCACGCGAGGCGTGGCCGATACGGCGGGCGCGCCTGGCGAGGCCACCGTTGCGCCGAACACCACATCGAATGCTGCGCCGAACGGCGCCGCAGGCCGGCTCGAAGCGCTCAAGCCCTTTGTCGAAGCCGTCGAACGGGTATTGCCGCAGTCGGTGCGTGTCTGGTGGGTGGCGGACTTGCCGGACGGCGAGGCGCCATTGGCGGGCGAGGGCGCGCCGTCGCTCGGCGACGCCTACGGGCGCACGCGGCCCGCGTTCTATCTCGTGCGGCCCGACGGCTACATCTGCGCGCGTGGCCGCACAGGATCGGACCTGCACGGCCTCGTGCGCCATTGCGAGACGTGGTTTGCGCCGGCGCCCGCGCCGCGGCCCGCGGCACAGTAGAACAGCCTCGGGCCGCAGGCAACGCAGCAAGCGCGAGAGGCCGGGCGAGAGCGCGCAGCACGCGCCACGCCTGCCTCCCGCAACGCCCGCCTCAAGCCGTCGCCGCGGGCGCGAGCGAGTCGCGATACTTCGTGAGCGCGGCGAGCACGATCTCCGTGAAGCCCGCTTCCTCGGCGTCACCGTCGAGCGCGCTCAGCAGCGTGCGGCGCATGCGCGGCTCCCAGAACTTGCGGATGTGCTCGGCAATGCCCGTGAGCGCTTCGTCTCGATCGGGCAACGAGTCGAAGAACATGCCGATCTGGTTCGCCATCTCGATCAGGTTGTCTGCTTTCATCGCGTTGTTTCCCCGCTCATTTCCCTGAAGTCGTCAGCGATTCGCGCTGGCGCAGCAACTCGAGCTGCGTCGCATTGAAACGCGAGTACTCGCGCTGCCAGTCCGACGGTTGCTGCACATGGTTCACCTGCACGGCGGTCACCTTGTACTCGGGGCAGTTCGTGGCCCAGTCCGAGGCGTCGGTGGTGATCACGTTCGCGCCCGATTCGGGGAAGTGGAACGTCGTGTAGACCACGCCCGGCTGCATGCGCGTGCTGACCTTCGCGCGCAGCACCGTGTGTCCCGCACGCGATTCGATGCCCACCCAGTCGCCGTCGCGAATGCCGCGGTCCTCGGCATCGACCGGATGAATCTCCAGCCGGTCCTCTTCGTGCCAGCGCGAGTTCTCGGTGCGGCGCGTCTGCGCGCCCACGTTGTACTGCGAGAGAATGCGGCCCGTCGTGAGCAGCAGCGGGAAGCGCCGCGTGACCTTTTCCGGCGAGGCGATGAACTTCGTGATCACGAACTTGCCCTTGCCGCGCACGAACTCGTCGATGTGCATGATCGGCGTGCCTTCGGGCGCCTCGTCGTTGCACGGCCACTGGATGCTGCCCATCTCGTCGAGCTTCTTGTACGAGACGCCGTGGAAGGTCGGCGTGAGGCGCGCGATCTCGTCCATGATCTGCGACGGATGCGTGTAGTCCATCTCGTAGCCGAGCGCGCGAGAGAGCAGGATCGTCACTTCCCAGTCCGAGTAGCCGGCGATCGGCGGCATCACCTTGCGCACGCGCGAGATGCGGCGCTCCGCGTTGGTGAAGGTGCCGTCCTTTTCGAGGAACGACGAGCCCGGCAGCAGCACGTGCGCGTACTTCGCGGTCTCGTTCAGGAAGATGTCCTGCACGACGATGCATTCCATCGACGAGAGCGCCGCCGCCACGTGCTGGGTGTTCGGGTCCGACTGGACGATGTCCTCGCCCTGGCAGTAGAGGCCCATGAAGGTGCCGTCCATGGCCGCGTCGAACATGTTCGGAATGCGCAGGCCCGGCTCGCTTTGCAGCGCGACGTTCCAGGCGCTCTCGAACTCGCTGCGCACGACGGCGTCGCTCACGTGACGGTAGCCCGGCAGCTCGTGCGGGAACGAGCCCATGTCGCACGAACCCTGCACGTTGTTCTGGCCGCGCAGCGGATTCACGCCCACGCCTTCGCGGCCGATGTTGCCCGTGGCCATCGCGAGATTGGCGATGCCCATCACCATGGTCGAGCCTTGCGCATGTTCCGTCACGCCAAGGCCGTAATAGATCGCCGAGTTGCCTTGCTGCGCGTAGAGGCGCGCGGCGGCGCGCACCTGCTCGGCGGGCACGCCGGTCAGTTCGGCCATGGCTTCGGGCGAATTCTCCGGCAGCGCGACGAAATCGCGCCACTGCTCGAACGCACGCGTTTCGCAGCGCTCGGCCACGAACGCCTCGTTCACGAGCCCTTCGGTGACGATCACGTGCGCGAGCGAGTTGATCATCGCGACGTTGGTGCCCGGGCGCAGTTGCAGGTGATGCTCGGCCTTCACGTGGGCCGTGTCGACGATATCGATGCGGCGCGGGTCCACGACGATCAGCTTCGCGCCCTCGCGCACGCGGCGCTTCAGGCGCGAGCCGAACACCGGGTGGCCGTCGGTGGGGTTCGCGCCGATCACCATGATCACATCGGAGTGATCGACCGAGGCGAAGGTCTGCGTGCCCGCCGATTCGCCGAGCGTGGTCTTCAGGCCATAGCCCGTGGGCGAGTGGCACACGCGCGCGCAGGTGTCGACGTTGTTGTTGCCGAACGCGGCGCGCACGAGCTTCTGCACGAGATAGGTTTCTTCGTTCGTGCAGCGCGACGACGTGATGCCGCCGATCGAATCGCGCCCGTACTTGTCCTGGATGCGGCGGAATTCACTGGCCGCGTACTTGATCGCTTCGTCCCAGCTTACTTCGCGCCACGGATCGGTGATCTTCGCGCGAATCATCGGCTTCTTGATGCGGTCCTTGTGCGTGGCGTAGCCCCATGCGAAGCGGCCCTTCACGCAGGCGTGGCCTTCATTGGCCTGGCCGTTCTTGTGCGGCACCATGCGCACGACCTCGTTGCCCTTCATCTCGGCCTTGAACGAGCAGCCCACGCCGCAATACGCGCAGGTCGTCACGACCGAGTGCTCGGCCTGGCCCAGCATCACGACGCTCTTTTCCTGCAGCGTCGCGGTCGGGCACGCGGCCACGCAGGCGCCGCACGAGACGCACTCCGAGTCCATGAACGGCTCGCTCGCACCGGCCGCCACGCGCGATTCGAAGCCGCGTCCGGCGATGGTCAGCGCGAAGGTGCCCTGGGTTTCCTCGCAGGCGCGCACGCAGCGATTGCAGACGATGCACTTCGACGCGTCGTAGGTGAAGTACGGATTCGATTCGTCCTTCTTGTCCTTGAGGTGGTTCGCGCCGTCGAAGCCGTAGCGCACTTCGCGCAGGCCCGTCACGCCCGCCATGTCCTGCAGCTCGCAGTCGCCGTTGGCGGGGCAGGTGAGGCAGTCGAGCGGGTGATCGGAGATGTAGAGCTCCATCACGTTGCGGCGCAGCTTCTGCAACTGATTGCTTTGCGTGCGCACCTTCATGCCGGCCTCGACGGGCGTCGTGCACGAAGCGGGATAGCCGCGCCGGCCTTCGATCTCGACGAGACACAGGCGGCACGACCCGAACGGTTCGAGCGAATCGGTCGCGCAGAGCTTGGGCACGTTGACGCCCGCTTCCACGGCCGCGCGCATCACGGAAGTGCCCGCGGGCACCGTGACGGACTGACCGTCGATTTCGAGCGTGACGTCGACGTCGGCGTGGACGAGCGGCGTGCCGAAATCGGTGTCGTCGAAGGGCGAGCGCTGCTTCATCGCCGCCGATTTGCAGGCGCAGTTGCCGGAGCCGCAACCGCCGGCTTGAGGCATGAGCGTGTCGGACATGGTGGGGGCTCCTCGTTCAGGCGGCCGCCGCGCTGGCGGCTGGCTGGACAGGTTCAAGACCGAAATCTTCGGGGAAAAAGTTCAGTGCGGAGATCACCGGATAAGGCGTCATGCCGCCCATCGCGCAGAGCGATCCGGACACCATCGTCTCGCACAGATCGCGCAGCAGCGTGACCTGCTTTTCGGAGGTGTCGCCCTTGCGGATCTTCGCGATCACCTCGACGCCGCGCGTCGAGCCGATGCGGCATGGCGTGCACTTGCCGCACGATTCGAGCGTGCAGAATTCCATCGCGTACTGGGCGAGATCGGCGAGGTTCGCGGTGTCGTCGTGGACGACGAGCCCGCCGTGACCCACCACGGCGCCCACGGCTGCATACGCTTCGTAGTCCATGGGAATGTCCCACTGGCTCTCGGGCAGATAGGTGCCGAGCGGGCCGCCCACCTGCACGGCGCGCGCCGGACGGCCGCTCGCGGTGCCGCCGCCGTAGTCGACCATCAGCTCGCGCAGCGTCACGCCGAACGCAAGCTCGACGAGCCCGCCGCGCGCGATGTTGCCCGCGAGCTGGAACGGCAGGGTGCCGCGCGAGCGGCCCATGCCGAAGTCCTTGTAGTACGCCGCGCCCTTCGCGAAGATGATCGGCACCGTCGCGAGCGTGATGACGTTGTTGATGACCGTGGGCTTGCCGTAGAGACCGGCGAGCGCGGGCAGCGGCGGCTTCGCGCGCACGATGCCGCGCTTGCCTTCGAGCGATTCGAGCAGCGCGGTTTCCTCGCCGCAGACATAGGCGCCAGCGCCCTTGGCCACGAACAGATCGAAGCGCTTGCCGCTGCCGAGCACGTCGTCGCCGAGCCAGCCCTGGACGCGCGCGCGGCGGATGGCTTCTTCGAGCGCGGCAATCGAATGCGGATACTCGCTGCGCACGTAGATGTGGCCGACCGTGGCGCCCACCGTGATCCCGGCGATCGTCATGCCTTCGATCAGCACGTAGGGGTCGCTTTCCATCACGAGGCGGTCGGAGAAGGTGCCCGAGTCGCCTTCGTCGGCATTGCAGACGATGTACTTCTGATCCGCGTGGGCCTGGGCGACGGTGCGCCACTTGATGCCGGCGGGGAAGGCCGCGCCGCCGCGTCCGCGCAGACCCGATTCGATCAGCGATTCGCAGGCCGCGGCGCTCGTCATCGTCAGCGCGCGGCGCAGGCCTTCGAGCCCGCCATGCGCAACGTAATCGTCGGTCGAGAGCGGGTCCGTGATGCCGATGCGCGCGAACGTGAGACGCTGCTGCTTGCGCAGATATGGAATCTGCTCGACGAGGCCGACCGAGCGCGCGTGCTGCGCGCCTTGCAGGAAGCCCGCGTCGAAGAGACTCGTCACGTCGGCTTCTTCGACGTTCGCATAGCCGACGCGCCCATCGGGCGTTTCGACCTCGACGAGCGGTTCGAGATAGAGCAGCCCGCGCGAGCCGTTGCGCACGAGTTCGATGGACGCGCCGCGCGCGGCGGCTTCGCGCTCGATGGCGGCGGTGATCTCATCGGCGCCTAGCGCGAGCGCCGACGAATCGCGAGGAACATAAATGCGCGTCATACGGCCTCCTCGGTGCGGGCGACGGCGGCCACGGCTTTGGCGAGCAACGCGTCGAACTTTTGCGGGGTCACGCGGGCGTGCAGCGTGCCGTTGATCATCATGGCCGGCGACAGCGCGCACTGGCCGAGGCAATAGACCGATTCGAGCTCGACTTCGCCCGCATGCTCGTGTCCATGTTCGCTGGCGTGGCCGTGCTGCTTGAAGCGGCAGCCGGTGTGCGCCTCGGCGTGCTGCGCGAGCGCCTCGCTGCCCATGCTGCGGCACGCCTCGGCGCGGCATAGCTGCACGACGACGGGCGCGGGCGGCGCGGTACGGAAATGATGGTAGTAAGTGACGACGCCGTGCACCTCGGCGCGCGAGAGATTCAGCGCCTTCGCGAGCGGGGCGACCGCGGCGGGCGGCACGAAGCCGGTTTCGTCCTGGATCGCGTGCAGGATCGCGAGCAGCGTGCGGCCCGGCTGGGCGTGGCGCCTTACGAGGTCTTCCGGCGCGCTGGTGGTTGTCTCATCCACGGTAGAGCTCCTGCGGAGGCATATATGCGCTTGCTATTCATAAAGTGCGCACCTATGCTGGGGTTGTTTTCTTGTATGCCCGAACAATAGGCCCCTGGAAAGGCGGATGCAATAGGAAGCGAGACTTCATAATGATCAAAGTCGAATGCCAGGCGCAACTGGTCGTGCGCGACGCGCAAGGCCGCGAGGCAAGCCTGACGGACGTCGTGCCGCTGCTCGCGCTCGTCGCGGAGGAAGGCAGCATTGCGCAGGCCGCGCAGCGTAAGGGTTTGTCCTATCGCCACGCGTGGGGCCTGTTGCGGGATCTGGAGGAGCGTCTGGGCGGCGCGCTGATCGCCAAGGCGCGTGGGCGTGGCTCGGTGCTCTCGGAACTGGGCGAAGCGGTGCTGCGCTCGCAGCGCCTGAGCGTGGAGCGCCTCTCGGGCAACCTCCAGGCGCTCGCGAGCGAAGTGGCGAGCGACCTCAACCGCTGGCTCGCGCCCGACCGGCAGGATCTGCGCATCCATGCCTCGCACGGCTATGCAGTGGCGGCGCTGGTCACTGCGCTCGTGGCCGACCAGGTGCCCGTGGAGATCAAGTACCGCGACAGCGTCGACGCGATCACGGCGCTCGCGCGCGGCGAATGCGACCTCGCGGGCTTCCATCTGCCGCGCAGCGACTTTCGCGAAGCGTGCGCCGACGCCTACCGCAACTGGCTCGATCCGCAGCGCCACGTGCTGATCCACCTCACGCGCCGCAAACAGGGCCTGTTCGTCGGGCGCGGCAACCCGCGCGCGATCGCGGGCCTCGCCGACCTGTCGCGCGGCGACATCCGCTTCGTGAACCGGCAGCCGGGATCGGGCACGCGTCTCCTGATCGACTTGCTGCTCACGCGCGTGGGCGTCGACCCGGAGCGGGTGAACGGCTATGCCTCCTCGGAGCTTACGCATTCGGCGATCGCGGCATTCGTCGCGAGCGGCATGGCCGACGTGGGCTTCGGCGTAGAGCCGGCGGCGCATCACTTCGGCCTCGATTTCATCCCGATCGCCGACGAGGACTACTATTTCGCCTGCGAACGCGCGCAACTGGAGCGCGAGCCGCTGGCGAGCGTGCTCCAGTTGCTGCGCGGCGCGCCGTTCCGTGAGTCCGTGGCGCAACTGGAGGGCTACGACCCGGGCGAATGTGGCGCCGTTGTGCCGCTGGGCGCCGGCTGGACGGGGAGGACGCCGGCGCCGGCAGGTTGAGAGGGGCCGGATCTTGTAATACGGAGCAATATGGCCGCCGGTTGGCGCTGCAGAGTGCGCCACTTTTTGTGATACTTTGGGCCGGTACTGGCTTCCCTGTTTCAGATGCGCGTCACCCGCGCCGATCGACCATGAAATTCTTGCTTAATGTTTGTATCGCTGCCGCGACCGCGGGAGCGCTGTTTGCAACCGTCAACATTGCTTTCGCGCAGAACTCGCCGGGCGTGCCAGGCGGCATTCTCTCCGACGAATTCAAGATCAACGAGCATCCGCAAATGCCGTTCGCGGCATCGGCGCCTTCGAACAAGTATCAGCACGGCAAGCCGTCGGCGATGCGCAAGAAGGGCGATCTCGGCGACCCGAATGGCTGTAACCTGCAGTGCCCCCAGGATAATTGACCGGCGGGCTGGCAGCGCGAGGGCGCCATGGGTGCGCCTGTCGCTGCCATTGTCGTGCGGTTAATTCAGGCATTAAAAAACAAAAACTCGCGAAGCTTTTCGGGCTGTCGCGAGTTTTTGCTTTATTTCAAGAAAATCTGGTGGGCCGGCGTCTGCCAAATTCGATTCCGTTGTAGTCCATCGCAGTCCACTAAACCCTTTATCATCAAGGCATTGCGTCGCTTGGTTGTGCATTCCAGTCTAAATCAGCGGGAAATTCCAGAATCGGCCCCTGATGCGGGATGGGCTCCGGTCCCTGATAAGTCAACTGACCATACATAAAATCGACGCCGACAGAATCAATCAGCCCCTCTGTCTGCCCGTAGTTCAAGATGATGATGGGCGCAGAACCTAGCGCAAGTTGCAGAAACATGTTCCTAGCAAACGGAATTCCAACGCTTGCAATGAGCGCCTCCATCATGGTCAGCCGGATACCGGCAAAGATAACCGAACCGCTCCATCCGGCAATGTATCCGCCGGAACCATCAAAAGAAATGGTACCGCCTTCGAAATCTTCGATGTGTAGCTCCGCCCCATGAAATGCCTCAGTCATGTAGACCGCGCCACCGCTTGTAAATCCTTTGCCGGATACGCTCCCAGAGAAATTCCTGTCGAGAATGGTCAACTTCGGCAATTCCAGTTTGCTCAACTTGACGTGCCCCAGACCCAGAAGTGAAGCAGCGAGTCCCGAGCCAGTATATTTGAACTGCTGCGCGCGCCCGGACGGCTCGTCGAGGACCAGGACGCTATCGGTTACGGTCAGAAAGTCAAACCCGAGATTGACGCCCGCGTCTGTGTCATAGGACCAATTGCTTTTCCTTTTCAGAATCATGAGTGATCCACTGAACTTCTCTTTAGCCCCCCGACCATGCACAGGGCGGAAAACGCTCCCAGCAGAAGCGAAACCACCCAGCGGTCCAAGAACGTATCAATCTGGGCCGATGCCCTCGGCATGGCTGGGTCGTAGCGAATATCAACCCGGTCGCCAATATCAAGTGCAGTAACGCTTCCTGGTTGGGCTGAAACAAGTTCGCCGGCGTTGGTTACAAAGGTGATCTCAGGATGGTGGCCGCCATGCGGCAGACTGGTCACCCCACCTCTCGCCGTGAGCGATAAATCAAGAAAATTCCGCTCATGGTTGACTGCCAGAACCGTCCCACAGGCAGTAACGATGCCAACCACAAAGGCAAGATATCTTCCGGGAAATAGCGGCTTAGTTGGCAGGATTTTCCTTGATATCAAAGGTGGCCGTTACCATTCCTCCGCTTCCGCCCATGCTGTTTTGCACGACGTACTCTTGCGTAACCTTGGCGAATGAAAGAGCGACGTGCTCAAGATATGAATTTCCAACCACAACCGGCCTGACGCGTGTTAACACGACGTTGTTCATCGTGATCTTCAGAAAGTCAAGCGGTAGACCACCCGCTTTACGTACCGAGAGGACGACCTTTGGAATGTGGCGGCCCGTCAGGCAATAGCGCATTAAGTTGGGACTGGCCCGGTCGATGTTATGTACGACTACAAGATCGTCGATGGTTGCTTTCGCGGCTCCGCCGCCAGAACCGTTCATCATGCTCGATTGCTGCGACATATCCCAATGCCAGCTAACAATATCAATCTCGCCACGGTGGATTTCGTCTTGTGACTCTCCGGCGATACCATCAATCTTGAGAAAACTGTCAGCCATTGCGATGCCCTTTAAGATTTCGGGACCCTTCAGACTACTCCGCGTTCGCAACCAGCTTGGTAAAGAAACGTCAAATACTGATCTATGCCACGGCAGCATCAGCCAGATAAATCGTTGGCGGCGTTGCTACCCTCCGCCGTTCTCGCGGCTGGCCTGTCCCTGTTCAATGATTTCCATCAATTCTTCGTCGGTCAGTTCGCGATAGTTGCGCGGCACGGGTTCGCCGTCGCACTTCACGTTAGCGTACAGGGTAGGCCGCTCAAAACCTCGGTCCAGCAGTTCGCGGATCGCCGCCAGCCGCCTCGTCTCGTTCTCGGCGTGGCGTATCAGGTCCACCAGCCGCTCGACAGCCTCACCGGCATAGACGCCCGCCAGCGCCTTGATTTCCCGCGTCGCGTGGTTCGCGTGCCTGCCTTTCGGCCGCCCGTCTTGCGCCCGATTGCCATGCTGCACTCCGTCTATTCGCCTCTACTTTTGACGTGCCGCGCGTTGGCGGTCCAGTCGTCCACCTGTGCGCCTGCCTTCAGCCGGTCGAGATAGTCGGCCCACTTCTGCGTCAGGTCGCACCGCGCATCGAGCCACTGCGTGCGGTTGTAGGCACGTCCAAGGCTGTTGCGCACTTCGTGGGATAGTTGGAGTTCGACCACTTCGACTGCCACGCCAAGAGTCTCAACTGCGAGCGCGCGCGTCGTCGCCCTCCAGCCGTGCGGCAGTGCCTCGTCGGGCGTGTAGCCCAGGGACATGGGCACTCTGCGTCGTATGGAGTGTTGGTATCGCGGCTGTTGGTATCGACCTGCTGGCGGTCTGAAATACCAACGGATGTACCAACACGTACCAACAGAAATACGCAGACTATCCCAACGTGTTCCAGAAAGCAAAAACCCGCGAAGCCTTGCGGCCACGCGGGTTTGGAGCGATTCGGCAGTCACTGCCAGTTTATGTCTTGGTGGAGCCGGCGGGAATCGAACCCGCGTCCAGAAGCAGTCCATAACCAGTTCTACATGCGTAGTTCTGTCATTTGATTTAACCGCAGCGACGCGGACGAACACGCTGCGCTACGGCGATTCACTAGATTTTCGACTCTGGCGTCGTGACGCCGACAGAGCTTAACTGACGTAAATGACCTCTGGCGGTATTGCTACCGGTCTTGCGACGCTAACCCGTCAGTGAGCCAGGCAGAGGACGGCGGCCCTTAGGCTGCCAGTGCGAACGTATCGTCGTTTGCAGTTACGTTTTTCCCATTGATTAACGAGGTGACGGGTCCTCGGCATGCCCTGATTACTTCATAACCCCTGTCGAAACCAGGTCGGCCCCGGGGTGAACCTCAATTATCCCATAGTTCGGCAGATGAGGCTAACCGCGCCCGAATCAAGGGTGCGTGCGCGTCAATGCTCTCGCTGGCCGTGGCCAAGGTCGCTGTGTCAGGTGCGCTGGCCCACGTGCTGGAGCAGGGAAAACAGCGTCGCGGCCGTATCGGCCACGTAGTCGGCATTCCATTGCGACGGCGGCTCGACGTTGCCGCAGTAGCCGTAGGCCGCGGCGATGGTCGCCATGCCGGCCGCCTGGCCAGCCTGCACATCGCGCAGGTCGTCGCCCACGTAGATCGCGCACTCCGCCGCGACACCGAGCGCCTGCGCCGCATGCAGCAGCGGGGCGGGGTGGGGCTTCGAGTAGGGCGTCGTGTCGCCGCTCACGACGCAGGCCGCGCGCGTATCGAGATGCATCAGCTTGACGAGCGGATCGGTCAGCCGCGCGACCTTGTTCGTGACGATGCCCCAGCGCACGCCACGCGCGTCGAGATCGTCGAGCACCGCGTCGATGCCCGGGAAGAGCACCGTCTCCACGCGCAGGTTGGCGGCGTAGTTGGCGAGGAACTCTTCGCGCATCGCGGCGAACTCGCGGTCGTCGGGGCCGATGCCGAATGCGCCGCCGATCAGGCCCCGCGCGCCCGCCGAGGCGAGCGGGCGCAACTTCTCGTAGGGCGCCGGCATGAGGCCGCGCGCGTGGCGCATCTGGTTGACCGCGGCGGCGAGGTCGGGCGCCGTGTCGGCGAGCGTGCCGTCGAAGTCGAACAGCACGGCGTCGAATGCGCCGAGCGCCGCGCCGTGGTGCGGCGCCGGCGTGCTTTCAAGCGGGGTCTGGGTCATGTCGGAAAGTGATGCGCGTGGGGCGTCAGGCGTCGCGGCGGCAGGCAACCATATAGTTGACGCTGGAGTCGTTCGACAGCGCGAAGCGCCGCGTGAGCGGGTTATAGGTGATGCCTTTGATCTCGGCCGGGCGCAGGCCGGCTTCGCGCACGAAACCCGCGAGCTCCGAAGGGCGAATGAAGCGCGCGTAATCGTGCGTGCCCTTGGGCAGCATCTGTGCGATGTACTCCGCACCGATCACGGCGAGCAGGTACGACTTCACATTGCGGTTGAGCGTGGAGAAGAACACCCAGCCGCCCGGCTTCACGAGCGTTGCGCAGGCCTTGACCACGCTCAGGGGCTCCGGCACGTGCTCGAGCATTTCCATGCAGGTGACTACGTCGAACGAAGCGGGCTCGCGCGCGGCGATTGCTTCGGCCGCGATCTCCTCGTATTCGACGGTGATGCCGCTTTCGAGGCTGTGCAGGTCGGCCACCCCCAGCGCTTCGCTGGAGAGGTCGATGCCCTTCACATTGGCGCCGAGGCCCGCCATCGATTCGGACAGGATGCCGCCGCCGCAGCCGATATCGAGCACACGCTTTGCAGGCAGATGCGCATGACTGTCGATCCAGCCAAGGCGAATGGGATTCAGTTCGTGCAGCGGCTTGAATTCCGCGTTCGGGTCCCACCAGCGATGAGCAAGATCACTGAACTTCTGCAACTCGTGGGGATCGGCGTTGGTCATGTTGGAGCGGCCTCTGGCGGGACCAGGGCGGGTGAAAATAAGTAAGCCCTGAGTATATAGGCGGGGGCGCGCAGCGGCAAAATGGGCTGCGATGCCTGGGCCTTCAATGCTGGGCGGATAGACGCAGGTTCGGCGGCAGATACGGGCAATTGTCTGCCGGATGCTAAACAGCCGAATGAAGACGAATAGAGGCGAATAAAAAAAGCCCCGCCGAAGCGGGGCTTTGAGACTTGCTGCGGCAACGCGCGGATTACTGCTGCGGTTGCACTTCTTGTTGCTTTTGCGTACCGACAACTTCGACTTCCACGCGGCGATCCGGTGCGAGGCAGGCGATGAGTTGCTTGCGGTTCTTCTGGTTGCAGCCAGTCGTAACCGGGTTGCGCTTGCCCTTGCCTTCCGTGTAGATACGCTCTGCCGGAACGCCCTTGCTGACCAGGTACGACTTGACGGCTTGCGCACGGCGCAGCGACAGACGGTCGTTGTAGGCAGCCGAGCCGATGCGGTCGGTGTAACCCGTTGCAACGACGACTTCGAGGTTCAGTGCTTCGATCTTGCTTGCCAGATCGTCCAGCTTTTCCTTGCCAGCCGGCTTCAGGATAGCCTTGTCGAAGTCGAACAGGGCGTCAGCTTGATACGTGATCTTCTGGCTCGTGATGGCCGGCGGTGCAACCGGAGCCGGCGGCGTGGGTGCCTGGGCGACCAGGGCGCCATCGCACTTTGCGTTGGCGGTGGCCGGCGTCCAGAATGCATCGCGCCAGCAAAGCTCGTTCGTGCCGTTCATCCACACGTATTCGCCGGTACCATTCACCCAGTTGTCATTGACGGCTTGTCGCGACGCCGGCACGGATTGTGCCTGAGCGGATGCAGCCACAACTGCGGTAGCTGCAATGAACGCGAGCTTTGAAAGTTTATTCATATTTCTCCTCTCGAAATTGAGATTACCGCAGGTTTACTGCGAGCCATATGACGAAGACTAGTCATACATTGCTCGAAGTATAACATTGGCGAGTTCAGGGTCACGTCTTGTGTAGACTTCGAGCGGTGTCTAACTTTGTGCGTTGGCATTTTGCCATATCGTTCCCGTCCGACGATAAAAAAAATCCGCCCCTTTCATTGGGGCTTGCCGAATGTGGTACACCCGCAACAAAAAGTTCCCGCTCGATCTCCTGGTAGTGTGCCTGGTTGATGGGGGAGTGCAAGAAGTCTTGCAACGGGGGCTGCGCTTTGTCACGCGAATGACGCCTCCATGTCGTATGCGCATGATATCGGCCGCTTCGATGCGATGCGCTCGAACCGCTTTGCGCCGTTTTGAGCCGCTCGGGCTCGTCCCGCTAATAGGTATACGCACATGGCGCGCACGCGGCCCCCAGGCGGCGGGCAGGGGTCTCGCGCATGATAGAATCATAAGATTGCGCTGCGTCTGCGGCGTCCATGCGACAGCAGGGCGTGCTACGTGGCTCTGGCTAGCCGGCAGGCTTTGCCGGACCGTCCCGTGCGCCCGACAACGACATCGATAATGGATCAATTCGCCAAAGAGACTCTGCCTATCTCCCTCGAGGAGGAAATGCGCCGCTCGTATCTCGATTACGCGATGAGCGTGATCGTCGGGCGGGCGCTTCCGGATGTGCGTGACGGCCTGAAGCCCGTGCACCGGCGCGTGCTGTACGCGATGCACGAGTTGAACAACGACTGGAACCGCGCTTACAAGAAGTCGGCGCGTATCGTCGGCGACGTGATCGGTAAATACCACCCGCACGGCGACACGGCTGTCTACGACACCATCGTCCGGATGGCGCAGGACTTCTCGCTGCGCTACATGCTGGTCGACGGCCAGGGCAACTTCGGCTCGATCGACGGCGACAACGCCGCGGCCATGCGTTACACCGAAATCCGCATGGCGAAGATCGGCCACGAGCTGCTCGCCGACATCGACAAGGAAACCGTCGACTTCGGGCCGAACTACGACGGCAGCGAGAGCGAGCCGCAGATCCTGCCCGCACGCATCCCGAACCTGCTCATCAACGGTTCGTCGGGCATCGCGGTCGGCATGGCCACGAACATTCCGCCGCACAATCTCAACGAAGTGGTCGACGCTTGCCAGCACCTGCTGAAAAATCCGCAGGCCACGATCGATGAGTTGATCGAGATCATCCCGGCGCCGGATTTCCCGACCGCCGGCATCATCTATGGCGTCGCCGGCGTGCGCGACGGCTATCGCACCGGGCGCGGGCGCGTCGTGATGCGTGCGGCCACGCACTTCGAGGAGATCGATCGCGGCCAGCGCATGGCGATCATCGTCGACGAGCTGCCGTATCAGGTAAACAAGCGTTCGCTGCTGGAGCGCATCGCCGAGCTCGTCAACGAGAAGAAGCTCGAAGGCATTTCTGACATTCGTGACGAGTCCGACAAGAGCGGCATGCGTGTCGTGATCGAGCTCAAGCGCGGCGAAGTGCCCGAGGTCATCCTCAACAATCTGTACAAGGCGACGCAGCTGCAGGACACGTTCGGCATGAACATGGTCGCGCTGGTGGACAACCAGCCGAAGCTGCTGAACCTGAAGGAAATGCTCGACCATTTCCTGTCGCACCGCCGCGAAGTGCTCACGCGGCGCACGGTCTACGAACTGCGCAAGGCCCGCGAACGCGGCCACGTGCTCGAAGGTCTCGCGGTCGCGCTCGCGAACATCGACGATTTCATCGCCATCATCAAGGCCGCGCCCACGCCGCCGATCGCGAAGCAGGAGTTGATGAACCGTCCGTGGGATTCCTCGCTCGTGCGCGAGATGCTCACGCGCGCGGAGCAGGAGAACGCCACCGCGGGCGGCCGCGAAGCCTATCGTCCGGAAGGGCTGAACCCGCAATACGGCATGCAGGCGGACGGCCTCTATCGTCTGTCCGACACGCAGGCGCAGGAAATCCTGCAAATGCGTCTGCAACGCCTGACGGGTCTGGAGCAGGACAAGATCATCGGCGAGTACCGCGAAGTGATGGCGCAGATCGCCGACCTGCTCGACATCCTTGCGCGCCCCGAGCGCGTAACGACCATGATCTCCGACGAACTCATCGCGATCAAGAGCGAATTCGGCGATGCCCGCCGCTCGAAGATCGAGATGAACGCGACCGAGCTCAACACCGAAGACCTGATCACGCCGCAGGACATGGTGGTGACCATGTCGCACGCGGGTTACGTGAAATCGCAGCCGTTGTCCGAATATCGCGCCCAGAAGCGCGGCGGTCGCGGCAAGCAGGCGACTTCGATGAAGGAAGACGACTGGATCGACACGCTCTTCATCGCCAACACCCACGACCACATCCTCTGCTTCTCGAACCGGGGCCGTGTGTACTGGGTGAAGGTCTATGAGGTGCCGCAGGGTTCGCGCAATTCGCGCGGCCGTCCGATCGTCAACATGTTCCCGCTCCAGGACGGCGAGAAGATTACCGTCGTGCTGCCGGTGAAGGAATTCTCGGCGGACAAGTTCGTGTTTATGGCGACTGCCCTCGGTACGGTCAAGAAGACGCCGCTCGAAGCGTTCAGCCGCCCGCTGCGCAAGGGTATTATTGCGGTCGGCCTCGACGACGGCGACTATCTGATCGGCGCGGCCATCACGGACGGCGAGCACGACGTGATGCTGTTCTCGGACGCGGGCAAGGCAGTGCGCTTCGACGAGAACGACGTGCGTCCGATGGGCCGCGAAGCGCGTGGCGTGCGCGGCATGCAGCTCGAAGACGGCCAGCAGGTGATCGCGCTCCTCGTGGCCGGCGACGAACAGCAGTCGGTGCTCACCGCAACGGAGAACGGCTACGGCAAGCGCACGCCGATAACCGAGTACACGCGACATGGCCGCGGCACGAAGGGCATGATCGCGATCCAGACGTCCGAGCGTAACGGCAAGGTGGTGGCCGCCACGCTCGTCGACTCCGAAGCCCAGATCATGCTGATCACGACCACGGGCGTGCTGATCCGCACGCGCGTCTCGGAGATCCGCGAAATGGGCCGTGCAACGCAAGGTGTTACACTCATCAGCCTTGACGAAGGCACGAAGCTTTCCGGCCTGCAGCAGATCGCGGAGGCCGATGCCGAAGGCGACATCGCTGAAGGCGAGGGTGAAAGCGAGGAGTAATCCTCGCGTGCAGGTATGTGCAGGTTGATGTGGCCCGGCGGCCCGCGTGAGCGGGCCGCTTCGTGTCAGGATGCCGTGGGCGATTGATTGAGTGGCCAACGGTGCTGAAGGTGCAGAATGGCGCCGGGCGAATCGTTGGATCGGGCGGCGGGCGCGCAGCGCGCCCCGGAGCGCCCCACGGTTCGCGCGGCAGGCGGTTCGATTATTTTCTCAGAGGGAGTAATGATGCAAAAACGATTCAAGCAGGTGATGTTGCTGGCCGCTCTCGTGCCGACGTTCGCCATGGCGCAGGCGCTTCAGAATCAGGCGCCCGCACAGGCGCCGGCTGCTGCCGCAGCACCGATCGATCCGGCCAAGCAGGCCGCGATCAAGGACCTGCTGGACGCGATCGACGCACAGAAGCTCGTCGGCGCAATCGGCAACAGCGCGCAAATGCAGGCGAAGCAGCTCGTCCCGGCGATCCTGTCGGACGCGCTGTCGGAAAACAAGACGATGACGGACAAGCAGAAGCAGGCTTCCGTCCCGACGCTGCAGAAAAACGCCGTGCCGAAGCTGGTTGACTCGGCAGGCCAGGTCTTCACGACCCCGGCATTCCAGCAAGACGCGATGCAAGCTCAGTACGACGCTTATGCGAAGTACTACAGCACGTCGGAAATCAAGGATCTGACCACGTTCTACCGCAGCCCGACCGGCCGCAAGTTCATCCAGGTTCAGGACCAGGTTGGCCGCGACGTCGTCAACGGCCTGATGCAGAAGTACATGCCGCAGTCGATCAAGGCTACGCGCGACCAGGCCGACAAGGAAGTCGCTTCGGTCAAGCTGGGCAAGTAAGCATCGTCCGCAGCGCCTCGTCCGGCCCGGTTGCTGGTGCGCCTCGCGGCGCATAAAGACGGGCCAGATCGGCGCGCGTCGCCCGGGCGGCCTGCGTTGGCGGGTTCCCGGCGACAATGCGATAATGGCCGTTTGTGCGTCAGGCACAAACGGCCATTATCTTTTTCCGGCGCATCCGGCCTGCTTGCCGTAGCGCCTGCCTCGGGGATCTCCTTACGATGCGCGTCTTCAACTTTTCCGCCGGACCGGCAGCATTGCCCGAAGAGGTGCTCCGTCAGGCCGCCGACGAAATGCTCGACTGGCATGGCAGCGGCATGGGCGTGATGGAAATGAGCCATCGCGGCCCGGAGTTCATGCAGATCCACAGCGAGGCGCTGCTCGATCTGCGCGAGCTGATGCAGGTGCCGGCGAGCCACCAGATCCTGTTCCTGCAGGGCGGCGGCATCGGCGAAAACGCTATCGTTCCGCTCAACCTGTTCGGCACCAGGCCGCGCGCCGACTTCGTGATCACGGGGTCGTGGTCGCAGAAGTCGCAGAAGGAAGCGCTCAAGTACGGCGCGGCGCACATCGTCGCGACGGGCCGCACCGAAGCGGGCTTCACGCATTCGCCGCCGAAAAGCGAGTGGCAGCTTTCCAACGACCCCGCCTACGTGCATCTGTGCACGAACGAGACGATCGACGGCGTCGAGACCTTCGAGATTCCCGATCTGGGCGACATTCCGCTCGTGGCCGACGCCTCGTCGCACATCCTCTCGCGTCCGATGGACATCGCCAAATACGGCGTGCTCTACGGCGGCGCGCAGAAGAACATCGGCATGGCGGGTGTGACGGTGGTGATCGTGCGCGAAGACCTGCTCGACCGCGCGATGCCCCTTTGTCCGTCGGCGTTCGAGTGGAAGACGGTTGCCGCGAACAATTCCATGTACAACACGCCGCCCACTTACGCGATCTATATCGCGGGCCTCGTGTTCAAGTGGCTCAAGCGTCAAGGTGGCCTCACGGCCATCGAGGCGCGCAATATCGAAAAAGCGCAGCTGCTCTACGACACGATCGACGCGAGCAGCTTCTACATCAACAAGGTGGAGCGCCGCGCGCGCTCGCGGATGAACGTACCGTTCTTCCTCGCCGATGAGACACGTAACGATGATTTCCTGGCCGGCGCGAAGGCGCGCGGGCTTCTGCAGCTGAAGGGCCACAAGTCCGTCGGCGGCATGCGGGCGTCGATTTACAACGCGGTGCCGCTCGAAGCAGTGCAGGCACTGGTCGAGTACATGAAGGAATTCGAGGCGAAGCACGCCTGACGAGGCCTCGCGCCTTTAGCCGGGCGCGCGGCGCGCGTGCCGGCCCGGATCTATCTGGCTCCGGGCCGTGCGCATCTCCTTTCAGATTGCCGGTTTCACGCATGGACGACGAACTCAACACACAACTCAAGCCGCTGCGCGAGCGCATCGATGCCATCGATGCCCAGCTTATTGCGCTCCTGAACCAGCGCGCGGCGGTCGCGCTCGAAGTGGGCGAGGTCAAGAAGCACTTCAACGCGCCCGTGTTTCGCCCGGAGCGCGAGCTTCAGGTGATCGAGCGCCTGCAGAACATGAGCGATGGCCCGCTCGGCAACGATCACATCAGCGCGATCTGGCGCGAGATCATGGCCGCGAGCCGCTCGCTCGAAAAGACGATTTCGGCCGCGTTCCTCGGGCCGGTGGGCACTTATAGCGAGCAGGCGATGTACGCGTACTTCGGTCAGTCGATCGAAGGTCTGCCGTGTCCGTCGATCGACGAAGTGTTCCGCTCGGTCGAGGCGGGCGCCGCCGAATTCGGCGTCGTGCCGGTCGAGAATTCGACCGAGGGCGCGGTGTCGCGCACGCTCGATCTGTTCCTGCAGACGCAGCTCGTGATCGGCGGCGAAATCGCGCTGCCGATCCAGCACAACCTGATGACGCAAAGCGGCACGCTCGAAGGCGTGACGCGCGTGTACGCGCATCCGCAGGCGCTCGCGCAGTGTCAGCACTGGCTCACGGCGAACGCGCCGCAACTGCAACGTCAGGCGGTTTCGAGCAACGCCGAGGCCGCGCGCCTCGCGGCCGAGGATCCCACGATTGCGGCCATCGCCGGCGAGCGCGCGGCCACGCACTATGGCCTCCTGATCGCCAATGCGCTGATTCAGGACGATCCGCATAACCGCACGCGCTTCGTGATGATCGGCAAGCAGCCGGCGGGCGTGTCGGGCCACGACCAGACTTCGATGATCGTCTCGGTGAAGAACGAGCCGGGCGCCGTCTACAAGCTGCTCGAACCGCTCGCGCGCCACGGCGTCTCGATGACGCGCTTCGAGTCGCGTCCGGCGCGCGTCGGCACGTGGGAGTACTACTTCTACATCGACTTCGAAGGCCATCGCGACGAGCCGGCCGTGGCCGCCGCGCTCGAAGAGCTGGGCAAGAAGGCCGCGTTCCTGAAGATTCTCGGCTCGTATCCGCGCTCGCGCTGAGTTCTTGCTGATTTAGCGCGAATCCGGCGCGGATCGGGCCTCGGGCACGGCGCGTTTCATCGCGCCGCTGCCGCTTTGCTTTTGCTTCCCGCTTTTGCCTGGCGCTTTCGCCTCGCCGACACTGGAGAAACACGCATGACCACGCAATTCGGCCCAACGTACGTGCGCGCGATCGCGCCGTATGTCGCCGGCAAGCCGATTTCCGAAGTCGCCCGCGAGTTCGGCCTCGACGAGGCGCGCATCGTGAAGCTCGCGTCGAACGAGAATCCGCTCGGCATGCCCGAGTCGGCGCAGCGCGCGATTTTGCAGGCTGCGACGCAGGCGGCGGGCGAGCTGGGCCGCTATCCGGATTCGAACGCATTCGAGCTCAAGGCCGCGCTCGCGACGCGCTACGGCGTGCCGCCCGAGTGGATCACGCTCGGCAACGGCAGCAATGACATCCTCGAAATGGCCGCGCATGCGTTCGTCGAGCGCGGCCAGTCGATCGTCTACTCGCAGTATTCGTTCGCGGTCTACGCGCTTGCGACCCAGGGGCTCGGCGCGCGCCATCTCGTGACGCCGGCCGTAAAGTACGGCCACGATCTGGACGCGATGCTCGCGGCCATCGCCGACGACACGCGCCTGATCTTCGTTGCGAATCCTAACAATCCTACGGGCACGTTCATCGACGGCGCCGCGCTCGAAGCGTTCATCGCGAAGGTGCCGCGCCACGTGGCCGTGGTGCTCGACGAGGCCTACACCGAGTATCTCGCGGCGGACAAGCGCTACGACTCAATCGCATGGGTGCGCCGCTATCCGAACCTGCTCGTCTCGCGCACGTTCTCGAAGGCGTATGGGCTCGCGGGTTTGCGCATCGGCTTTGCGATCGCACAGCCCGAGCTGACCGATCTGCTCAATCGCCTGCGTCAGCCGTTCAACGTGAACACGCTCGCGCAGGCCGCGGCGATTGCCGCGCTCGGCGACACGGCCTTCCTCGCAAAGAGCGCGGCGCTCAATGCCGAGGGCTATCGCACGCTCACCGCCGCGTTCGAGCGCATGGGTCTCGAATATGTGCCGTCGGACGGCAATTTCGTGCTCGTGCGCATGGGCACGGACGACCAGGCGGGCGAACGCGTCAATCTCGAACTGCTCAAGCAAGGCGTGATCGTGCGCCCGGTGGGCGGCTACGGCCTGCCGCAGTGGCTGCGCGTGACCATCGGCCTGCCCGAGGAGAACGCGGCGTTCCTCGCGGCGCTCGAACGCGTGCTCGCGCCTGCATGAGTACGCAATTTTTCTTTATTCCGGTGATGGCGTGAGCGCGTTTTCCTTCAACAAGCTGGTGATTTTCGGCGTCGGTCTGATCGGCGGCTCGCTCGCGCGCGCCCTGCGCGAACGCGACGGCGCCACGGGCCGGGTGATCGGCGTGGGCCGCCATGCGCGCTCGGTCGCGCGTGCGCTGGAGTTGGGCGTGATCGACGCGGCCGCGACGCTCGACGACGAAGCGGCGCTGGCCGCGGCGCTCGAAGGCGCGGACCTCGTGCTGATCGCGGCGCCCGTCGCGCAGACGCAGGCGCTGCTCGAGCGCATCGCGCCGCATCTGCAGTCGCACACCGTCGTCACGGACGCGGGCAGCACCAAGAGCGACGTGATCGCCGCCGCGCGTGCGGCGCTCGGCGAGCGCATCGGCCAGTTCGTGCCGGGCCATCCGATCGCGGGCCGCGAATCGAGCGGTGTCGAAGCGGCGTTGCCGGACCTCTACGTGGGCCGCAACGTCGTGCTGTGTCCGCTCGAAGAAAACGCGCCCGAGGCGGTCGAGCGCATCGCCGCGATGTGGCGCGCCACGGGCGCCGTGATCGGCCAGATGCCGGCCGCGCAGCACGACCGAGTCTTCGCCTCGGTGAGCCATCTGCCGCATGTGCTCTCGTTCGCGCTCGTCGACCAGATTCTGGCCACGCCCGACGCCGAATTGAAGTTTTCGTTTGCCGCGGGCGGTTTCCGCGACTTCACGCGCATCGCCGCGTCGAGCCCCGAAATGTGGCGCGACGTTTGCCTCGCGAACCGCCCGGCGCTGCTCGCCGAGCTCGACGCCTACACTGGTGTGCTGGCGAAGCTGCGCGCGGCCATCGACGCGGGCGACGGCGCCGCGCTCGAAACCGTGTTCGCGCGCTCGCGCGCGGCGCGCGAAGCCTGGCAGGAACGCGGCGGCGCCGGGAAAACCGGCGGTGCAGGTAGCGCAGGCGGCGCAGCGGGGGGCGCCCACGCCGCCCCCGATGCCGCCGACGCACCCCCCGGCAAGTAGGCAACAGTCATGCGGCGCGGCGCATCATCGTGAAGCCCGCCGCAGCACTATCAGGACACGCTCATGGAATACCTCGATCTCGGACCGTTCACCCGTGCGTCCGGCACGGTCCGCCTGCCTGGCTCGAAGAGCATCTCGAACCGCGTGCTGCTGCTCGCGGCGCTCGCCGAGGGCGAAACGACGATCACGAACCTGCTCGACTCCGACGACACGCGCGTGATGCTCGACGCGCTCACGAAGCTCGGCGTGAAGCTCGTGCGCGAGGGCGACACCTGCGTCGTGCAGGGCACGCGCGGCGCGTTCACGGCGAAGCAGGCGGACCTGTTCCTCGGCAACGCGGGCACGGCGGTGCGCCCGCTCACGGCCGCGCTCGCGGTCAACGGCGGCGACTACCGCATCCACGGCGTGCCGCGCATGCACGAGCGGCCCATCGGCGATCTCGTCGACGGCCTGCGCCAGATCGGCACGAAGATCGATTACGAGGAAAACGAAGGCTATCCGCCGCTGCGCATCCGCCCCGCGCAGATTTCCGTCGATGCGCCGATCCGCGTGCGCGGCGACGTGTCGAGCCAGTTCCTCACCGCGCTCCTGATGACGCTGCCGCTCGTGCGCGCGCAGGGCGGCGTGAGTGTCGTCGAGGTGGATGGCGAGCTGATCTCGAAGCCCTACATCGACATCACGATCAAGCTGATGGAGCGCTTCGGCGTGAAGGTCGAGCGCCACGACTGGCATCGCTTCGAGATCCCGGCCGGCGTGCGTTATCAGGCGCCGGGCAAGATCATGGTCGAGGGCGATGCGTCCTCGGCCTCGTACTTTCTCGCGGCGGGCGCCATTGGCGGCGGGCCGCTGCGCATCGAGGGCGTGGGCCGCGCGAGCATCCAGGGCGACATCGGCTTTGCGGCCGCGCTCGGGCGCATGGGCGCGAACGTGACGATGGCCGACGACTGGATCGAGGTGCGCGGCATCGGCACCGACCACGGCAAGCTCGACCCCATCGACATGGACTTCAACCTGATCCCCGACGCGGCGATGACCATCGCCGTGGCGGCGCTGTTCGCCGATGGCGCGAGCACGTTGCGCAACATCGCGAGCTGGCGCGTGAAGGAGACCGACCGCATCGCGGCGATGGCGACCGAATTGCGCAAGGTGGGCGCCGAGGTGGAAGAGGGCCCCGATTATCTGGTCGTGCGCCCGCCCGCGAAACTCACGCCGAACGCCGCGATCGACACTTATGACGACCACCGCATGGCCATGTGCTTCTCGCTCGTGAGCCTCGGCGGCGTGCCGGTGCGCATCAACGACCCGAAGTGCGTCGGCAAGACGTTCCCCGATTATTTCGAGCGCTTCCTGGCGCTCGCGCAATCTTGATCCTTTTGCAGCCGAGTCCCTTTGCCGCATGAAATCGACCCGTCCCTTTTATCCGACGCCCGTTATCGCGATCGACGGCCCGACTGCCTCCGGCAAGGGCACGGTAGCCGCGCTGGTTGCCGCGCATCTCGGCTTTCACCTGCTCGACAGCGGCGCGCTGTACCGGCTCGCGGCGCTCGCGAGCGTGCGCTACGCGATTGCGGCCGATGACGCCGACGGCCTTGCCAAGCTGATCGACGATCTCCACATCACGTTCCGCGAAGGCCTCGCGCAGCTCGACGGCGTTGACGTTTCGAATGAAATTCGCGCCGAGGAAGTGGGCAACCGGGCCTCCATGATTGCCGCGCATTCCTCGGTGCGCGCCGCGCTGGTGGCCCGTCAGCGGGCGTTTCGCAAGCTGCCGGGTCTCGTCGCCGATGGCCGCGACATGGGCACCGTGATCTTCCCGGACGCCGACCTGAAGGTGTTCCTGACGGCCAGCGTGGAGGCCCGCGCGGCCCGTCGGCATAAGCAATTGATCCAAAAAGGTTTTTCTGCTAATATGGATGACTTGCTCCGGGATTTGCGTGAACGCGACGCGCGCGACAGTAACCGCGCGGCCGCGCCGCTCAAGCCCGCAGCGGATGCGAAGCTGCTGGATACCTCGGCGCTGTCCATCGACCAGGCGGTCGAACAGGTCGTGCAGTGGTACCAGGAGTCGAGCCAGTTGCGCTCCGTGCGCCAGCCCGATTCACGCGACGGCCACGGTAAATCGCAGTGAGCAGTAAAAAGTAGTTGTCGTGAGCGTTGGTGCCCTGCTGGGAAGCGGGGCGTTTGTTAAACCCTTTAACCCCGTATGGCTTTTGCATCCGTGCCGCGAACGTAAGCGCTCCGGCCTCAACGCCGACAGTCAAAACTGACTGGCGTGCAGCAAAAACCATGCAAATCCAGATTTTTATGTCCGACCTGCAAACCTCCACCCCGAATACCGAATCTTTCGCGGCTCTGTTCGAAGAGTCGCTGACCCGCCAGGACATGCGCGCCGGCGAAGTCATCTCCGCTGAAGTCGTGCGCGTCGACCACAACTTCGTGGTCGTCAACGCAGGTCTCAAGTCCGAGGCCTACATTCCCATCGAGGAATTCCTGAACGACCAGGGCGAAGTGGAGGTTCAGGCGGGCGATTTCGTTTCCGTCGCGATCGACGCGCTGGAAAACGGCTACGGCGACACCATCCTGTCGCGCGACAAGGCGAAGCGTCTCGCTTCGTGGCTGTCGCTGGAAAAGGCCCTCGACAACAACGAACTCGTGACCGGCACGATCACGGGCAAGGTCAAGGGCGGTATGACCGTCATGGTCAACGGCATCCGCGCGTTCCTGCCGGGTTCGCTCGTCGACACGCGTCCGGTCAAGGACACGACGCCGTACGAAGGCAAGACGCTCGAATTCCGCGTGATCAAGCTCGACCGCAAGCGTAACAACGTCGTGCTGTCGCGCCGCGCAGTGATCGAAGCCACGCAAGGCGAAGAGCGCGCGAAGCTGCTCGAAACGCTGAAGGAAGGCGCGATCGTCAACGGCGTGGTCAAGAACATCACCGACTACGGCGCGTTCGTGGACCTCGGCGGCATCGACGGCCTGCTGCACATCACCGACATCGCATGGCGTCGCGTGCGTCACCCGAGCGAAGTCCTCTCGGTTGGCCAGGAAGTCACCGCGAAGATCCTCAAGTTCGACCAGGAAAAGAACCGCGTTTCGCTCGGTATCAAGCAACTGGGCGACGATCCGTGGGAAGGCATCTCGCGCCGCTACCCGTCGGGCACGCGCCTGTTCGGCAAGGTCACGAACATCACCGACTACGGCGCGTTCGTCGAAGTCGAATCGGGCATCGAAGGCCTGGTTCACGTGTCGGAAATGGACTGGACCAACAAGAACGTTGCTCCGTCGAAGGTTGTCCAGCTGGGCGACGAAGTCGAAGTCATGGTCCTCGAGATCGACGAAGACCGCCGCCGCATCTCGCTCGGCATGAAGCAGTGCAAGCCGAATCCGTGGGATGACTTCAGCCGCAACTTCAAGAAGGGCGACAAGCTCCAGGGCGCGATCAAGTCGATCACCGACTTCGGCGTGTTCATCGGTCTGCCTGGCGGCATCGACGGTCTGGTTCACCTTTCGGACCTGTCGTGGTCGGAAACCGGCGAAGAAGCCGTGCGCAAGTACAAGAAGGGCGACGAAGTCGAAGCCGTGGTTCTGGGCATCGACGTCGAGAAGGAACGCATTTCGCTCGGCATCAAGCAGCTCGAAGGCGATCCGTTCAGCAACTTCGTTGCTGTCAACGACAAGGGTTCGATCGTCGACGGCGTGGTCAAGTCGGTCGACGCAAAGGGTGCAGTTATCACCCTGAACGCCGATGTCGAAGGCTACCTGCGTGCTTCGGAAATCGCGCAAGACCGCGTGGAAGATGCTCGCAACGTGCTGAAGGAAGGCGACAAGGTCAACGCGATGATCATCAACATCGATCGCAAGTCGCGTGGCATCAACCTGTCGATCAAGGCCAAGGATTCGGCCGAGACGCAGGAAGCGCTGCGCAGCATGTCGTCGGATTCGGGTCAGGCTGCCACCGGCACGACCAACCTGGGCGCGCTGCTGAAGGCCAAGCTCGACGGCCAGAACCAGTAAGCCTCAAACGGGGGCAAGCTGAAGTATGACCAAATCTGAATTGGTCGCGCAGCTGGCTACGCGATTTCCGCAACTTGTGCTCAAGGATGCGGATTTCGCGGTCAAGACGATGCTCGATGCGATGTCCGAGGCGCTTGCCAAGGGCCATCGCATCGAAATTCGTGGCTTCGGCAGTTTCGGCCTGAATCGCCGGCCGTCGCGCGTCGGACGCAACCCGAAGTCGGGGGAGAAGGTGCTGGTGCCCGAGAAGTTCGTGCCGCACTTCAAGCCGGGCAAGGAGTTGCGCGAGCGCGTGGACCGCAATTCGGGCGAGCCGCTGAAGGCAGACGAGCCGGACGACGATCTGTAAGCGCCGCAGGGTATTTGCAGCGGTTGCAGCCGTTGGCGGTCAATGCCAGATGGCCAGTGCATGGACCGGAAAAAGCGTTGGGTTTTTCGAAACCCGGCGCTTTTTTTTCGTCCACGGTTTGGAAGGGGACTGCCTCTTCGCCCACGGTCTTGCGCCCGAGCGCCGGCTTGCGGCTTCGTGCACGTGCCGGCTCGCAAGCCGTTCCATTACAATACGGGACACTTCGGCGCGGCCGATGCTGCGGCGCAGCAGGCGACCCGCGCCGGCGCTTTCCCGTAACTGCCAAGAGAATCCTTCATGAGATTGATCGCCTGGGTGATCCGTGTGCTGGTGTTCGTGCTGCTGCTCGTCCTCGCACTGGCCAACACGCAAACCGCGACGCTGAATTTTCTGGCCGGCTACGCGTGGCAGGCTCCGCTCATTCTGATCGGGCTGGCGTTCTTCGTCGTGGGGCTGCTGGCCGGCCTGCTTTCGGCGCTGCCCGCGATGTTCCGGCTGCGCATGGAGAATGGGCGCCTCAAGCGCGATCTGCGCACCGCGAGGGAAACGCCGGCGACGCCCGCGGAACCGCCGCTGCCGCCGCTCATCTGATTCGAATTGCCGTGCCGCGTGTCATGGATGTCGCGTAGGCGCCCGAAAGGCGCTTCATAGGTATCCGCAGCGCGCGGCCTGATTACCGCTCATACCATCGCTCGCATGGATCTCGATTTTTGGTGGCTGCTCGTCATTCCCGTCGCGTTCGCGCTCGGCTGGATGGCGTCGCGCTACGACCTGAAAGCGCTGCTGTCCGAAAGCGCTAATCTGCCGCGCTCGTATTTCCGTGGCCTGAACTTCCTGCTCAACGAGCAGCCCGACAAGGCCATCGACGCGTTCATCGAGGTGGCCAAGCTCGATCCGGAAACCGTCGAGCTGCACTTCGCGCTCGGCAATCTGTTTCGCCGCCGCGGCGAGACCGATCGCGCGATCCGCGTGCACCAGAACCTGCTTTCGCGGCCGGACCTGCCCGTGAACGAGCGCGATCACGCGCTCTATGAGCTCGGCCAGGACTTCCTGAAGGCCGGCATGCTCGACCGCGCCGAAGAGACGTTCAGCATGCTCAAGTCGGGCGACTACGCGCAGGGCGCGCAGCGCGCGCTGCTCACGATCTACGAGATCGAAAAGGACTGGAACCGCTCGATCGAGACCGCGCGTCTGCTCGAAACCATGGGCGCGCCGTCGCTCGACCTCGAAATCGCCCAGTTCCATTGCGAACTCGCCCAGGAGGCGCTGCAGCGCAAGAGCCCGGACGAGGCGCGGCGTCAGCTTGCGCTCGCGCTCAAGGCCAACGAACAGAACGTGCGCGCGACGATTCTCGCGGGCGACGTGGACGCCGCGAGCGACGACTGGCAAGCCGCGCTCGCGCAGTGGAAGCGCGTCGAGGCGCAGAATCCCGCCTATCTGCCGCTGGTGGCCGAGAAGGTCATGAAGGGCTACGAGGCGCTGGGCCGCGCGCAGGAAGGGGCGCAACTGCTCACCGAGTGGGTCGACCGTCATTCCTCCAACGATCTGCTCGACGTTGCCTATAAATATGTTGCCGAGCTCAATGGTGCCGATGCGGCCCATACGCTCGCCCGCACGCAGATGCAGAAGTCGCCGAATCTCGCCGGCATGACGCGTCTGCTCGAAGCGCAGCAGGCCGCCGCCGACGAGCCGCGGCGCAGCGAGCTCGAGCTCATGCGCAAGCTGATCCAGCAGCGCACCAAGAATCTGCCACGTTACACGTGCCAGAACTGTGGCTTCCGGGCGCGTCTGTTCTACTGGCAGTGCCCGGGCTGCAGCGGCTGGGAAACCTATGCGCCGCGCCGCGTCGAGCCCATTCCCGCATCGAGCTGATGCACGTGGCGTCCTGTCTGAAGGCGGCGCTCGTTCCCCGGCGTGCTCGCGTCTGCGCGCCCAGATGCCGACGCCGATGCGGCCGGCGCGCGTGAGCGAACGGCCGGCCTCTCGCGAGTGCGAGCCGGCGCATCTGCAACACCCACTTCCGAATCTGTCACCGGAGCGCGTATGAAAATCACCATTATCGGTACCGGCTACGTCGGCCTCGTCACCGGGGCGTGCCTTGCCGAAATCGGTCACGACGTGTTCTGCCTCGACGTCGATCCGCGCAAGATCGACATCCTGAACGGCGGCGGCGTGCCGATCCACGAACCGGGTCTGCTCGAGCTCATCCAGCGCAACCGCAAGGCGCGCCGCATCACGTTTTCCACCGACGTCGCCGCGAGCGTCGAGCACGGCGAGGTCCAGTTCATCGCCGTGGGCACGCCGCCCGACGAGGACGGCTCCGCGGACCTGCAGTACGTGCTCGAAGCCGCGCGTAGCATCGGCCGCTACATGAACGGCTTCAAGGTGGTCGTCGACAAGTCGACCGTGCCCGTGGGCACCGCCCAGCGCGTGCAGGCCGTGCTCGCCGAGGAACTCGCCAAACGCGGTCCTGGTGGTAATGAGCAGCACCGCTTCTCGGTGGTCTCGAATCCCGAGTTCCTCAAGGAAGGCGCGGCCGTCGACGACTTCATGCGCCCGGACCGCATCATCATCGGCATCGACGAGGACGCCAACGGCGAGCTCGCGCGTGAAAAGATGAAGCGCCTCTACGCGCCGTTCAACCGCAACCACGAACGCACGATCTACATGGACGTGCGCTCGGCCGAGTTCACGAAGTACGCGGCCAACGCCATGCTCGCCACACGCATCTCGTTCATGAACGAGATGGCGAATCTGGCCGACCGCGTGGGCGCCGACATCGAGTCGGTGCGGCGCGGCATCGGTTCCGATCCGCGCATCGGCTATCACTTTCTCTACGCGGGCTGCGGCTATGGCGGCTCGTGCTTCCCGAAGGACGTGCAGGCGCTGATCCGCACGGCCGCCGAGTCGGGCCAGAACCTGCGTATCCTCGAAGCGGTCGAGGACGTGAACGACGGCCAGAAGGACGTGCTCGTGAACAAGATCGTCGGGGCGCTCGGCGCCGATCTCACGGGCAAGCACTTCGCGGTCTGGGGCCTCGCGTTCAAGCCGAACACCGACGACATGCGCGAGGCGCCGAGCCGCCGCCTGATCGCCGAGCTGCTCGGGCGCGGCGCGACGGTCTCGGCCTACGACCCGGTCGCGACCGACGAAGCGCGGCGCGTGTTCGCGCTCGATCTGGCCGACGCGCCGGATCAGCACGCGCGCTTGACGTTCGCGGCGAGCCAGGACGATACGCTCGCGGGCGCCGATGCGCTCGTGATCGTCACCGAATGGACGGCATTCAAGGCCCCCGATTTCGAGTATCTGAAAGAGGAGCTGAAGGCGCCGCGCATTTTCGACGGACGCAATCTCTACGAGCCCGAAGCGATGGCGGAGCTCGGCTTTGACTATCACTCGATTGGACGGCCTCATGTCAAACACGCAAGCGATGCAACCCCCGCAGCCTGAGAACGCGACGCTCGCGCCCGACGTGACGGTCGTGCCGCGCGAGAAGTTCGCCGCATCGCGCGTGCTGGTGGTGGGCGACGTGATGCTCGACCGCTACTGGTTCGGCGACGTCAACCGCATCTCGCCCGAGGCGCCGGTGCCCGTGGTGCACGTGCAGCGCCAGGAAGACCGGCTGGGCGGCGCGGCCAACGTGGCGCGCAATGCGGCTGCGCTCGGCGCGAGCGCGGGCCTCCTCTGCGTGGTGGGGCATGACGAGCCGGGCGAGCGCATCGTCGAGCTGCTCGGCGAGAGCCATGTGAACGCGTATCTCGAGCGCGATCCCGCGCTGCCCACCACCATCAAGTTGCGCGTGCTTTCGCGTCAGCAGCAACTGTTGCGCGTGGACTTCGAAAAGTCGCCCACGCATGAGGCGCTGCTCGCGGGCCTCGCGCGCTTCGACGCCCTGCTGCCCACGCACGACGTGATCCTCATGTCCGACTACGCGAAGGGCGGGCTCACGCACGTCACGCAGATGATCGCGAAGGCGCGCGCCGCGGGCAAGGCCGTGCTGGTCGACCCGAAGGGCGACGACTGGGAGCGCTATCGCGGCGCGAGCGTCATCACGCCGAACCGCGCGGAACTGCGCGAGGTGGTGGGCACCTGGAAGTCCGAAGCGGATCTGCTCGCGCGCGTGACGAAGCTGCGCCGCGAATTGCAGTTCGACGCGCTGCTGCTCACGCGCTCGGAAGAGGGTATGACGCTCTTTTCCGATGCCGGCGTGCTGCACGCGCCGGCCGTCGCGCGCGAAGTGTATGATGTCTCGGGTGCCGGCGACACCGTGATCGCGACCGTCGCGGCCACGCTGGGTGCGGGCCTTTCGCTCGTCGAGGCCGTCGCGCTCGCGAATCGCGCCGCCGGTATCGTGGTCGGCAAGCTCGGCACCGCCACCGTCGACTACGACGAACTCTTTCAATGACGTTGCCCCGGTGGCCGCGCTCGGTGGACACATTGAGCATAAAGCGCGTGGCCACCCGACGGGCGCGGTGAGGCCGGGATTTCCGGAGAGTTTTCCCGGCCTCGCGTGAACCCCTTCACCGCAGAATGACCATGACCATCATCGTGACCGGCGCGGCCGGCTTCATCGGCAGCAACATCGTCAAGGCGCTGAACGAACGCGGCGAAGACCGCATCATCGCCGTCGACAATCTCACCCGCGCGGACAAGTTCAAGAATCTCGTCGACTGCGAAATCGACGATTACCTCGACAAGACCGAGTTCGTCGAGCGCTTTGCGCGCGGCGATTTCGGCACCGTGCGCGCGGTGTTCCACGAAGGCGCCTGTTCGGACACCATGGAAACCGACGGCCGCTACATGATGGACAACAACTTCCGCTACAGCCGCGCGGTGCTCGACACCTGCCTCGCGCAGCGCGCGCAGTTTCTCTATGCGTCGTCGGCGGCCATCTATGGCGGGTCGAGCCGCTTCGTCGAAGATCGCGAAGTGGAAGCGCCGCTGAACGTCTACGGCTATTCGAAGTTCCTGTTCGACCAGGTGATCCGCCGCGTGCTGCCCAGCGCGCAAAGCCAGATCGCGGGCTTTCGCTACTTCAACGTGTACGGGCCGCGCGAGACGCATAAAGGCCGCATGGCTTCGGTGGCGTTCCACAACTTCAACCAGTTCCGCGCCGAAGGCCGCGTGAAGCTGTTCGGCGAGTACAACGGCTACGCGGCGGGAGAGCAGACGCGCGACTTCGTTTCCGTGGAAGACGTCGTGAAGGTCAACCTGTTCTTCTTCGATCATCCCGAGAAGACCGGCATCTTCAATCTCGGCAGCGGCCGCGCGCAGCCGTTCAATGACATTGCAAGCACGGTGGTCAACACGCTGCGCGCGATCGATGGCAAGAGCGCGCTCACGCTCAAGCAGCAGGTGGAGCAGGGGCTCATCGAATACGTTCCGTTCCCCGACGCGCTGCGCGGCAAGTACCAGTGCTTCACGCAGGCCGATCTCGCGAAGCTGCGCGCCGCGGGCTACGACGCGCCGTTCCTGACGGTGCAGGAAGGCGTCGATCGCTACGTGCGTTGGCTGTCCGGCCAGGTGTAAGCGAAGGCCGCGTCTCCCTAAACTGGACTCTCCTCGCCGGCGATGGTCGCCGGCGTTGGGCATCAACGGAGATCCAGCATGATCAAGAAATTGCTCGCCGCGGCAGCGCTCGTTGCCGCATCCCTTGCCGCAGTCGGTCAGGTCTTCGCGGCCGTGGACGTCAACACGGCCAATGAGGACGCCCTGCGCGGCATCAAGGGCATCGGGCCCGCGCGCGCCAAGGCCATTCTCGACGAGCGTAGCGCGCATGGGCCGTACAAGGACGCGTCCGATCTCGGCAAGCGCGTGAAGGGCCTCGGCGGCCACACCGTCGATCGTTTGCAGGCCGAAGGATTGTCGGTCGGGCCCGCGAATGCACAAGCGGCGCAAGCGGCACAATCGGCTCAGGCAACGCAGTCCGGCGCGAAGGGTGCGCCCGCGAAGGCCGGTGCCGCGCAATCACCAGCCGCTACGGTGGCCGTCAAGAAGTAGCGCCTCGCGCTCCCTCGTGTTGCGTCACGCCCGTGCGGCCGCCTGGAGCGATTGCTGCGGCGGTTGCACGGCTTCCTCGCAACGCGGGCGCCAGGACATCCATTCCGCCTTCAGGGGGTCCCCCTGCGCGGGGTGGCCGCGTGGTTTAGAATCGAAAAATCACCCAATCACGCCAGACCGGCGCCTGACCGCCATTACTTATGCCATACAAGACCATTGAAGACACGATCGGCAACACGCCGCTCGTGCAGCTCGTGCGCCTGCCCGACGACGAGATTCGCGCCCGCAACAACATCGTGCTGGCCAAGCTCGAAGGCAATAATCCGGCGGGCTCGGTCAAGGACCGGCCAGCGCTCTCGATGATCCGCAAGGCCGAGGAACGCGGGCGCATCAAGCCGGGCGATACGCTGATCGAAGCCACGAGCGGCAACACTGGCATTGCGCTCGCCATGGCCGCAGCCATTCGCGGCTACAAGATGGTGCTGGTCATGCCCGAGGACCTCTCGGTCGAGCGCCGCCAGAGCATGGCTGCCTATGGCGCCGAAATCCTGCTCACACCCGTGAAGGGCGGCATGGAATATGCCCGCGACCTCGCCGAGCAGATGCAGCGCGACGGCAAGGGCATCATCCTCGACCAGTTCGGCAACCCCGACAATCCGCTCGCGCATTACGAAGGCACCGGACCGGAAATCTGGCGCGAGACCGAAGGGCGCATCACGCACTTCGTCTCGTCGATGGGCACGACGGGCACGATCATGGGCACGTCGCAGTATCTGAAAGAGCAGAATCCGGCGATCGAGATCGTCGGTGCCCAGCCCGAAGACGGCTCGCGCATTCCCGGCATCCGCAAATGGCCGGAAGCCTATCTGCCGAAGATCTTCGATCGCAGCCGCGTGGATCGCACCGAAAACGTGAGCCAGGCCGCCGCCGAAGCCATGGCGCGCCGTCTCGCGTCGGTGGAGGGTATTTTCGCGGGGATTTCGTCGGGCGGCGCGTGCGAGGTGGCCATGCGCATCGCGCGTCAGGTCGAGAATGCGACGATCGTGTTCATCGTCTGCGACCGCGGCGACCGTTATCTGTCGACGGGTGTGTTTCCGGCCTGATTTTCGGCATGATCGCCAGCGGGCGGTAATAGCCGGATCCGGCGCCTGAACTGAAAACGGGCGATGTGTCTCTCGAGAGACACACCGCCCGTTGTGCTATCCGGCGATGCCTGTTGCGTTCGTCGCGCCTGGTTCGCGGCGCTTATTGCCGCTGTGCCGATTGTGCGCCGAGGCCGCCCGTCGCGAGCATCTGCGCCTTCACGCGCTGGCCCAGCTGGTAGACCGCGAGCGCGTAGAAGAAGCTGCGGTTGTAGCGCGTGAGCACGTAGAAGTTCTTCAGCCCGAGCATGTACTCGGTCGCGCGCCCCGGCGTCGGCAGGTCGACGACGGTGACCGGCGTGCCGCCCTCGGCGGCAAGGTCCACGCCCGGCTCGTTCAGGGCGAGCCCCGAGCGCAGCAATTGCGCGAGCGGCAAGCGCGGTTCGGGCTTGCCGTCGGCGGCGGCCTGCGCGATGCCCTGGCTGCCCGCATCGCTCGCGATCTTCCACACCACGGGGCGGCCCGGCTCCCAGCCGTTTTGCTTCAGGTAGTTCGCCACGCTGCCGATCGCGTCGGCCGTGCTGTTGCGCAGGTCGATATGATGATCGCCCTCGTAATCGACGGCGTATTGCACGATGCTGCTCGGCAGGAACTGCGGAATGCCGATCGCGCCCGTGTACGAGCCCAGCACCGCGCTCGGATCGATCTGCGAGCCGCGCGTCCACACGAGATAGTCTTCGAGGTTCTTGCGGAACGTCGCCATGCGGTCGGCGCGATTGGGCGTGTTCGGATAATCGAAGGCGAGCGTGGTGAGCGCGTCGAGCACGCGGAAGTTGCCCATATAGCGCCCGTAGATCGTCTCCACGCCGATGATGCCGACGATCACCTCGGGCGGCACGCCGAACTCGTCGGCCGCGCGCTGCAGCGTGGCCTGGTTCGCGCGCCAGAAGCGCACGCCCGCATTGATGCGCACCGGGTCGAGAAAACGCGCCTGATACGCGCGCCAGTTTTTCACGCCCGGCGTGGGCGACGGCGTAACGAGCTTCACGGCCGTGGCCGAATAGCTCACGGTCGAGAAGAGCGCGTGCAGCGCGTCGGGATTGAAGTCGTAGCGCGCGACCATCTCGTTGATGAACGTGTCGACATTGGCGTTGTTCGCGTAGCGCTGCGGGACGATTTCCTCTTCGAACGTCTGGCCTTGTGTGGCGGTTCCCGGCTGCGGCGGGGGGAGCGGCGCGGGCTGCTGATTCGCGGCCGGCGCTGTTTTGGCCGGCTGAGCCGGTTGTGCCGATTTCGTCGACGGTGTCTGTTCTGCGCAGGCCGAGAGCGCCGCCGCGGCGCACAGCGCAAGGGCGAAAGACTTGATGCGCGGCTGGGTGAAGGCGGGTGAAACGGACGGTTGCGCGGGCTTTTGCGTCATGGCGGGCGGGCGGGTTTGAGCGAGAGGACGTGATCCGGCGAAGTATACCCGAGCACCCCGCGGCCAAAGCGCCCGGCGTGCGGCGTGCGCCGGCTCGCGCATGTCGCGCGGGTGGGCTGTGGTAACGTGACGATTGTCCGCGCTCGAACGCGGCCCGCGCGACTGTTGCAAATTCCTGCGCAGCAAACCCGACGAAAGACCTGATGGAGACCCGCAGCGCGCGCTTTGCAGCCCGAGCGCCCGGTGCGGCCAGTACGAGACATGACGACCGGCTTTTTCTCGCATCCCGACTGCCTGCTGCATGAAATGGGCGAGTGGCATCCTGAATGCCCCGCGCGCCTGCAGGCGATCGAAGACCAGCTCATTGCGAGCCGCATCGACGCGCTGATCGAGCGCGACGACTCCGCGCCGCTCGCCGAGGAAGCCGCGCTCCTGCGCGTGCACACCCAGGCGCACATCGACTACCTGCGCCAGCTCTCGCCGCAGGAAGGCTACGTAGCGATCGACCCCGACACGTCGATGAATCCGCATACCTGGCAGGCTGCCTTGCGCGCGGCGGGCGCCGCCGTCGCCGCGACCGACGCCGTGATCGCGGGCCGCTACGAAAACGCGTTCTGCAGCGTGCGCCCGCCCGGCCACCATGCCGAGCCTGCGCGCGCGATGGGTTTTTGCTTCTTCAACAACGTCGCGGTCGCGGCGCGCCATGCGCTCGACGTGCATGGCCTCTCGCGCGTGGCGGTCGTCGACTTTGATGTCCACCATGGCAACGGCACCGAAGCCGCGTTCGCGGGCGATTCGCGCGTGCTCATGTGCAGCATTTTCCAGCACCCGTTCTATCCGTTCTCGGGCGCGGACAACCAGGCGCCCAACATGGTCAACGTGCCGATGCCGGCGCGTAGCAAGGGCATGGAAGTGCGCGAGGCGATCGACATCATGTGGCTGCCGCGCCTGCACGAGTTCAAGCCGGAAATGGTGTTCGTCTCGGCGGGCTTCGACGCGCACCGCGAAGACGATCTCGGCAACATGGGCCTCGTCGAGGACGACTACGCGTGGATCACCGAGCAGATCCGCGAGGTCGCGAAGCGCCACGCGAAGGGGCGCATCGTGAGCTGTCTCGAAGGCGGCTATAACCTCTCGGCGCTCGGGCGCAGCGTGGTCGCGCATCTGCGCGCGCTGGCCGATATCTGATCAGAACAGAAGGAGCCGTGCATCGTGAGTGCCGCAGCCGTTCCGTCTTCACCATCTTCCTCGTCTTCTTCCGCGGATGCCGCGCCGCTCGTCGACGTCGCGCATGACGCCTACGGCGTGCCCGGCGTCGTGCGTCTCACGCTGAACCGGCCCGACGCGTTCAACGCGCTTTCCGAAGCGCTCATCGACGCATTGCAGGCGCAACTGGCCGCGATCGCCAAATCGGACGCGCGCGTCGTCGTGATCGCGGCGGCGGGCCGCGCGTTCTGCGCCGGGCACGATCTCAGGGAAATGCGCGCGGCGCCTTCGCTCGATTACTACAAGCGGCTCTTCGCGCGCTGCTCGAAGATGATGCTCGCGATCCAGACGATGCCGCAGCCCGTGATCGCGCGCGTGCACGGTGTGGCGACGGCGGCGGGCTGCCAGCTCGTCGCGATGTGCGATCTCGCGGTGGCCGCCGAGTCGGCGCGCTTTGCGGTCTCGGGCATCAATCTCGGGCTGTTCTGCTCGACGCCGGCCGTGCCGCTCACGCGCAACGTCTCGCGCAAGGCCGCGTTCGAGATGCTGATGACGGGCGAGTTCATCGACGCCCGGAAGGCCCTGAGCGAGGGGCTCGTGAACCGCGTCGTCGCCGCGGAGGAACTCGATGCCGCCGTGACGGCGCTGGCCGCGAGCATCTGTGCGAAGCCGCGCGAGGCCGTGGCGGCGGGCAAGGGGTTGTTCTACCGGCAGCTCGAGATGGGCGTCGAAGCCGCCTATCAACTGGCCGGGCAGACCATGGCCTGCAACATGATGACCGACCCGGCGCTCGACGGCGTGCAGGCGTTCATCGAGAAGCGTTCGGGCAAGTAGTCGCCCCGCGCGCTGGCTTCAAGGCCGATGGCGGTCGATCCATTCCACCATCGCGCCGATCACGCGTTCGCGATCGAGATCGTTGAGCGTCTCGTGATAGCTGCCCTCGTAGAGCGTGAGGGTGCGGTCGGGCGACCCCACGTGCGCGCCGAACGCGCGGCTGCCTTCGGGCTCGGTGAGCTTGTCCGCGGTGCCGTGCCAGATCAGCACCGGCATGCGCAACTGCGCGCGGCCCGCCTCGATGCGCTTCATCGCTTCGAGCAGCTCCGCGCCCGTGCGCGCCGGAATCGCGCCGTGATGAACCAGCGGATCGGCGCGATTGGCCTCCGCCACCGTGGCGTCGCGCGCGAGCAGGGCGGCGTCGATCTTCATCGCCGGAAAGCGCGGCCAGATGGCGCTCATCACGCGGCTCGCGGCGATCATCCAGTTCGGTACGTCGCGGCCAGGCGCCAGCGCGGCGCTGGAAAGCAGCAAGCCCGCGAACGCCACGCCCGAGCCCGGCGCGCGCTCGATCGCGTAGAGCGCGGCAATCGCGCCGCCCATGCTGTGGCCCATCAGAAAGAGCGGCGTCTTGCGCGCGCGGCATTGCGCGGCGGCGTAGTCGACGAGCGCCTGCGTGTCGTCGAGATAGTCGTCGAAGCGCGTGACCCATGCGCGGCGTCCGTCCGCGCGGCCATGCCCGCGCAGATCGATCGCATAGACGTCGAAGCCCGCTGCGTTCAGGCGCGCCGCGAGCGCCGCGTAGCGGCCCGCGTGCTCGGCGAGGCCGTGCACGAGCGCGATGGCCGCGCGTGGCGCAGCGGTTGGCGCGTGCCACGCGTACAGCGGCAATTGGGTGCCGTCGCGGGCGCGCAGCGTCGCGCGTTGCAGCGCTGCGCCGCCAGTCGGTGCCGATGCCGCGCTTGCCGCAGCCTGTGGCTGAGTCGTCTCCATCCTCGCTGCTCCCCCGCTGTTCGTTGTAGGGCCGATCTGAACGGTCGGCAAAGCGTAGCACCCGCCACGCCGCCCGGATGCCGCGATACCCCTCTAATGATTCTGGGTTATGAAAGTATCGAAAATGATTATTAATAGGAATTTTGCGCGCCAGGGTAAAATGCCGAGCTAATTCCAGTCCAGCAAACGGCGGTTGTCTGCCGGCGCGACGCATCTTGCGCGATTGAAAGATCGCGGCATGAGCCAGCGGCGCGCGGCACACCCGCCGTTTCGTTTTTTCATGATCGAAATTCGAAACGTGTCCCAGCGCTTCGCCGGCCCGCAAGGGTGGATCGAGGCGCTGCACAACGTCAATCTGACGATTCCGCCCGGGGAAGTGTTCGGCATCATCGGGCGCAGCGGGGCGGGCAAGAGCACGCTCGTGCGCACCATCAATCTGCTCACGCGGCCCACCGAAGGCGACATCGTCGTCAACGGGCGTACGCTCACGTCGCTCTCGAGCGCGGAGTTGCGCGAGGCGCGCCGCGAGATCGGCATGATCTTCCAGCACTTCAACCTGCTCTCGTCGCGCACGGTGTTCGACAACGTCGCGCTGCCGCTCGAGCTCGCGGGCATGAAGCGTCCGCAGATCGAGGAAGCGGTATTGCCGCTGCTCGAGCTCGTGGGCCTCACCGCGCAGAAGGATCGCTATCCGTCGCAGATCAGCGGCGGCCAGAAGCAGCGCGTGGGCATCGCGCGCGCGCTCGCGAGCAAGCCGAAGGTGCTGCTTTCCGACGAGGCAACCTCGGCGCTCGACCCGGAAACCACGCGCGCCATTCTCGACCTGCTGCGCAAGATCAATCGCGAGCTGAACCTGACCGTCGTGATGATCACGCACCAGATGGAAGTGATCAAACAGGTCTGCGACCGCGTGGCCGTGCTCGACGCGGGCCGCGTCGTGGAGACGGGCCCTGTCATCGACGTGTTCCTGCAGCCGCGCCACGAAGTCACACGCGCGCTGCTCGGCGACGTGATCGCGCAGGAACTGCCGCCCGCGCTCAAGGCGCGCGTGGCCGAACGGCTCGCAAAGGGCAGCGGGCATCTGCTGCGTCTCGCCTTCACGGGCACGGGCGTCGATCAGCCGGTCTTGTCGGAGACGATCCGCCGCTTCGAGCTCGATTTCAACATCCTGCATGGCCAGATCGACGAGATCCAGGGCCACGCGTTCGGCTCGCTCGCGGTGCTCGCGGGCGGCGATCCGATGAAAGTGGCGCAGGCGATCGCGTGGCTGCGCGAGCAGGGCGTGGTGGTGGAGGAGCTGTCCCATGTGGAGTGAAATGTTCGATATGTTCGTCCAGTCGTTCTGGGAGACGCTCATCATGGTGGGCATTTCCGGACTGGTCGGCGCGGCCATCGGCTTGCCGCTCGGCGTGCTGCTCTATCTGACCGACCGCGACGGCGTGCTGCAGAACATCGGCGTCAATCGCGCGATGGGCGTGGTCGTCAACGCCGTGCGCTCGACGCCGTTCATCATCCTGCTCGTCGCCGTGATTCCGTTCACGCGCGTCGTGGTGGGCTCGTCGATCGGCACCGCGGCCGCCATCGTGCCGCTCACCATTTCCGCCGCGCCGTTCATCGCGCGTCTCGTGGAAACCGCGCTGCGCGAAGTCGACCGCGGCCTCATCGAAGCCGCGCAGGCCATGGGCGCGAGCACGCGCCAGATCGTCTTCAAGGTGCTGCTGCCCGAGTCGCTGCCGGGCGTGGTGGCCGGCCTGACCATCACGTTCATCTCGCTCGTCGGCTATTCGGCGATGGCGGGCGCGATCGGCGGCGGCGGTCTCGGCGACCTCGGCATTCGCTACGGCTATCAGCGCTTCGAGCCCGAAGTCATGCTGATCGTCGTCGTGATCCTGATCGTGTTCGTGCAGCTCGTGCAGTCGTTCGGCGACTGGCTCGTGCGGCGCCTGAGCCACAAGTAAGCAGTCCTTCCATAACCATTACACGGAACAAGGGTTGGCTATGCAGCGTCGTTTCATGATCCGGCTGGCGGCAGCGCTCGGCGCGGCTGCGCTTGTGGCTCCGCTGCTCGCGCACGCCGACGAGACCATCAAGGTGGGCGTGACGGGCGGCCCGCACGAGCAGGTGATGGAAGTGGTGAAGCAGGTCGCGGCGAAGAACGGCCTCACGATCAAGATCGTCGAGTTCTCCGACTACGTGCAGCCGAACGCGGCGCTCGCGGGCGGCGACCTCGATGCGAACAGCTATCAGCACGCGCCGTATCTCGATGCGCAGGTCAAGGACCGCGGCTACAAGCTCGTCAAGCTCGCCGACACGGTCACGTTCCCGATGGGCATCTACTCGAAGAAGATCAAGACGCTTGCGGAGCTTAAACCGGGCGCGCGCATCGCGGTGCCCAATGATCCGACCAATGGCGGCCGCGCGTTGCTGCTGCTCCAGAAGCAGGGCCTCATCAAGCTGCGCGCCGGAGCCGGCCTGAAGGCGACGCCGCTCGACGTCGTGGACAACCCGAGGAAGCTGAAGATCGTCGAGCTCGACGCGGCGCAGATTCCGCGCTCGCTCGACGACGTGGACGCCGCGGCGATCAACACGAACTTCGCGATGGAGGCGGGGCTCAAGCCGAAGCAGGACGCGATCGCGATCGAGGACCCGAACGGGCCCTACGTGAACATCATTGCGATCCGCGCGGCCGACCGCAACAAGCCGTGGGCGGCCAAGCTGGTGGCGGCGTACCACTCGCCGGAGGTGAAGCAGTACATCGAGCAGAAGTTCGGCGGAGCCGTGATTGCGTCGTGGTAAACCCCGGGTCAAACTTCGCGAGATTAGATTGAGAATTCAGTCGAAACGAACCCGGGCTTGATGCCCGGGTTTTTTCCGGCATAAAATCGCACGATCGTTCACTTCTGTCGTGCCAAACAGCGAGCGCCAAGGTATTTGGGGCAGAAGCGGGTTGTGCGGGAAATGTGCTGGCGGTGGATGCGGGCGGGAACGCTATCGCTATAATGTCCGCCAGGTTGACGTATTCGTAACTTCGGAGCATGTGAATGAAAGTCCTTGTGCCAGTCAAGCGCGTAGTCGATTACAACGTCAAAGTTCGTGTGAAGTCGGATGGCACGGGCGTCGACATTGCCAACGTGAAGATGTCGATGAACCCGTTCGATGAAATCGCCGTGGAAGAGGCGGTTCGTCTGAAGGAAGCGGGCGTGGCGACGGAAGTCATCGCCGTGTCCGCCGGTGTCGCGCAAGCGCAGGAAACGCTGCGCACGGCGCTCGCGATCGGCGCGGATCGCGCGATCCTCATCGAATCGAATGAAGACCTGCAGCCGCTCGCCGTGGCGAAGCTGCTCAAGGCGCTCGTCGACAAAGAGCAGCCGCAGCTCGTGATCCTCGGCAAGCAGGCCATCGACGACGATTCGAACCAGACCGGCCAGATGCTCGCCGCGCTGGCGAACCTGCCGCAAGCGACCTTCGCTTCGAAGATCACCGTCGCCGACGGCCGTGCCACGGTTGCGCGTGAAGTCGACGGTGGTGCGGAAACGCTCGCTTTGAAATTGCCCGCTGTGGTGACCACCGACCTTCGTTTGAACGAGCCGCGCTACGTCACGCTGCCGAACATCATGAAGGCGAAGAAGAAGCCGCTGGAAACGGTCAAGCCCGAAGACCTCGGTGTGGACGTCACGCCGCGTCTGAAGACGCTGAAGGTTGCCGAGCCGCCCAAGCGTAGCGCGGGCGTGAAGGTTGCCGACGTGAAGACGCTGGTCGAGAAGCTGAAGACCGAAGCCAAGGTGCTGTGAGGAGCGAGACGAAAATGACGAATCTGGTAATAGCCGAACACGACAACGCAACCATCAAGGCTGCGACGCTGAACACCGTGGCTGCCGCGCAGAAAATTGGCGGCGACGTGCACGTGCTGATCGCAGGTCATAACGCACAAGCCGCTGCCGATGCGGCAGCGAAGATCGCAGGCGTTTCGAAGGTGCTGCTGGCCGATGCGCCGCAGCTCGAAGTGGGTCTCGCGGAAAACGTCGAAGCGACGGTCCTCTCCATCGCGAAGAACTACTCGCACATCCTGGCTCCTGCGACGGCAGCGGGCAAGAACGTCACGCCGCGTATCGCCGCGAAGCTCGACGTTGCGCAGATCAGCGATATCACCGCGGTCGATTCGCCCGACACGTTCGAGCGTCCGATCTACGCTGGCAACGCAATTGCTACGGTTCAATCGGTTGATCCCATCAAGGTGATCACGGTCCGTACCACGGCATTCGACGCGGTCGCGGCCGTTGGCGGCAGCGCAGCGGTCGAAAAGCTCGACGCGGCAGCAGACAGCGGCCTTTCGCAGTTCGTCGGCCGTGAGGTCACGAAGCTCGACCGTCCGGAACTCACGAGCGCGAAGATCATCGTCTCGGGCGGCCGGGGTCTCGGCAGCGGCGAGAACTACACGAAGGTTCTCGAACCGCTCGCCGACAAGCTCAACGCCGCACTCGGCGCCTCGCGCGCGGCGGTCGATGCGGGCTACGTCCCCAACGACTACCAGGTCGGTCAAACGGGCAAGATCGTCGCGCCGCAGTTGTACATCGCGGTCGGTATCTCGGGTGCGATCCAGCATCTGGCCGGCATGAAGGACTCGAAGGTGATCGTGGCGATCAACAAGGACGAAGAAGCGCCGATCTTCAGCGTGGCCGATTACGGCCTCGTCGGCGATCTGTTCACGGTCGTGCCGGAGCTCGTCAAAGAGCTCGGCTAAGCGCCGCAGTACAGGCGAAGCCGGACGCAGTGCGAGGTCCGGCGGCACACAAAGGGGCGCTTCGAGCGCCCTTTTTTTTCATCATCGCAAGCCTCGACGGGAGACAACTGCCATGTACAACGCACCGGTAAGCGACATGCTGTTCGTGATGAAGGAGTTGGCGGGGCTCGACGAGATCGCCGCGCTGCCCGGCGGCGAGGACGTCACGCCCGAGACCGTGCAGGCCGTGCTCCAGGAATGCGCGAAGTTGTGCGAAGCGGTGCTCGCGCCGCTGAACGTCGAAGGCGATCGCCATCCGAGCCGCTGGGAGAACGGCGAGGTGCACACGACGCCCGGTTTCGCCGATGCCTTTCGTCAATACGTCGCGGGCGGCTGGCAGGGCGTGCAGCATCCTCAGGAATACGAAGGACAGGGCTTGCCCAAGCTCGTCGGCACGCCGTGCGTGGAGATGCTCAACGCGGCGAATCTCTCGTTCGCGCTGTGCCCGCTTCTGAGCGACGGCGCGATCGAGGCGCTGCTCACGGCAGGCAGCGAAGAACAGAAAAAGCGTTTCGTGCCGAAGCTCATTTCGGGCGAGTGGACCGGCACGATGAACCTCACCGAGCCGCAGGCGGGCTCCGATCTCGCGGCCGTGCGCACGCGTGCCGAGCCGCAGGCCGACGGCAGCTACAAGCTGTTCGGCACCAAGATCTTCATCACCTGGGGCGAGCACGACATGGCCGAAAACATCGTCCATCTCGTGCTCGCGCGCACGCCGGATGCGCCCGAAGGCGTGAAAGGCATTTCGCTGTTCATCGTGCCGAAATTTCTCGTCAACGACGACGGCTCGCTGGGCGCGCGCAACGACGTGCATTGCGTCTCCATCGAGCACAAGCTCGGCATCAAGGCGAGCCCGACGGCCGTGCTGCAATACGGCGATCACGGCGGCGCGCTCGGCCAGTTGATCGGCGAGGAGAATCGCGGCCTCGAATACATGTTCATCATGATGAACGCGGCGCGCTTCGCCGTGGGCATGCAGGGCGTGGCGATTTCGGATCGCGCGTACCAGAAGGCGGCGGCGTATGCGAAGGAGCGCGTGCAGAGCCGCCCCGTGGACGGTTCGGCGAAAGAAGCCGTGACGATCATCCATCACCCCGACGTGCGCCGCATGCTTTCGACCATGCGCGCGCTCACCGAGGCCGCGCGTGCGCTCGCGTACGTCGCGGCGGGGGAGAGCGACCGCGCGCATCGGCATCCGGACGAGGCCGCGCGCGCCCGGCATCAGGCGCGCTACGAATACCTCGTGCCGATCGTGAAGGGCTGGAGCACGGAGCTCGCCATCGAGGTGGCGAGCCTTGGCGTGCAGGTCCATGGCGGCATGGGCTTCATCGAGGAAACGGGCGCGGCGCAGTTCTATCGCGACGCGCGCATCCTGGCGATCTACGAGGGCACCACGGCCATCCAGGCCAACGACTTCGTGGGCCGCAAGACGCTGCGCGACGGCGGGGCGGCGGCGCAGGCGCTCATCGGCGAGATCGGGCAGACCGTTGCGCAACTCGGCGCGCACGAAGGCGCCGCGTTCAAGTCGATGGCGAAGCACCTGGCGCTGGGCCAGCAGGCGCTGGCCTCGGCGGTGGGCTTCGTGCTCGCCAACGCGAAGCGCGACCCGAACGCGGTGTTCGCGGGCAGCGTGCCGTATCTGCGGCTCGCGGGCATCGTGCTGGGAGGCTGGCAGATGGCGCGCGCGATGCTCGCCTCGCAGCGCTTGATGCAGGACGATCCGAAGTTTCACGGCGCGAAGATCGCGACGGCGCAGTGCTATGCGGAGCACGTGCTGCCGCAGGCCGTGGCGCTAGAAGCGGCGATCGTCAGCGCGAATGGCGCCGAGGGCATGCTGGCGCTATCGGAGGATCAGTTCTGACGATGCGGGCCGTGTCGCGAACGATCAACGCGGCCGAAACGAAAGACGGCGCCCTGGATGATCCAGGGCGCCGTCTTTACATGTGCAGCAAGCGGACGCGTTACGCGTAGGCCGGGCGATGCTCGCCGCGCGTTTCGCCGAGATAGCGATAGACCGAGAGATCGTCGGCCTTGATCGCGGGCTGCTTGCCCGAGATGAGGTCGGCGAGCAACTGGCCCGAGCCGCACGACATGGTCCAGCCGAGCGTGCCGTGCCCCGTGTTCAGGAACAGGTTCGAGAACGGCGTGCGGCCCACCACGGGCGTGCCGTCCGGCGTCATCGGGCGCAGGCCGGTCCAGAAGGTGGCCTGCGAGGTGTCGCCGCCGCCCGGGAACAGGTCGTTCACGCACATTTCGAGCGTCTCGCGGCGCGCTTGCTTGAGCGTCTTGTCGTAGCCGACGATCTCGGCCATGCCGCCCACGCGGATGCGATCGTCGAAACGCGTGATCGCGATCTTGTAGGTCTCGTCGAGCACGGTCGAGACCGGCGCGGCGCCTGCGTTGACGATCGGCGCCGTGATCGAGTAGCCCTTGAGCGGGTAGACCGGGATCTTCACGAGGCCTGCCAGCATCTGCGTGGAGAACGAGCCGAGCGCGACCACGTACGAGTCCGCGCGCACGAGTTCGCTGCCGCACTGCACGCCCGCGATACGCTCGCTTTGCACGGCGAGGCCATCGATCGGCGTGTTGTAGCGGAACTTGACACCCAGATCCGCGGCCATCCTGGCGAGGCGCGTGGTGAAGAGCTGGCAGTCGCCGGTTTCGTCGCCGGGCAGGCGCAAGCCGCCGGTGAGCTTGTGCGAGACCGCGGCAAGCGCCGGCTCGGCGCGGCCGAGTTCGGCGGCGGTGAGCAGCTCGTACGGGACGTTCGCGTCCTTCAGCACGGCGATGTCCTTCGCCGCGCCGTCGAATTGCTGCTGCGTGCGGAACACCTGGAGCGTGCCGCCCGTGCGGCCTTCGTACTGGATGCCGGTGTCGGCGCGTAGCGCCTGCAGGCAGTCGCGGCTGTATTCGGCGAGGCGCACCATGCGGCCCTTGTTGAGCGCATAGCGCTCGGCCGTGCAGTTCTGCAGCATCTGCCACATCCATTGCAGCTGGAACTTCGTGCCGTCCAGGCGGATGGCGAGCGGCGCGTGCTTCTCGAACATCCACTTGATCGCCTTGAGCGGCACGCCCGGCGCGGCCCACGGCGCGGCATAGCCAGGCGAGATCTGGCCGGCGTTGGCAAAACTGGTTTCGAGCGCGGGACCGGCCTCGCGGTCGATCACCGTCACCTCGTGGCCCGCACGGGCAAGATACCAGGCGCTGGCAATCCCGACCACACCACTGCCCAACACGACGACTCGCATAGCCTGCTCCACATAGATTTGTTGGGGCTACGCCGTTTTGCCTCGGGCTGATTCGCCCTTTCCAGGGGCATTCAGTGCAGAAGGCATGAAAAATCGGAGGTAGCCAGTAATATCGACTATGCTATTGTTCTACGTCCAGATTTTGTTATCGTATTTTTCAGATTTTCAGGAAAAAAACATGAGAACGCAGCGTCAGCCGGTCCGTGCGCTGGACCGGCTCGATCACCGGATCCTGAAGCTGCTCCAGGAGGATGGCCGCATGGCCATGAAGGACCTCGCGGAGCAGGTCGGGCTTTCGGTCACGCCCTGCATCGAGCGGGTCAAGCGCATGGAGCGCGATGGCGTCATCACCGGCTACTACGCGCGCGTGAATCCGAACGTCTTGGGTGCGGCGCTGCTGGTGTTCGTGGAGATCACGCTCGACCACAAGAGCGGCAACATGTTCGACCAGTTCCGCCGCGAGGTGAAGAAGATTCCCGAAGTGCTCGAATGCCATCTGGTCTCGGGCGACTTCGATTACCTGATCAAGGCGCGCATTGGCGAAATGGCCGACTACCGCAAGCTGCTCGGCGACATCCTGCTGCAACTGCCAGGCGCGGTGCAGTCGAAGAGCTATGTGGTCATGGAGGAGATCAAGGAGACCTTGACGATCGCGGTGGGCGAGTAGCGCCGAGGGCATCCGGCACGCGCGTGCGGGGCCGAAAGCGCCCCGTTTTTCTCGCTCGACAAAGCGTCTCGATACTGTATATTTATACAGTATCGAGACGCTTTGCTTGCTTTGTGCCGTGAAAGAACTGGACCCCGATCATTCCCCTGACACCTGGTATCCCGTCGCCCCGCCTGCGCCGCGCAAGGGGCGGGGCGCCGTCACGAACATGCAGGGGCGCTACGAGGTCGACCAGCGCGAAGTCTTCGACGATGGCTGGCAGCACGCGCAGCCGGGCGAGGAGGCAGGCGGCCACGAAGGTGACGACCCGGGCGTCGACGAGCTTGCCGCCGCAGACGCGCCCGCATTGCGCACCCAGGTCTTCGAGGAGCGCGCGAAGAGCATCCTCACGCGCAACCAGTCGCCCGATATTCCGTTCAGCGTCTCGCTCAATCCGTACCGCGGTTGCGAGCACGGCTGCATCTACTGTTTCGCGCGGCCCACGCACAGCTATTTGGGCCTCTCGCCGGGGCTCGATTTCGAGAGCCGCATCTACGCGAAGATCAATGCGCCCGAACTGCTCGTGCGCGAAATCGCGAAGCCCGCTTACGAGCCCGAGCCCATCGCGCTAGGCGTGAATACCGATGCCTGGCAGCCCGTCGAGCGCGATCTGCGCATCACGCGCCGCGTGATCGAAGTGCTGAGCGAGCGTCAGCACCCGTTCGCGGCCATCACGAAATCCTCGCTGATCGAGCGCGATCTCGACCTGCTCGTGCCGATGGCGCAACGCCAGCAGTTCATGGCCGCGATCACCATCACGACGCTCGACGCCGATCTCGCGCGCACGCTCGAACCGCGCGCGGCCACGCCCGCGCGCCGGCTGCGCACGATCCGCACGCTCGCGCAGGCGGGCATTCCCGTGGGCGTGAGCATCGCGCCCGTGATTCCGTTCGTGACCGAGCCGGACATGGAGCGCGTGCTCGAAGCCTGCGCCGAGGCCGGCGCGACGAGCGCGAGCTATATCGTGTTGCGTCTGCCGTGGGAGGTGGCGCCGCTCTTTCAGGGCTGGCTGGAGGCGCATTTCCCGCAACGCGCGGCGCGCGTGATGAGCCGCGTGCGCGACATGCGCGGCGGCAAGGATTACGACTCGGCGTTCTCGCAGCGCATGAAGGGCACCGGGCTTTGGGCCGACCTGCTCAAGCAGCGCTTTCACAAGGCCGTGAAGCGGCTCGGGTTGAACGAGCGGCGTCACGGCATCCTGGACATGTCGGCGTTCGTGCGTGCAAAGACGGTGCGCGAGAAGCCGCAACTCGATCTGTTCTAGCGCGCTGCGTGCCGTTGCCGCTATTGAGAAATCGCCTTGGCCGCCTCGACCTGCGATTCGAAGTAAGTCTGGAACGAGAACGCGAGGCCCGTCATCAGCCCAAACGCGCCGAAGAACAGCGAGAAGATCACCACGAAGATCACGGTCCAGCCCGAGCGGCTCGCGCGGCTTCCCGCGAAGGCCGCATTGAACTGCGCATCCCACTTGTCGTCGGGGCGCAGCCCATAGACGATGGCGGCAAGAAACGCCGCGAGCACGGACACGGCGCCGATCACGGCGAGCGCCCAGCCCGGTATCGACGCGCGCTGGGTGGCGATGAGCAGCAGCACGCCGGGAATGCCGAGCAGCGTGCCGGCGATATGGGCCCAGCCCCATACGTCGCGCGATCCGTACAGATAGAAGCGGTGAGCGCCGAAGCAGCCGAGCAGGAAGGCGAGGGCGGCGGTGAGTGTCTTGGAGCGAAAGCGTGCGGGATTCTTTTGATTGGACATGGGCAGACGGATGGGATGACGGCGCGAAAGCCGCACGGCAACTGAGCTCACGCGCGGACGTGGGCCGCCGGCCATTGTACGTGGCGCGTGCCCGCGCAGGCAGATGTTGCCGCTTATGCCGGGAAATGCCCGAAGCGGGGGCGCGAGCGTAGCGGTCGCACGCGCCGCAATCCGCGCTCAGGGCTTGGCGTAGGTCACGCGATAGATCGCGCCCGCATAGTCGTCGCTGATGAGGAGCGACCCGTCGGGCAGCGGCAGCACATCGGCGGGGCGGCCCCATTCGGTCTCGTCGGGATTGAGCCAGCCCTCGGCGAACACGTCCTGGTGCGCGTGCGCGCCATCGGCGTCGACGGTGATGCGCACCACGCGATAGCCCACCTTCTTGCTGCGGTTCCACGAGCCGTGCTCGGCGATGAAGATGCTGTCGCGATAGCCTGACGGGAACATCGCGCCTGTATAGAAGCGCATGCCGAGGGCCGCCACGTGCGCGCCCAGCTTCGCGACGGGCGGCGTGAAGCCGCTGCACGGATGGCCCGCGCCGAATTCCGGATCGGCGACGTTGCCGCCGTGGCAATACGGAAAGCCGAAATCGAGACCCACGCGTGCGAGGCGGTTGAGCTTGTCGTCGGGGATGTCGTCGCCTAGCTCGTCGCGGCCGTTGTCGGTGAACCAGAGCTCGTGCGTCTGCGGATGCCACGCGAAGCCCACCGTATTGCGCACGCCGCGCGCGATCGTCTCGTAATGCGTGCCGTCCGGGTCCATCCTGCCGATCATCGCGTAATGTTCGCGCTGCGGATCGTTCGCGGGGAGGCAGACATTGCAGGGCGCGCCTTGCGGGACATAGAGCTTGCCGTCCGGGCCGAAGGCGATGAACTTCCAGCCGTGATGGCGCTCGGCGGGCAGCGCATCGGTGACGATCGCCGGCCTGGGCGGATCGTCGAGATGGGTGTCGATGGCGTCGAGCCTCACGATCTTCGAGACCGCCGAAACATAGAGCGCGCCGTCGCGCCAGGCCACGCCCACCGGCATCGTGAGCCCGGAGGCGACCACGTGGCGCTTGAGCAGCTTGCCGTCGCGCAACTCGAGCGCGTAGACGCGGCCTTCCATGCTGCCCACGTAAAGCGTGCCGGTCGGCGAGAGCGTCATTTCGCGTGCGCCGGGGACGTCGTCGGCGAGCACTTCGATGTGGAAGCCGGCCGGCAGCCGGATGCGCTCGATGGGCAGCGCGGCGTGCGCGAGCGGCGCGGTCAGAAGGACGGCAAGCGGGGCGGCGAGCGCGAGCAAGGCGCGGCAGAACTGTAAAATGCGCGGCGCCGGGCGGGGTGCCAATGGGCGCGAACCGTCACGACGGCGGCCACGCCGATCTGGGGCCGGATTCTCGGCATTTGCGGCATGCGCAGGCGCGTTGTCATGCCGCCACATGTCCGTGACTTTGACGCAAGCCCTGGCCAGCCGCCGCCTCGACGCCTGCGCAAAGCCCTGTCCGTCATGCCTGTCAGCCGCCGATCGATCGCCGTTCATCGCCGCTTCTCCACGGTTGCTACGCAGTTTCCGCCCGGTTTCCGGTTAAGTGTTTGTTATGCCATTGGTTTCGGGCTATAATCGCATGTTTCAGTAGTCCCGAACCCCGGTTTTCAAGGATTCTAGTATGGTCATCATCCGTCTGGCACGCGGCGGCTCGAAGAAGCGCCCGTTCTACAACATCGTCGCAACCGATTCGCGCAACCGTCGCGACGGCCGTTTCATCGAGCGCGTCGGCTTCTACAACCCGGTCGCCACCAAGGGTGAAACCCTCCGTATCGCGCAAGATCGCGTGACGTACTGGCAAGAAAACGGCGCGCAAATGTCGCCGGCCGTCGAGCGTCTCGTGAAGGAAGCGCAAAAGGCTGCTGCCGCTCAACCGGCTGCTTAAGTCTTTATGTTTTACCCACGTGCGCGCAGCGTGAGCGGCGTGTGCGAGTTCAAGCTGGCTGCGAGGTTTGCCCATGCCCGTGCATGACGAAACAAAAGCGGACAAGGGCGTGACTGCCGCAGCGGGCGATGTGCCGCGCAAGGGCCATGATGCGGGCGGCAAGTCAGGCGCCGCATCATCGGACGCCGGGTCGCGCAAGGCGCCGTCGTTCGGCGCGTTCGCGCGCAAGCCTGCGGTGCGCGCGCAGGGCCGCGACCGGGTTGATCATGCGCCCGAAGCGGTTGACGCGGCCGAGGGCCTGCGTGCCGAAACGTCCGGGAGCTGGCCTGCCGACGCAGTCGAAGTCGGTGCCGTGCTCGACGCCTATGGCCTCAAGGGCGGGCTGAAGATCGCCCCGCACGCGCAGGGCGGCAAGGCGCTCATCGCGGCAAAGCGCTGGTGGCTCCTCAAGGGCCGCGAGCGTCCGGAGCGGCATTCCGCGGTGCGCGTGAGCGCCAAGGTGCACGGCGACAGCGTCGTTGGGCAACTGGCCGGTCTCGCGGATCGCGACGCCGCGCTGCTGTTGCGTGGCGCGCGCATCTACGTGAGCCGCGCGGATTTCCCCGCGACCGAAGCCGACGAGTATTACTGGGTCGACCTGATGGGTCTTCACGTCGCCAACGAGGCGGGCGTGGAGCTCGGCACGGTTGCCGACCTGATCGACAACGGCGCGCAGTCGGTATTGCGCGTCGAGTATCCGTCGACGGACAAGGACGGCAAGCCCACCACCGGCGAGCGGCTGATCCCGTTCGTTGGCGTATTTATCAAGACGGTGGACCTGGCGGCGAAGCGCATCGTCGTCGACTGGGAAGCCGATTACTGAACCTGCTGTGCTGATTCGCTGAACGGAGAGGGCGATGCAGTTCGATGTCGTTACGCTCTTTCCCGAGATGTTCCGCGCGCTCACCGACTGGGGCATTACCAGCCGGGCCGCGAAGCAGCAGCGCTATGCGTTGCGCACGTGGAATCCGCGCGATTTCACGACCGACAACTACCGCACCATCGACGATCGGCCTTATGGCGGTGGCCCCGGCATGGTCATGCTGGCCAAGCCGCTCGAAGCGGCGATCGGCGCGGCGAAGGCCGCGCAGGCGGAGCAGGGCGTTGCCAGCCCGCGCGTGCTGCTGATGTCGCCGCAAGGCAAGCCGCTCACGCACGAGCGTGTCGTGCAGTTCGCGCAGGAGCCCGGTTTCGTGCTGCTGTGCGGGCGCTACGAAGCGATCGACCAGCGTCTCGTCGACCGTTGCGTGGACGAGGAAGTGAGCGTCGGCGACTTCGTGCTCTCGGGCGGCGAACTGCCCGCGATGGCGCTGATGGATGCCGTGGTGCGGCTTTTGCCCGGCGTGCTCAACGACGCGCAGTCGGCGGTGCAGGACAGTTTCGTGGACGGTCTGCTCGACTGCCCGCATTACACGCGGCCCGAGGAATACGACGGCGTGCGCGTGCCCGATGTGCTGCTCGGCGGCCATCATGCGGAAATCGAGCAATGGCGCCGCCGCGAGGCGCTGCGCAATACGTGGCACAAACGGCCCGATCTGATCGCGCGGGCCAGGAAGAACAAGATGTTGAGCCGTGCCGACGAGGCATGGCTCGCTAGTCTCGCGAAGGGTGCGAACGAAGCGTAAAGCTTCGGGCGTGCGCGATACGGGGCGTCAAAGGCGGCGCTGTTTCATGCGTGAACGGCGCCAGTTGTGAATCCATCCTCTATCGGGGCCGTAGTTGCAGGCAATCCTGCACAGGTACGAACGCCGACAAGATGGCTTACGGAGTCAGTCATGAATCTGATCGAAAAACTCGAGCAGGAAGAAATCCAGCGCGTGCTGGGCGAGAAGACCATCCCCGAATTCGCCCCCGGCGATACGGTGATCGTCAACGTGAACGTCGTTGAAGGTACCCGCAAGCGCGTTCAGGCATACGAAGGCGTCGTGATCGCAAAGCGTAACCGCGGTCTGAACTCGTCGTTCATCGTGCGCAAGATCTCGTCGGGCGAAGGCGTCGAGCGTACGTTCCAGACGTACTCGCCGCTCTTGGCCAGCATCGTGGTGAAGCGTCGCGGCGACGTGCGTCGCGCGAAGCTGTACTACCTGCGCAACCTGTCGGGCAAGAAGGCTCGTATCAAGGAAAAGCTGGTGTCGAAAGACCGCGCAGCCGCTCCGACCGAGCAGGCGTAAAAGCTGTAAGAAAGAAGCACCCCTCGGGGTGCTTTTTTCTTTTTGGCCGCAAAATACGCATGTGTGCCTGAATTCCGAGTCAGCCGTTGATCCGTCCAGTATTTGAACCCGAAAGTCTGCCGATCATCTCGACAGGCGCCGATCTGCCCCATGTCGCCGCCGGCCGGCTTACGCCCAATGGCCTGCGCGCGCGTTTCGAGCAGCGCCTGCCCTGGGACCCCGAGCCGCAGGAAGCGCGCGTGGCTGAAATTCGCGACCCGCGCGAGGCTGCCGTGCTCGTGCCGATCGCGATGCGGCCCGCCGGCCTCACCGTGCTGCTCACGCAGCGCGCCGACAATCTCAGCAATCACGCGGGCCAGGTGAGCTTCCCGGGCGGCAGCCGCGAGCCCGCCGACGCCACGCCCATCGCCGCCGCGCTGCGCGAGGCGCACGAGGAAGTGAATCTCGACCCTGAGCGCGTCGAGGTGCTGGGCGCGCTGCCCGACTACCTCACGGGCACGGGCTTTCGCGTGACGCCCGTCGTGGGTCTCGTGCACGAGCCGTTTACGGTGGCCGCCGACTCGCTCGAAGTGGCGAGCATTTTCGAAGTGCCGCTCAGCTTCCTGATGAACCCCGCGCATCACCAGGTGCGGCTGCTGCGTTGGGAAGGCGGCGAGCGCCGCTTTTTCGCCATGCCGTATCCGCAGGAAGGGGCGGGCGTGGGCGGCGCGCACTTCATCTGGGGAGCGACCGCGGGCATGCTGCGCAATTTTTATCGGTTTCTGCTCGCCTGACGCTGCACGTTTGGCGGTGGCCCGCGCCGCGCTGCAGCAAGCTGGAGTCATCGAGAATGTCGTGCCGCTGCAGCGTCGTTGTTGTGTCTTGCCGTCACATGCTCAGGCACATCTGGCCCTGTGATATCGTTGCAACAATTTCTGAAAACCCCTTTTTTGCAACCCGACTTGCACGGCGCGTGGCATGACTTTCTTCTCCGTATTGCTGGCTCTCGTCATCGAACAGGTGCGGGCGCTTTCGCCGAATAATCCGGTGATGGCGCTCCTGCGCCTCAATGCGGACTGGGCCGCGCATGGCTTCGACGCGGGCAAGCAAAAGCATGGCCTCATCGCCTGGCTCGTGGTTGTGGTGCCGTGGACGGCAGCCACCGCGCTCGTCTACTACGTGCTCTATCACATCAGCTTCGTGCTGGCGTTTCTCTGGAACGTCGTGGTGGTGTACTTCACGCTCGGTTTCCGGCAGTTCAGCCACTATTTCACCGATATCCACCTCGCGCTGAACAACGACGACGTGCCGCGCGCCCGCGAGATCCTCACCGAGTGGACCGGCATCGACGCCGTGGACATGCCCGTGAGCGAGATCGTGCGCCATACGCTCATTCATGCCGTGGTGGCTTCGCACCGCCACGTGTTCGGCGTGTTCTTCTGGTTTCTCGTGCCGATCGGGCCCGCTGGCGCGGTGCTGTATCGCATTTCGGAATACCTCGCGCGCGCCTGGTCGCGTCCCGCCGACGACCGCACCGAGGCCTTCTCGAATTTCGCGCAGCACGTGTTCTTCGTGCTCGACTGGGTGCCGGCGCGGTTGACCTCGCTGGGCTTTGCGATCGTCGGCAATTTCGAGGATGCGATCTACGCGTGGCGCAACCACACGAACCAGTGGCCCGATACCAACGAGGGCGTGCTGCTCGCGACCGGTAGCGGCGCGCTGGGCGCGCGTCTCTCGGGGCCGCTCGCGGAGCCGTTGAGCGTCGATGCGCTTGCCCAGCCCGGCGACGGCGACGCCTACACGGTCGGCGACGACTGCACGCCGCGCACGCTGCAATCGGCCGTGGGCCTCGTGTGGCGCGCGGTGATCCTCTGGATGATCCTGCTGCTGATGCTGACGATCGCCGTCTGGGTCTGAGCGGCCCCCGGCAACTCACGCAGACGCATAAGACAACGGCCCGCACTGAGCGGGCCGCTTGCATTTCTGAAGACAGCGGGGCGCGGAAGAAAGCCTTCAGTCGTCGCGCGGATCGCGCTCGCGGCCGCATTGCCAGCAGACCGTGAACTGCGCTTCGAGCGTCTCGCCGCACTGCGGGCAGTGCCACGACGGTGCGCCGGGCGGCGGTCCGTTCGTGGCGTCGGCAATCAGCTTGCGCGCGAGTTTTTCGTCGCGCTCGTCGGTAAGCCAGATTTCCGGCGCGCATTGATCGGCGGGGATCTCGCCCATCGCCCCGCTCAGATAGCGGTTGTGCAGCTCGCACGGCACGCCCGCCGCCGCGAGGATGTTCATCCAGTGTTGGGCGATGACGACATTCGGCGCGCGCGCGAGCTTGAGCATGGTGAGGGGGCCGCCGGATGCGTCAGCGCACGACCTGGCTGATCTCGTGCACGAGCTGCGCGTAGAGCGCGTGGCGCTCGGGCGCGACGCGGCCGTCCTCGACGGCTTCGAGCACTGCGCAGCCCGGCTCGTGCAGATGGTGGCAGTTGTAGAAGCGGCAGTGCGCGAGCAGCGGCCGGAACTCGGGGAACGCGCGTTCGAGCGTGCCTTCGGTGAGGTGATAGAGCCCGAACTCCTGGAAGCCCGGCGAGTCGATCAGCGCGCCGCCCGCATGGTCGCCATTCGGGAGTTTGTAGAGGCGTGTGAACGTCGTGGTATGCCGGCCGCTGTTGAGCGCCGTGGAGATCTCGCGCGTGGCCGCCTCGGCGTCGGGGATCAGCAGGTTCACGAGCGTCGACTTGCCCATGCCGGACTGCCCGAGCAGGATCGTGTCATGGCCGTGCAGGTGCCTGGAAAGAATCTCGTGCGCTTCCTCGGGATGCTTTTTCTCCGACACTTCCAGCACCGTATAGCCTAGCGCCCGATAGCGCTCGAGCCGCTGGCGCGCGAGCGGCAGCGCGGCTTCCAGGTCGATCTTGTTGAGCAGGATGATCGGCTTCAGATCGTTGGCCTCGGCGGCCACGAGCGCGCGGCCGAGCAGGTCTTCGCTGAAGTGCGGCTCGGTGGCGAGCACGATCAGGAGCTGGTCCAGATTGGCCGCGAAGAGCTTCGACTTGAACTGATCCGAGCGATAGAGCAGGTTGCGCCGCTCGCCGATGGCGACGATCACGCCCTGGTCCGCCGAGGTCGATTGATATTCGACGTGGTCGCCCACCGCGACCTCGCTCTTCTTGCCGCGCGGGAAGCATTGGAGCGCCGCGCCGCCGTCATCGGGCGCGACCAGATAGTGGCGCCCGTGCGCCGCGATCACGACGCCGTGCAGCGTCGTCCCCGTGCCTGCCTGTGCTGCGCCGCCGGCGGCTTTCGTTGCGCGCCGGTTCATGCGTGCGAGAGCAGTCGGTCGATCCGCTGCGATGCCGGCGGATGCGAGTAGTAGAACGCGGTGTAGAGCGGGTCGGGCGTGAGCGTCGACGCGTTGTCCTCATAGAGCTTCACGAGCGCGTTCACGAGGTTCTGCGCGTCGGTCTGCGTGGCGGCGAAGGCGTCGGCCTCGAACTCGTGCTTGCGCGAGCTCAGGCTGGACAGCGGCGTGACGAAGAACAGGAACACCGGCACGGCGAGGAAGAACAGCACGAGCGCGAGCCCTTCGTTGCCGCCGAGCAGCGAGGGCCGCACGCCCAGGCCCTCGTAGAACCACACGCGCTGCGTGAGCCAGCCGAGCACGAACAGCAGCACGAGGCTGATCGCGAACGTGACGACCATGCGCTTGATGACGTGGCGGCGCTTGAAGTGGCCGAGCTCGTGCGCGAGCACGGCCTCGATTTCGCTGCCCGAGAGGCGCGCAAGCAGGGTGTCGAAGAAGACGATGCGCTTGGCCGCGCCAAAGCCCGTGAAATAGGCGTTGCCGTGCGCGGAGCGGCGGCTGCCGTCCATCACGAACAGGCCCTTGGCCGCGAAGCCGCAGCGCTGCATGAGCGCCTCGATGCGCGAGCGCAGGGCCTCGTCACGCAGCGGCTCGAACTTGTTGAAGAGCGGTGCGATGAAGGTGGGGTAGAGCACCAGCACGAGCATCTGGAACGCGACCCAGACCACCCAGGTCCAGAGCCACCAGAGGCTGCCCGCCTGCTTCATGAGCCAGAGCACGACGAAGAGCAGCGGAATGCCGAACAGCGCACCGATCATGAGGCCCTTGATGCGGTCCGCGAAGAAGATGCGCCGCGTCATGCGGTTAAAGCCGAAGCGCTCCTCGATCACGAACTGGCGGTAATAGTCGAGCGGCAACTCGACGATGCCGCTCACCGCGAGCACGGCCGCGACGAGCGCGATCTGGCCCACGTAGTCGCGCCCTATCAGGTCCGAAATGCCGAGGTCGAGCGCCTGCACGCCGCCCAGCAGCGTGAGCGCAATCAGGACGACGGCGGAGAGCACGATTTCGATCATACCGAGGCGCGTGCGCGCGACGGTGTAGTCGGCGGCGCGCTGGTGCGCCGTCAGCGGGATGGTGGCCGCGAACTGGAGCGGCACCGCGCTGCGGTGGGCGGCCACGAAGCGGACCTGGCGCGAGGCGAGCCAGAGTTTGATCGCGACCATGGCCAGCACGGCGATCACGAAAACGACGCTGAAAATCAGCGCGGGGGACAACGTAGTGGGTGAGGTCGGCATCCGGGGAGTCCGTGGTATCTATGCGACAATTATATGTTCTCGGCGGCCCGGCCATGGCATCCCCGCTTGGGGCGTGCGGGCCGCGCCTGCATCATGCGTGCGCGCCGCATCCTCGGCAACCGTCGGCGGGGTCCGGGCGCCGCATCTCCCATCCGCATCTCACTAGTTTCAGGCTGCCTCTCATGACTGATATCACTTCTGCCGACCCCGCGGGCCAGGCGACTCCGGCGATGGAGCGCACCGACATGAACTTGATCTGGCTCGACATGGAAATGACGGGGCTCGATCCCGACAACGACCGGATCATCGAGATCGCCGTGGTGGTGACGAATTCGACGCTCGACAAGCTTGTGGAGGGTCCCGTGCTGGCGATCCATCAGCCCGAAACCGTGCTCGACCGCATGGACGAGTGGAACCGCAACACGCATGGCCGCTCGGGTCTGACCGGGCGCGTGCGCGCCTCCACCGTGACCGAGGAAAGCGCCACGGAGCAGATCATGGCGTTTCTTTCGCAGTACGTGCCGCCGGGCAAGTCGCCGATGTGCGGCAACTCGATCTGCCAGGACCGCCGCTTCATGGCGCGCTGGATGCCCACGCTCGAGCGCTTCTTCCACTATCGCAACCTGGACGTGAGCACGCTCAAGGAACTGTGCCGCCGCTGGCAGCCGACGATCTACAAGGGCTTTCAGAAGCGCGCGATGCATACGGCGCTCGCCGATATCCACGAGTCCATCGACGAGCTCAAATACTACCGCGAGCATTTCCTGATTCCGTCGGCGGCCACGGCCGATGCCGCCGCGCCGGCGGGCGGCGCGGCGAAGTAAACAAACGAAGCAAGCGGGGTCGCGGCGGGACGGGTGTTACGCGCGCGGCGCTCGCTGCGCGTTCCTGGGCCGGAACGCCGCGACGATGTTCGGATCGGTTTCGATATACGGGCCGCCGATCAGGTCGATGCAGTACGGCACCGCGGCGAAGATGCCGGGCACTTTGACCGTGCCTTGCTCGTCGCGCAGACCTTCGAGCGTTTCCTTGATCGACTTCGGCTGACCCGGCAGGTTGACGATGAGCGCTGCGTGGTCACCGGTTTCGCGGATCACGGCCACCTGGCGCGACAGAATCGCCGTCGGCACGAAATTGAGGCTGATCTGGCGCATCTGCTCGCCGAAGCCCGGCATTTCCTTCGTGGCCACGGCGAGCGTCGCCTCGGGCGTCACGTCGCGGCGCGCGGGGCCGGTGCCGCCCGTCGTCAGCACGAGGTCGCAGCCGAGGCCGTCCACCAGCGCCGTGAGCGTGGCCGAGATGGTGGCCGCGTCGTCGTGGATCAGGCGCGTTTCGGCGCGCCACGGCGACTTCAGCGCGCTGCCGAGCCATTCCATCAGCGACGGAATGCCCTTGTCCTCGTAGACGCCGCTCGTGGCGCGGTCGCTGACCGACACGAGGCCGATCACCAGCTCATCGCGCATTGGGTCCGATTGGCTGCGCTCAGGCTTCGTCATCTTCGCGGTCCTCGTCGATGTCCCCGCGCGGACGCTGGTTCGCCGCTTCCAGCGGGTCGTCGGCGCCCTGGCTGCTCAAGTCCTTGATCCACTGGAACAGCTCGCGGAAGTACTTGGGCGGGCGGGCCTGCTGCTGCTCGCGGCGCGCGTTGCGGATCAGCATGCGGCCTTCCTGCGGATCGGCCCCCGGATGCTGGCGGATGAAGTCGGTGAGGGCTTCGTCGCTGGCGAGCAGCTTTTCGCGCGTGCGCTCGATCCAGTGCAGGCGCGCCGTGGCGGCCTTGTTCACGCCGCGGTGCTCCTCGATCGCGGTACGCAGCGCGGCGACCTCGTCCTCGCGCAGGCCGCGCATCATGCGCCCGACGTACTGGAGTTGGCGGCGCTTGCCTTCGTGGTCGGTGATGCGGCGGGCCTCGTGGACGGCGTCGGCGAGGTCTTCCGTCATGGGCATGCGCTTGAGCGCGTCCTTGGGCAGCTCGACGAGCGCCGTGCCCAGCTCCTGGAGCGCGGTCATTTCGCGCTTGAGCTGCGACTTGCTCGGGCGATCGTAGCCGTTGTCGTCGCTGCTGCCCGGTTGGGCGGCAGCGTCGTTCATGGGTTGAATGCGGGTTTTGCGTTTCATGACGCGTATTGTAGCCTGCACGCGCCGTCAGATCGGCGCGCCTCGGGCGCGCGCGGAGAAAGCGCCTGCGGTACGGGTTCGCATACCTTGCTATGATCGCGGAACGCGCCTTTTAGCGAGGCGCATGATCCGCACACCCGACACACGACAAGCGGGCCGCTCCGGCCCGAAACCGGACCGTAACGACAATGGCTGCAGACATCGAAGCCCGGCAACGATTTTTCCCGCACACCCAGGACGAGCTCAAGGAGATCGCGTCGGACATCCTCCGCCACGCGAAGGCGCTCGGCGCCAGCGACGCCGCCACCGAGATCTCCGAAGGCGATGGCCTCTCGGTTTCCGTGCGGCGCGGCGAAGTCGAGACCATCGAGCACAACCGCGACAAGTCGGTCGGCGTGACCGTCTATATCGGCAACAAGCGCGGTAATGCGAGCACCTCGGACTTTTCCGCGCAGGCGCTCAAGGACACCGTGGCGGCCGCGTACAACATCGCGCGCTTCACCGCCGACGACGACTGTGCGGGCCTCGCCGAGCCCGATCTGCTCGAAACCGCGCCGCGCGACCTCGACCTCTATCACCCGTGGAGCCTCACGGCCGACGAGGCCGTCGAGATCGCGCGCCGCGCCGAGGACGCCGCTTTTGCCACCGACCGCCGCGTGACCAACTCGGAAGGCGCGAGCGTTTCGGCGCAGCATTCGCAGTTCGTGCTCGCCACCTCGGGCGGTTTCATGCACGGCTACCCCTATTCGCGCCACTACATCGCGTGCGCGCCCATCGCGGGCACGGGCCGCAGCATGCAGCGCGACGACTGGTACACCTCGCGGCGCAGCGCAAGCGAGCTCGCAACGCCTGAGTCGGTCGGCCGCTATGCCGCCGAGCGCGCGCTGTCGCGCCTGAACGCGCGCGGGCTCGACACGCGCAAGGTGCCGGTGCTGTTCGAGGCGCCCATCGCGGCGGGCCTGCTCGGCGCGTTCGTGCAGGCCACGAGCGGCGGCGCGCTCTATCGCAAGACCTCGTTCCTCGTCGACAGTCTCGGCAAGCCGGTGTTCGCGCCGCATATCCAGGTCGTCGAGGACCCGCACGTGGCGCGCGCCGCGGGCAGCGCCCCCTTCGACGAGGAAGGCGTGCGCACGCAACGGCGCGAAGTCGTGAAGGACGGCGTGGTGCAGGGCTATTTCCTCTCGTCGTATTCGGCGCGCAAGCTCGGCATGCAGACGACCGGCAACGCGGGCGGCTCGCACAATCTGCGGCTGCAAAGCTCGCTCACGAACCCCGAGGACGACTTCGAGGAAATGCTTCGCAAGCTCGGCACGGGCTTGCTGCTCACGGAACTGATGGGGCAGGGCGTGAACTTCGTGACCGGCGACTATTCTCGCGGCGCCTCGGGCTTCTGGGTCGAGAACGGCAAGATCCAGTATCCGGTGGAGGAGATCACGGTGGCGTCCACGCTCCAGGAGATGTTCCGCCACATCGTCGCGGTGGGCGCCGACACGCTCGCGCGCGGCACGCGTCAGACCGGCTCGGTGCTGATCGAGCGCATGACGGTGGCGGGGCAGTAAGCGCCTGCTGTTGCGGGCTTCAACGTAAAACGGCACGCCTTGGCGTGCCGTTTGTGCTTTTACGCGCCACCAGGGCGCGTGTTTTTCGATGCTTGCTCAGTCGCGCCGCTCGTAGGTGACGAACGCGAAATCGAAGTCGTTGGGCGCGTTCGCATGCAGCGTTTCGCGCGCCGTTTCGCGCCAGTGCGCGGGGTCGGGCGCGGGGAAGGTGGCATCGCCCTCGAAATCTCTCGCGATCTCCGTGACGATGAGCTTGTGCGCGAGCGCGATGCCGTCGGTGTAAAGCTGCGCACCGCCGATCAGGAACGCCTCGGGTGCCTGGTCCTCGGCCGCGAGCGCGAGCGCGGCTTCGAGGCTCGTGACCGTGTCGCAGCCGGGAAAGCGCTTCGTGGCGTCGCGCGTGACGACGATGTTGCGGCGGCCGGGCAGCACGCGGCCAATCGATTCATGCGTCTTGCGGCCCATCACGATGGGCGCACCCATGGTAGTGCGCTTGAAGAAGGCGAGGTCCTCGGGCAGCCGCCAGGGCAGCTCGTTGTCGCGGCCGATCACGCCGTTGCGGGCGCGAGCGACGATCAGGGTGAGCGTCGTCATCGAGAAGGTCGAAGTGCGTTGGAAGGGAACAGCGGATCGCCCCGATTTTACCCGACGTCGTTGTTGCCGCCGCCCAGGCGCGCGGCGGGCGCGCCTGGGCGGCTGTGTCCGGCACTTGAACGCCGGGTCAGCCCTGAGGCGCGGGCGGCGCGTCCGGCTGGTTCTCCGCTTCGCCGCCGAAGATCGTCTTCTCGTCGCGCAGCCCGTGGGCGCCCATGAGCCGGTACAGCGTCACGCGCGAGATGCCGAGATCGGCGGCCGCTTCGGTCAGGCGGTGACGATGGCGCAGGAGCGCGGCCTCGATCGCGCGCTTTTCCGCGGCCTCGCGCGCCTGGGCGAGCGTCACGGTCTGTTGCTCGGTGAACTGGTCGAGATCGAGATCCCCGGCCGAGATCAGCTTGCTTTCGGCCATCACGATCGCGCGCCGCACGCGATTGATGAGCTCGCGCACGTTGCCGGGCCAGTTGTAGTTGTACATGGCCTCGATCGCATCGGGCGTGAAGCCGCGGATCCGGCGCGCGCTGTCCTGCTTGAACTTGTGCAGCACATGGTGCGCGAGAATTTCGATGTCCTTGCCGCGCGCGCGCAGCGGCGGTTCGTCCACGCGCAGCACGCACAGGCGGTGAAACAGGTCGGCCCGGAAACGCCCGTCGCGCATCGCCGCTTCGAGATCGACGTGAGTGGCCGAAATGATGCGCACGTCCACGGGAATCTGCTCGTGGCCGCCAAGGCGCTCGATCTTGCCTTCCTGGAGAAAGCGCAGCAGGCTCGCCTGGCTTTCCATCGGCAGGTCGCCGATTTCGTCGAGAAAGAGCGTGCCGCCGTTGGCCGATTCCACGCGCCCGATCTTGCGCTGGTTCGCGCCCGTGAACGCGCCGCGCTCGTAGCCGAATAGTTCGGATTGCAGAAGATGATGCGGAATCGCGCCGCAGTTGATCGGCACGAACGGCGCCTTGCGGCGCGGCGAGCGCTCGTGGATCGCGAGCGCGGTGAGCTCCTTGCCGGTGCCCGATTCGCCCGAGATGAACACCGTCGCGTCCGTATTCGCGACCTTGCGGATCGTGCGAAAGAGCTGCTGCATCGCCTCGCAGGTGCCCACCATTTCGTCTTCGTCCTGACTCGCGGCCGCCGCGGGCGATTCGTCGAGATCGCACAGCGTGACCATGCCGAACGCGTGGCCCACGAGATAGTCGAGCGTCGCCGGCGCGACCGGCAGATGCACGTAGTCGAAGCAGTAGTGGCGGATCAGGCGCCGCACGTCGGGGTCGGTCAGACGCTTGGCGTCGATGAGCGCGATCCAGCCCACCTGCTGCAGCCGCAGCACCGCTTCGAGGCCGGCGAGATCGCGCGCGGCGAAGCCGGTCAGGTCGACGATGCCCGCGCAGGTCGGCTCGGCTTTTGCGAGGCGCGTCGCTTCGTGCGCGCTCTTGGCCGTCGCGACTTCCCAGCCGCGGCTCTTCAGATACGCGCCGAGCTGCGTGTCGGGCACGCGGGCGACGTACAGCAGCATGCGGTCGATATCGGCAACCGGCCGGCCGTCGGGCGTGCGTGCCGCGGCGTCGAGCGCGCGCGCTCCGCTGGTCGTCACGCCATCCGCGGCTGCGGCGGGGTGCGGTTGCGCTCCAGCCACGGCGAACCGGTGGCCCGCCCCGGCCAACGGTGTCACGGTGGCGCCCAGATGTGAGGAATCGCGCACGATCGGCCTCGTATTCATCAGAAGGTATAGGGGAACCGCACGCCGACGACGAAGTTCGGCGCGTCGGGCGTCAGGCCGATCGACACCGCACCGTTGATCGTCAGATGCTTGTTGACCACGTGATTCAGCCCGAAGTTGAGCACCGAGGCCGTGGTCTCGCTGCCCGGCACGCCGGTCCAGCTGCCGCCGGGCACTTTGGTCTTCGACTGCGGCTCGATGGCCATCGTGTAGGAGATGCTGGCCGAGTCCTTGTCCGAGAACGCGAGCGCGACGCCGCCGCCGAACTGGATGATGTCGCCGAGCTTGACGTCGGCGGGCTCGGTCTGCCCGATGACCGACGAGATGTCGGCGAACGAGCGCGAAATGTTGTACGTGTACGAAAGGCTGCCGAACAGCACGACCGGGTCATAGGTCTTCAGCACCGAGAGCCCCGCCGTGACGTTCCAGAAGCCCGTGCCCGTGGGCAGCTTGCTCGGCGCGACAAGGTTGGTGTTGTCGGGCGTGATCTGCTGCACCTTGATGCCGAACGGCGAGCTGCCCGTGGGCGTCTTCACGCGCAGGCTGCCGACCACGTCGGGCAGGCTGTTGGTCTCCTTCAGGAACTGGTAGTAGATCCCGAAGTTCACGTCGCCGATGTCGCTCGAATTGACGGACGCATCGGAGAGCGAACTCGCCGAGCCGCCCGCGCCGCCCACGATGAAGCTGCTGTGGCGGTAGATGTACGGCACGTCGACGTCGATGCTCATGCGGTCGGTGATGCCGTACCGCGTGTCGAGGTCGGCCATGATCTGGTGAGACTTCGTCTCGCCCAGATTGATGTTGCCGAGGAAGATCGCATCGAGCGCGAGGAAGCCTGAGAGCTGGAGCTGGCGACGGTCGTAATAGGTGTCGCTGATGCCCCAGTCCAGCGTGAGCTTGTGGTCGAAGAGCGGCGCATGCTCGCGCTGCACGACCGCTTCCTCGGCCTGGGTGCGGGTGGGCTCGGCGTTCTTTTGCGTCTCGCCCACGGTCGGGCTCGCGCCGGGGTTGACGCCGACGGGTGCACCCTGCTGCGGCCCGCTCGCGGCCGCGGAGCCCGTGGCGCCGGCGGTCTGGCCGCTGTCGGGCGAGGGCGGGTTCACCGGTACGCCCGTGGCGGTGCCGGTGAGCGAGCCTGGCGCGGTGGCGCCGGGCAGCGCCTGCGCGAGCGGCGGTAGCGGCACGGGCAGGCCGTCCGCGCCGGGCTGCTCGGCGACGCTCGTGCCGGAAGCGGCATCGGGCGCGTCGGCGCCCGGCATGCCGCGTCCGCGTTGCGCCATTTCGAGGTTCGTGACCTGGCGCTCGAGAGACTGAATCTGCCGCTGCTGCTCGTCGACCACGCGCATGAGCGTGGTGAGCCGGTCTTCGACAGACTGGCCCTGCAGTGCCTGCGCCTGCGCGTTTTGTGCGAGTGCAAAAATCAGGACTGCTGCTGGAATGGCGGCCAGCGTCAAACGCGGCACCGCCGTGTTGTACGTCGTGTTCATTCTTTTCCCCCCGGATCGAACGCGGGTGTACGACAGAGCTCCTGGCTCCGCGCCCGCACCGTCGATACGCTTCTCTGATGCTTCACGCGGTCTGACTGGCCGCGTGTCGGTCTCCTTCAGATGTCTCCTTTGTTGTGGCCGCCACTGGCGGTAGGCGGCAGGTTGTTGATCAAATAGGCGGCGTCCTTTGTTAGCGGGTGTTGCGTAGCGCCTGTAATACGCCGGCCTGCCGGATCATCTGCGCGCTGAGCTGCTGCGTCTGCAGACTGAGCTGCAATTGATTGGCGACTTGCTGGTTGTTGCCTGCGACCTGGAGCAACTGGGCAATCGCGCCCGCCTGCTGTGCATTGCTCGGCAAGATGTTCTGCGTCGCCATGCCCGCGGGCGTCTGCAGCGTGACGTTGATGCCGTTGCCGCCGAACGCGATGCCGGCCTGGATCGTGCCGTTCGCGTTCGAAGCCGATGCGCTCGGCTGGTTCGCACCCGCGATGACCGGCAGTTGCGGTGCGCTGTTGTTGTAGTTGATGGTCGCCGCGTTGGAGCCGACGTTGCCGTTGCCTGCGACCTGGGTGATCTGCGAGACGCCGTTGACCGACACGTTCTGGCCGCCCGTGGCCGACGTGTTCGGCGTGGCGCCGCTATTGGCTGCGGTCGTGCCGCCCGGCACCGGGTCGGTGACGTGCGCCGTGGTCTGCACGGTGGCGCTCAACTGGTTGGCGGCGTTCTGCGCGACGGTGAGCGCGCCTTGTGCCACGGCGCTCGCGCCGTTGGGCAACTGCCATTGCGACAGCACGTTGAGCACGAAGCCGGAAATCATGTCGCTGCCGGCATACTTGCCGGTCTGATGCGCGAGCACGTCGTCGCCGACGGGCTCGCAGCGCACGGGCTGCATATCGGGGGCGCCCGCCGCGAGAAACGCGGGCACGGCGGCCTGGGTGGAGGCAAGGCTCTCGGCGGCGCACGCACTGCTCGACCACGCGCAGGCGAGCGCGCAGATGCCTGCCGCGATGCCACACTGTGAGAGGTTGCGGTTCATGACTCGTCAGGACTTCAAAACATTACGGCCTTGTCGAGACCGTATTCGAAGAAGGGAGTCGGCGCCGAGCCGTTGAGCAGGGCGTTCTCGCGCAGCTTCAGGGCGAGCGACTCGTTGTTCTGCAACAGCGGAGAGTCCTCCAGAAACGGTTTGCCGAGCACGGCGAAGACGAGTCCGTTCCACGTCTTCGCGAAGTCGTCCTCGGCGACGATGCGGTTGCCGAGCGCGGGGTCCGCGATAAAGATGCGGCCGTTCTCGGCATGCTTGACGATCACGAAGTGCTCGTAGCCATCGATGTTCATGAGGACGAGCACGGGAATCTGCAGGTGATAGAGCGCGTCGGTGTTGACGCGAAAGCCCCGGCCGCGCAGGCCGATCGTTTCGACGAACTTCTTCATGTCGAGCATGGAGAAGCCGTTTTTCACGACCACTTCGGGCGTGGAGAACACCATCATGCGCCGGATCAGTTCCGCTTCGGGGATGTCGATGCCGTAGCCATATTTGAGCAGCGTCGCGAGCGCGGCGGCGCCACAGCTATAGTCATATTGCTGGGTGACCACGCTGTTGTAACGAATATCGCGCATCGAGTGGACCGGCAGCTTGATCGGCACGCCGATCAGGTGAGTCGCGTCGATGCTCGACTGCGCATGGCAAGGCACCCATGCTGCGGCGGCGCAAAGCGCCATCGCGGCGGCAAACATCCCTGACGCCGGGGACGATACGGACCCGGACATGGTGGTCTCCTGCATCTGGTTTGCACGCCGGCCGCTGTGTGGCGGCGGCCGGCGCGTTGGGGTACAGCCTGGAATGACACTGACTTCAAGACTGCTCAGCGATGCTCGCTGGTACCGCGTGATGCCTTAATGGCCGTTGTTCATCGCGGCGATGGCCATGCCGTTGTGCTGCAGGTTGCCAATGCCGCCGGCAATGTTCACGCCGATGTTGCCTTGCGCGCCGGTGAGGGTGTTGGAACCGAGGCTAGCCGTGCCCTGGAACTGGCCATTGGCGACCATCCCCGCGTTCTGCACGTTGTTGTCGGTCGCGACCATCGCCGTCGTCGAGGCATTGCCGGCGTTGGCCGTCGTGACGGAGCCGGCAAGGCTGTTGTTCTGCGCGTTGCCGATACCCGATGCGACGTTCACACCGACGTTGCCCGAGACGCTGGCGAGCGAGCCGTCACCCACCGATGCGTTCAGATTGAAGTTTTTCACATTCGCCGTGCCGGCGGACGCCTGATTGTTGAAGATCTGAGCGTTACCGAACACATTGCCCATATCGACGGAAGCGAGCGAAACGTCGTTGCTTTGTGCGTTGTTGATGCCTTCCGCGATGTTCACGCCGAGGTTGCCCGTGACGCCGGTGGCCGCGCTGTTACCCGTGGTGGCGTTGAGCGTGCCTGCCTGCTGCGTGTTGGTGTACTGCGTGAGCGAGCCGGTGGTCGATTCGTTGACCGTGGTGAGCGAGTCGTTCACGCTATAGCCTGACGTCTTGCTTTGGTCCGTGGCCGTCGCGTACGAGTGCGAGTTCGAGTTCGAACTGCTGCTCGATGCGCCGTACGAGTGGTTATACGTCTTGCTCGAATCGCTCGACTTGGTGCTCGTGCCGTTCGCATAGGCCGAAACCGCTGCGCTGCCCGTGCCGTCGGCGTAGGCCGTGTTCGCGTTGGTCGAGCTGTTGCTCGTGTTGCGGTTGTTGTTGTTCGTCCAGCTGCTCGCCGTTGCCGTCGTGTCGCTGTTGTTATGCGAGTTGGTCTTCGTGTGCGACGTGCCTTCGGACCCGCTTACGCTGGCGCCGGCCGAGCCGTTCAGGAAGTTGCCGCTGTGCGACCACGAGGCGCTCACCTGTGCGCTGCCGTTGCCGCTTTGCGAATGTGTCGACGTGTTGTTGCCGACGCTGGTGTACGCGTGGCCATTGGTCTTGCTGCCCGTGTCGCTGGAGGTGCTGGCGGTGGTCGAGTTGCTCGTGTTGCCGCTGTCGGTGGCGACATGGTAGTCGCCCGAGATGCCGGCGTTGAAGGTCTTGCCGAAGCTCGAGTTGCTCGACGCGGTCTTCGAGGTCGAGGCGCTCACGTTATTCGTCTTCGTCGACGAGCTCGACGATGCCGACTGGTTGGCCGTCGCGAACGACGAAGTCTTGTAGCTCGAATTCGTGCCCGTGCCGCTCACGCTCCACGTGTTGTTGTTGTAGGTGGTCGTCACGTTGCCGAACTGATAGCTCTGTGCCTGCGGCGTGAGCGTGCCGCCGCCCGTCGTCTGCGTGTTGTTGATGACGGCGCCTGCGGTGCTCGAGACGCTGACGCATCCGAACAGGCCGACAAAGCCTTCGATGCCGACCGTGTCGTACACGCCCGTGGTGTTAAAGAGATAAGCCGTCGTGGGGCTTGCGAAAGCGGAACCTGCCGCCGTCGCGAGAACTGCCGCTGCGATGAGGGTGCGCTTCATGTTTCGCTCCGATACTTGAGTGGTCAGTTAAAAAAGAGTGCCCGCCGGGGGACGGAGCACAAAACTGTTTGCCGTAGCGTTACCGGCGCCGGCTGTCTGGTTCACCTGCACGAGGCCCGTTGCATTCCTGAAGGCCACACCGTCGATGCGTACCTCACGAATGCCGCCTGCCTGGCCTGCCTGGTTGCCCACACCGCCGTTCGTTGCGCTGGCCGCGGACAGTTCTCCGTCCGAAACCAGTGCAACTCCAAACGCCCCAGTGCCGATCTGCGCACTGTTGCGCTGGATGTTGCCCACGCCTGCCGTCTGATTCACCATCATGGCGCCGGACGTGTTCGTGAAGGCGCCTGTGCCGATGACCGCGCTGGCATTGCCTAGCCGAGCGCGCGCCGTGGCGCCTTGTTCGTCGAGATTGACATTGGCCACCGAACCGCCGTTGGTGATGGTCAACTGGTTGCCCTGGGCGTTGTCGAGCCCGGCGGCTTCGTTCACGGCGAGCGCGCCGGTCGTGGCGGTCGCGGCGTTCGGCGCGATCACGGCGGTTGCGCCTACCGTGGCCTGGGCGTGCGCCGCCGTGGAGAGCGCAGCCAGGGGAGTGGCGAGCGCCAGCGCGGCAAGGACCGGTGCGCTAACAGGGAGACGACGGCTCATTTCATGCCTCCGATGGCGCCTAGCGCGCTCGTGAGCGGCGCCAGCGCGCCGTTGACAGTCGACGAGATGGTCCCGCCGAGCCCGCCTATGGCCTGGGCGCTGCCGCCCGCGCCGAGCGCCGCGTTCGAGGCCGACGGGTTGCCCACGAGAATGCGGTTGATGGCCTGCACGCCTGCGGCCTCGCCGGCGAGCGCGCCGCTCGTGTTCACGCCGGAATTGCCGCGCGCATTGGTGAGGTCCGTGTCGGTGACGAGCGTCGCCATGGCCGGATCGAACGAGTTCTTCGGGAACGTGGTGGCGCGCACGAGTACCGGGTCCTGGTTCTTCGGCACGCTGGCGAAGGCGCTGCGCGGGGTGATGTCGCGCTCGATGACAATATCGCCGGGATTGGTCACCTGCTGCGCGCTGACGCCCGCGCTGAGCGTCGCTGCGAGGGCTGCGCCGAGGACGGCGGCGACCCGGGCGCAGTGCCCGCGTGGCGTCGTGAAGCAAACTGTCATGTCGGTCTCCGTCTCTGGTGCCGGGCGGCGCGCATCGGGTGCTGCCCGGAACCGCGCCGTGGACGGCGCGTGTCTGTCTGGCAATTACGGTGCTGCGTTGCGTTCGTTACTTCCGGACGTAGCTGGCGACGTTGCCCTGGGCTGCCTGGCCGGCGTCCACCGGGATCGGCAGCGGCGCGGGCGGGGCGATTTCGTCCCAGAGCGTCACACTGTTGCCGCGCATGAGCTGCGGCGTGGCGGCGACCATCACCATGCCCACGGCGCCGCCGCGCTGGCGTGCGAGCGTCTGGTCGTCGATGGCGCCGACGCCCGCGAGCACCGGATCGTCCCCTGCGAGACCCGGATCGGCGGCAAGCGTGCCGGTGTTCAAGTTCTTGTCGCTTGTGTCGTTATCGGAGTGGGGTGCCGTGCTCACGTCGAGCGTGGCGGGCACCATGGCCGCACTTGTTGCAGGAATGACACCGTCGTTGGCCACGACGACATCCGCACTCGCCGTCGCGGTCTGCGCGCGCACCGAGGGTGCGAGGGCGAGAAGCGCGGCGGGAACCAGCATGGCGGCGAGCACGCTGCGTGCGCTGGAAGCACTGCGCCTGACGTTCGAAGGAATGAGTCGCATGGCGTATCTCCTGGTGCGGGACATTTAGCGAAACGTGTGCCATGTCACGCAATCCGTTGATACGTCTTGGGTCCGGCTATTTTCTACGGATTTTGAATAGCGTATTTTCAAAAAAATGTTTCAGCGCTGAAACGCGGGCCGCTTTTAAACGCCGGAATTTCGCTCGCGAGTATCGGCGGAGAACGTTTGCGACCGATATTGTTGGACGTAATCGCGCGGCCTGCGAATAAGGGTGCGGGTGCAACGGAATGGAAACATCCGCAATGGATTTTGTCCTTACAATTCAGTGCGCGCATAATGGAAACCTTTCCATCGTGCCCTTAACGATTCACGCCGCATATTTTCTATCCAACACCCCGGTGCATATAGTAAGCTTCAGAAAAACACGTAATACCCATAACAAAAGCCCAGCCATGGGCACGGTGACACACACGCCGCAGTTCGGGGATTCACTGACAGCAAAAGCCCCCATGTTCGCCGCGCCCGTTCGCGCCCGGCGAGTGGCTGCTTTTGCTGCATATCTGTACATCAGGTGCGTGCCGTCATTTCGTAACGATGTGTTGGCAAGAGGATCTGAATAATGGAATCCGCAACGCGGCAATTGGTTTACGTGACGCGCAATCCGAATGAAGCGCTGAACGAGCGGTTCCACGAGCGGGGCTGGCAGGTGGAGATCGTCGGCAACGCGCGGGAAGCGCGGCGCGCGCTGCGCGCGGGCCTGCCCGCGGGCGGCCTGCTCGATTTGTCCAGTGAATTCCATCTGCATGAGATCGGCGCGTTCGAGCCGTGCCTCACGTTGCCTAACGTGGGCTGGGTCGCGGCCACCACGACCGGTCAGTTGCAGGACGCCAACTTGCGCCGTCTCGTGCGCGATTACTGTTTCGATTACGTAACGGTGCCCTGGAGCGGCGAGCGCATCGTCGATTCCGTGGGTCACGCCTATGGCATGGTCTCGCTCACGGAATCCGCCTCGAACGACACCTCGGGCGGCACGGAAGGCGAAATGGTGGGCTCGTGCGAGGCGATGCTGGCGCTGTTCCGCTCGATCCGCAAGGTCGCGATGACCGACGCGCCCGTGTTCATCTCGGGCGAATCGGGCACCGGCAAGGAACTCACCGCGGTCGCCATTCACGAGCGCTCGTCGCGGCGCAATGCGCCGTTCGTGCCCATCAATTGCGGGGCCATTCCGCCGCATCTGCTGCAGTCGGAACTGTTCGGCTACGAGCGCGGCGCGTTCACGGGCGCGAGCCAGCGCAAGATCGGGCGCGTGGAATCGGCCAACGGCGGCACGCTCTTTCTCGACGAAATCGGCGATCTGCCGATGGAAAGCCAGGCGAGCCTGCTGCGCTTTCTCCAGGAAGGCAAGATCGAGCGCCTGGGCGGCCATCAGTCGATGCCGGTGGACGTGCGCATCATCTCCGCCACGCACGTGGACATGCGCGCGGCCATGGTCGAAGGGCGCTTCCGTCAGGATTTGTATCACCGCCTGTGCGTGCTGCAGATCGACGAGCCGCCGCTGCGCGCGCGCGGCAAGGACATCGAACTGCTCGCGCGGCACATGCTCGAGCGCTTCAAGAAGGACGGCGGGCGGCGCCTGCGCGGCTTTTCCCCCGACGCCATCGCCGCGCTGCATAACTACAGCTGGCCCGGCAACGTGCGCGAGCTCATCAACCGCGTGCGGCGCGCGATCGTCATGACCGAAGGGCGCGCGATCACGGCGCGCGATCTGGAGCTGGGCGATTACGTCGAGGTGGTGCCGGTCTCGCTCGCGCAGGCGCGCGAGGCCGCCGAGCGCCAGGCCATCGAGCTGGCCTTGCTGCGCCATCGCGGGCGTCTTGGCGACGCCGCGCAGGAACTGGGCATTTCGCGCGTGACGCTCTACCGGCTGCTGTGTGCGCATGGCATGCGGCATATGGAGAGCGATCCGCTCGCGCCGCACCCGGGCGGACTGGTTTCGGGGGGCGGGGCCTGAAGGCGGCCTCGTCGAGGGGACCACATAGCGGCCGCCCGAAACGGCCGCACAAGCACTGATGAAGCAGGCTGACGAAGAGCCCGAAGCGGCCGAGAGGGTGCAGGTGTCAGGGGTGTGTGTCAGGGGTGCAAGCGGACTTGCGCGGGGGCGCAGGTTCGTGCGGCGGGCGGCTCGCGGTGCGGGCCGCCTTGTCCGCGTCGCCGCGGCGATGCGCTGCTTCGTTCCGTTGTTTCTTCGTTTCTTCGCGGCCAGAGCTGGCGCGTGGTGTGCGTTTGTCGGTGCGTGTGTCGTTATTCCAGGCGCATTGCGGATAATTCGCCACACGATTGTCACGCTGTAGTGGTCACACTATTCGTCGTATTGATTTTTACGCTGCCGGTTTTTACCGGGCGTTTGCCGGCCGTCGCCATACGGCGCATTATCGGCGGCATTATTTTCCTTTTTTACTCCCTCGCCATCGTGCGAATCTGCGCGAATTTGTTACGTCGACGCATCGTTATGCCGACGCGCGTATCTGTCATGGTGGCCAGCCACCTCGAATGACGCCGTGCGGCGTTATCGTGCCTCGCTCCGATTGCCCCCTCATTGTCCTCCGGTGGACCGGGTCTGCCGTTTGCCGGCTTGCTATAGAATCTCGTTTTTGAATCCGCACCGGGCGCGCTCGCGCCCGCTCAGGGACCGCGCATGAAACAGTATCTCGAGCTCGTCCGCTCGATTCTCGACACCGGCACTTGGCAGGAAAATCGCACCGGCATCCGCACGATCAGCATGCCGGGCGCCATGTTGCGCTTCGACCTGCAACACGGCTTTCCCGCCGTCACGACGAAAAAGCTGGCGTTCAAGTCGGCCGTGGGCGAGCTGATCGGCTTCCTGCGCGCCTCGCGCAGCGCCGCGGACTTCCGCGCGCTCGGCTGCAAGGTCTGGGATGCCAACGCGAACGAGAACGCGCAGTGGCTCGCCAATCCGTACCGCCGCGGCACCGACGATCTGGGCGATGTCTACGGCGTGCAGTGGCGCCAGTGGCCCGCCTACAAGGTGCTCGACGCCGACGCGAGCGCGCAGCTCGCCGACGCGCAGTCGCGCGGCTATGCGCGGGTGAGCGAATTCAGCGAGGATGGCCGGCCGAAGGTGCTGCTCTACAAGGCGGTCGATCAGCTGCGTCAGTGCCTCGACACGATCATGAGCAATCCCGCCGACCGACGGATTTTGTTTCATGGCTGGAACCCGGCGGTGCTCGACGAGATCGCGCTGCCCGCTTGCCACCTGCTTTATCAGTTCCTGCCGAACGTTACGAAGCGCGAAATCTCGCTGTGCCTGTATATCCGCAGCAACGACGTGGGCCTGGGCACGCCCTTCAACCTGACCGAGGGCGCGGTGCTGCTGCATCTGGTCGGCCGTCTGACGGGCTATACGCCGCGCTGGTTCACGTATTTCATCGGCGATGCGCACATCTACGAGAACCAGCTCGGCATGCTCAACGAGCAACTGCGCCGCGAGCCCTACGAGAGCCCGCGCCTCGAGATCGCCTCGCGCGTGCCCGAGTATGCGAAGACCGGCGTTTATGAGCCCGAGTGGCTCGAAAAAGTCGAGCCTGCTGATTTCTCGCTGGCCGGCTACCGGCATCACGATCCGCTCACGGCGCCGATGGCGGTCTGACGCGGCGAGCGGTACGCGATAAACATTAAGCCCCCGCGCTCCTGGCGAGCGCGGGGGCTTTTTCGTGGGCGGCGTGCGCGTTGTGGCGCGCGCCGGGTGTTGCGATCAACCGTGGTGATGCTCGTCGTGGCCGCCGCTCGCTTGCGGATGCGGCTGGGGCTGCGGGTGCGGCTGCGGACGCGGCTGGGGTTGCGGTTGCGGATGGAATTCCGCGCGCGGTTGCGGCTGCGGTTGCGGATGGAATTCCGGACGCGGCTGCTGCTGGGGTTGCGGGTGGAATTCGGCACGCGCCTGAGGTTGCGGTTGCGGGTGGGCCTCCGCACGCGGTTGCGGCTGCGGGCGCGGTTCCTCGCGCGGCTGAGACTGCGGCTGCGGATGAAATTCAGCGCGCTGCTGTGGTTGCGGTTGCGGATGAGCGTCCGCGCGGGGTTGCGACTGCATCGGTTGCGGGCTGTGCGGTGCTTCGCCCGCGGCGGGTTGCGGCGCATGCGCGGGCGTGTCTGCGCGTGGCGGCTCGCCTTCATGCGGCTGCTGCATCGCGAACGCCTGCTGCCGGTTTTCCTGACCCGGCGCCGCGCCGCCTGGCTGCCCATGCTGGGCCATCGGCGCATGCGGCTGCATCCAGGACGGCTGATGCGCGTCGCCCGGCGCGCCGGCCACGGCGCGGCCATTCATGTTGCCAGCCGCGCCCGGTGCGTGCGGCTCGCCGCCGGGCATGGCGCCCTGCGGCTGACCGCCCGCGGGCCGGCCCGCGAACTGCGGCGGACGCGGCACGCCATGCGCTTCGTTTGCCTGCGCAACGGCGGCGCCATGGCCGTTCGCCATCGCTGCCGGCATGCCAGGTTGTCCCGGTTGCTGACCATGCGGGGCCATCGGCTCGCCGGGGCCATGCGGGCCGCCCTGGGCGAACGCGCCCGGACGCGGCGCCTGGCCTGGCATTGATGCCTGACCCGGCGCGCCATTGGGCCGGCCCGCCGCGCCGATCACGGGCGAATGGGGTGGCACGACGCGCACGTTCTGCTGCGGCCATCCACCGTGCGAGGCGGGCGAGAACGGTGAGAACGAGGCATGCGCCGGCGCGGAGACGCGCACGACCGGCGCGCCTGCGCCGGGCACGGTGCCGCCGCCGTGGGCGAAGCGCTGCGCGAGGTTGTCCCGGAAGGCAGGCGGCGCGACGGGCGCGCGCGTCGCCACGACCTGACGCTGATTGAGCGAGGCCGGCGGCCGATAGTCGGCGCGGCGCAGATTCGAACCAAAGCTGCCCTTGACCGGCGCGATGCCCGGCGTGCCCGACTGAATGCGCGCGTTCTGCCATTGGCGCGGGTCGACACGCTGCGCGAAGCGCGAAGTCGGCTGGCCATGGACGAAGGCGGTGGCAGGCACGGCGGTCACGGCGCCGGGCACGCGGTAATTCACGAACGTGTTGTGCACGTTGATGTTCGTGATGTTCACGTCGTGGCGGTAATTGTTGACGATCACGGTCTGATTCACGCGGTCGTAGTAATGCGGGCTCCAGCCGCCCCAGTGCGGATGCCACGGCTCGCCCGGCCCGAGCGCGAACCACGCGACGCCCGCCGCGGCCGCGCCGCCGATGGCGAGATTCACGCCCCAGTCGGGGCCGCCGCCGCCGCCGCCCACGAAAGCGACGAGCGCAGGCGCGTAGACGGGCGGCGCAGTCTCGACGAGCGGCCCCGGCACCCATGCCCAGGAATTGTCGACATAGGCCCAGCGGCCATAGTGGTAGGGCGCGAAGCCCCACGGCGCGTCGTCGACCCATGTCCAGCCCCACGGCGCCTGCCAGACCCAGTGGCCGTCGTGATACGGGGCCCAGCCCGAGGGCACGTTGCTGGGCGTCCAGACCTCGCCGTATTGCGGGCTTTCGCGCCACGTGCCGTTGGCGTCCAGGTCCTGATAGCCGGGCACGTCGCGCGAGACGTAGCGCGCCGAGACCGAGCGGTCCTCGGCGGCATCGCGCGCGAGCGCCCACTGGTCGAACGCATCGGGGGGCGGCGCGGCCTCGCTTGCCACCTGTTGCAGGTCGGTGCCGGCAAAGCGGATCTGCTGGCCCGCCGACATCGGCGTTTGACCGTTCTCGCCGTACACGGTCACGCTGCCGCTGCGCACCGTCACGGTCGTGGCGCTGCCATCGGGCGCGACGTCGACGCGATAGTCGCCGGGGCTCGTCACGCCCAGCGCGAGGTTGGGCGTGTCGATTTCATACGAGCTGCCGGGCGGCAGCTCGCGCACGCGCGCCGAGAGCGTGCCTTGCGCGACTTTCAACTGGGCGGTCGAATCGTCGAGATTGAGGACGTCGACGTTCGTTTGCGGGCCCATGCGCACGGCCGTCGAGCCGATGTGCAGCTCCGAGCGCGCGTTGGCGTCGTTCCAGAGCTGGTCGCCGGTCGTGAGCGGGCGGTTCAGTTGCGCGTAGGACCAGTCGGTAGCGCCGGCCGGCTCGGTGGTGACGTCGCCGGCCATGTAGTCGAGACGCGCGACGCGTCCGGGCGGGTCGCCGGCCGGGCTGGTCGCGGCGACAGGCGCGCCCTGCGGCGCGGCCTGCGCCCAGGCGTTGGCGCCGCCGAGGCTGAGCGCGAAAGCGGCGAGTACGGCGCCGGCGATGAGCGTGCGGCCGCGCGGGCGGCGTGCAGCGACGTGGTGCGTGTCCTGCGGGTTGTCGTAGCGGCGGAACGTGCCAGGCGATGAGGTGCGCGTTGTCATAGTGGTTCTCCGGCTCCTCGCATGATTTCGGGGAGCTACGTGAGGAACTCTATCCGCCGCGCCTGTTTCAATGCGCCCTCAATTGTTAGAGCTTATGTACCAGATGTAACAGAACGTATGACTTTCGGACGAAAGCGCAATTTTGAATGCGTATTGAGCGGTGTTGTCGGGTATTTGTCAGCTTGATGGGGCGGTTATGCCGCGACGAACGCGTCGAATTCGCGCTGCCCGAGCGGCGTGATGCGCAGCACGCGCGGGCGGCTCGCGTGCTCGACCCAGCCGTTCGACGTGAAGCGTTCGAGCAGCGCCGCACCGAGCGCGCCGCCCAGATGCGGGCGCCGTTCGCTCCAGTCGAGGCAGGTGCAGGCGAAGCGCCGCCGGCGCGCGCGCAGCGCCCCGAGATCGACGCCCCAATGGGTGAGGCGCGCCACGCCTTGTTCCGTCACCTCGAGGTCGTCGTCGTGGCGCACGAGCCAGCCGCCTTCGACGAGCCGGTCGAACACGCGCACCGCGACCTCGCCCGCCATGTGGTCGTAGCAGGTGCGCGCGTGGCGCATCTCGACGGGAACAGTGCGCGCGGGGCGCGTGACGGGCTGCGCGGGCGCGGCGGCATGCGCGACGTTCATCAGCGCTTCGATGGCCGCCGCGATTTCGGGCGTGGCGATGCGGTAATAGCGATGCCGCCCGCGCACTTCGGGCGCGAGCAGGCCGCCATCGGCGAGCCGGGCGAGATGCGCGCTCGCGGCCGAGGGCGAGAGGCCCGCGATCATCGTGAGCTCGCCGGCCGGGCGCGCACTGCCGTCCATGAGCGCCCACAGCATGGCGGCGCGCCCGGGATCGGCGAGCAGCGCGGCAACGCGCGCGAGACCGGGGAAGTGGCTGGTTTCATCGGTGACGGGAAGAGGCATGATGGCTCCCATGCGAAGCGGGTGTTTCGGACGATCTGGTCACGCCGCGGGCGCGAGCATGGTGCGATGGCCCATGTGCCTACTCTAGCGAAACCAGGCATTCGACGTTTCAGGTTGTCATGAAATATGGCGTGCGGGGCGCGGCGCCGCTTCTGGCCCGCTGGCGGCCAATTCGTTGAGCCCGGCAGCGCCGCGCTAGAATGAATTTCTTTCTGGAAGCAACAGGTAGTCATGAAACGCATTCTGGCCCTTGCAGCGCTTGCGCTGCTCTGCGCGGCCTGCGCCCAGGGCGGCAGCGCGCCGTCGAGCGGCGCAAGCGGCATCACGATGTACGGCACGATCGACGAAGGCATCACGATTCGCAAGTAAGCGGGCGAGCCGGGCGGTCGGTGTGCCGCTATGTCGTCCCGCACTTTCGTGCTTCGCACCCTGGCAGGAATTGACGCAAGATCGACGTGCCTGCCAACGGCGCGCATGCGATGATGGTTGTATCGCGCCTCCATCGCCTCTTATCTCCTATGTCTGCTTCTCCTTGCGTGCGCCACGTGGTGTTCGCGGTCGCGCCCGATCTCGTGCTGCTGGACGCCTGCGGGCCCGTCGAGGCCTTCTGGCGCGCCGAACTGGCGATGCGCGCGGAGCGCACCCGTGCCGCGCCCGCGTCCGCCGGGCTCGCCGAGCCCTGCGCTTATCGCGTCACGCTCGCCTCGATGGCGGGCGGCGTGCTGCCCACCTTCGCGGGGATGCCGGTCGTCACCGAGCGGCTCGATGCGCTCGACGCCGCCGCCATCGACACGCTGATCGTCCCGGGCGTGCCCATCGACGATTCCACGACGTTGCAGCTCGAGCTGGTCGCCTGGATCGCCACCGCTGCGCCGCGCGCGCGTCGCGTGGCGTCGGTCTGCACCGGCGCGTTCTATCTCGCCGCGGCGGGCCTGCTCGACGGACGCCGCGCCACCACGCACTGGCGCAACGCGGCGCAGCTTGCACGACGGTTTCCGCGCGTCGACGTCGATCCCGAGCCGATCTTCGTGCGCGACGAGCGTGACGGCCGCGTGGTCTGGACCTCGGCGGGCGTGACGGCCGGCATCGATCTCGCGCTCGCGCTGATCGAGGAGGACTGCGGCCACGCGGTCGCCATGCATGCCGCGCGCCGGCTCGTGGTGTTCATGAAGCGGCCGGGCGGCCAGGCCCAGTTCAGCGAGACGCTCGAGGCGCAAAGCGCGGCGGGCGGCGCCTTCGACGCGCTGCATGGCTGGATGGCCGCCAACCTGCACGCGGAGCTGAACGTCGAGCGTCTCGCCGAAGCGGCGCGCATGAGCCCGCGCACCTTCGCGCGGCGCTACGTCGAGGCCGTGGGGCGCACGCCCGCGCGCACCGTCGCGGCCATGCGCGTGGAAGCCGCGGCGCACGCGCTCGCGCAGTCGCGGCTGCCGGTCAAGCGCATTGCCGCGGACTGCGGCTTCGGCACCGAGCAGAATCTGCGGCGCGCGTTCGAGCGGCGCTACGGCGTGCTTCCGCTCGATTACCGGGCGCGGTTCTCGGCGGCTTGAGCGCGGCCGAGGCGCGGGGCACGCGGCCCGGCCGCACTGCACGACTGCGCTTGCGAAGGTGTCTGCGAATGACTTATGGCGCTCGTATAATCGGCGGCACCCCATAACGATGCCTGGCCAGTCAGGCACAAACCCCACGAGCGGAGCCACTATGAGTACGCCTTCCCAGCCTCTGGACCGTTCGGAAACGACGTTCCGCTTTCTCGCCGAGCCGACTTCGGTGAACTTCGGCGGCAAAGTCCACGGCGGCGCCCTGATGAAATGGATCGACGAAACCGCCTATGCGTGCGCGGCCGTCTGGTCGGGCCGCTACTGCGTGACGGTGAGCGTGGGCAATATCCGCTTTCGCCGGCCGATCCTCGTCGGCAACATGGTCGAGCTGCGCGCGCGCGTGGTGGCCACGGGCCGCACGTCGATGCACATCCACATCACCGTGCACGCGGGCGACCCGAAGAGCGGCCAATTGCGTCTCACGACCGATTGCCTGATCGTGTTCGTGGCCGTCGATGAAAACGGCAACCCGATTCCCGTGCCGACGTTCGTGCCGGAAACGGACGAGCAAAAGCGTCTCGCGAAATATGCGCTCGACGTGAAGGAAGCGCTCGACGCGATCGTCGAGCTGAAGCCCGAGGAAGTGGCGAAAGGCAAGGTTTGATGGATTAAACGCGGATTGAACGCGGACTGCATGCGCGGCATCTGCTGCATGCAGAACAAAGCGGGCGGCGAGGCATGAAGCCTTGCCGCCCGCTTCGCATTCCGGACGCCGACGTTTTAGCCCCTGAAACAGGGCTTATTTCTTCAACGTGCCGACCATCTCGGCGGGCTTGACCCATTCGTCGAACTGCTGCTCGCTCACGTGGCCGAGCGCGAGCGCGGCGGCCTTGAGCGTCGTGCCTTCCTTGTGCGCCTTCTTGGCGATCTGCGCGGCCTTGTCGTAGCCGATGTGCGGATTGAGCGCCGTCACGAGCATCAGCGACTCGTTGAGCAGCGTGTCGATGCGCGTGCGATTGGGCTCGATGCCCACGGCGCAGTGATCGTTGAACGAGAGCGCGCCGTCCGCGAGCAGACGGATCGACTGGAGCACATTGTGCGCGATCATCGGGCGGAACACGTTGAGCTCGAAGTTGCCGCTCGCGCCGCCCACGTTCACGGCCACGTCGTTGCCGAACACCTGGCAGCAGAGCATCGTGACCGCTTCGGACTGCGTAGGATTGACCTTGCCCGGCATGATCGAGCTGCCCGGCTCGTTCTCGGGGATCGAGAGCTCGCCCAGGCCGCAGCGCGGGCCGCTCGCGAGCCAGCGGATGTCGTTGGCGATCTTCATGAGGCTGGCCGCGACGGTCTTGAGCGCGCCGTGCGCGAATACGAGCGCGTCGGCGGCGGCCATCACCTCGAACTTGTTGGGCGCCGTGACGAAGGGCACGCCCGTGAGCTTCGCGATGGTCTCCGCGACCTTCTGCGCGAACTGCGGGTGCGCGTTCAAGCCCGTGCCCACGGCGGTGCCGCCTTGCGCGAGCTCGTAGAGATGCGGCAGCGTCGACTCCACGTGCCGGATGCCCTGGTCGAGCTGCGCGACGTAGCCCGAGAACTCCTGGCCGAGCGTGAGCGGCGTGGCGTCCTGCAGGTGCGTGCGGCCGATCTTGACGATATCGGCGAACTGCTTCGACTTGGTGTCGAGCGTGTCGCGCAGCGTCTTCAGCGCGGGCAGCAGATGCTTGACGATGCCGTAGGCGGCGGCCACGTGCATCGCCGTGGGGAACACGTCGTTCGACGACTGGCCGCGATTGACGTCGTCGTTCGGATGCACCTTGCGCGCCTCGCCGCGCTCGCCGCCCAGAATCTCGCTCGCGCGGTTCGCGATCACCTCGTTGAGGTTCATGTTGGTCTGCGTGCCCGAGCCCGTTTGCCAGACCGCGAGCGGGAATTCGCCGGGATGCTTGCCTTCGATGATCTCGTCGGCGGCCTTGATGATCGCGTGCGCCTTGGTCTCGTCGAGCACGCCGAGGGAGAGATTCACTTCGGCGGCGGCGCGCTTGATCGTGGCGAGCGCGGTGATGAGCTCGGGCGACTGCTTCTCGCTCGAGATGCGGAAGTTCTGCAGGGACCGCTGTGTCTGCGCGCCCCAGAGCTGGGCGGCGGGCACGGCGATCTCGCCGAACGTGTCGCGTTCCATTCGTACGTTCTCGTTGCTGGCGGTCATGGCGGGACTCCGATGGTGGACGAGGCGCCCGATGCGGGACGCGGCGCCTCATGCCTGCGTGATGGGTTGGGGGCCGATGGGGGGGCGCAGTCGTGCGGCGGAGCAGCGGCGCGCGCCGTCCGCGCGGCAATTAGCAAGCTAACTGCAGCAGGCCAACGCGGACCAACGACGGCGCGCGGACGTCACAACTGGTTGTCGACCGGCAACAGCAAGAATAGCCCGGTTAGGAGATTCCTGTAGAAACCCGCGCCGGGATCGAGGTTGTAGGTGCGGATCATGCCGTCTTCCTCGTCGGTCCATACGAGCGGCGAGGAAATCGCGGAGCCGCGCAGCGCCGCGAACTGGGCCGGCGTCGCGAGCGTGACGCGATAGCTCACCTGCGGCGAGGTCGCGAGCGCGAAGATGCCGGCCACTTCGTGCGCGATCGGCGGGCTTTCTATCGCGAGCGCGAGCTCCGTGTTGAGCCTGGCCGAGCGCGGATCGAGATTGAGCGAGCCGATCACGAGCGTGCTTTCGTCGATCACATAGGCTTTCGCATGGAGGCTCGCGCGCGAGGCCGAGCCCATCACGCGCAGGCGCCGCGCGTTGGCGCGCTCGGGCTGGATGGGCTTGAATTCGTAGAGCTGCGCGCCGGCCTTGAGCATCGGCACGCGGTAGGGGCTATAGCCGGCCTGCACGGCGACGGCGTCGGTGGCCGCGAGCGAATTGGTGAGGATCGCCACGCGCACGCCGCGCGCGGTGAGCGCGCGAATCGCCTGCACGCCCGCCTTGTGCGGCACGAAATACGGCGAGACGATCAGCACGCTGCTCTGCGCGTGATTGAGGCGATCGAGCAGCGAGCGCATCGCGTCGCCCATCTGGCCTTGCTCGTCGCCGCCGATCTTTTCCGGCGAGTCGGCCACGAATTGCCATTTCGCCCAGGTGAGCCCGAGCCCGTCGTGCGCGATCTGCTGGGCGAGCGGCGTGGCGTTGAGCGGCTTCGCGTTGTACGGATCGGCGGTCTTGCTCCAGTGCGTGCGCAGGTCGTCGCGCGCGACGTCGAGATCGTGCGGATCGAACTTCTGGTGATTGAGCACGCTCAAGGGGTAGGCCACGCTGCTGTTCCAGTAGTCGTCGAAGCTCGCCGAGACGCTCGCCGCGACCGGCCCCGCCGTGAGCACGTCGAGATCGCGGAACTGCAGCGTCGGGCTCGCGCTGAAGTATTCGTCGCCGAGATTGCGCCCGCCCACGATCGCGAGCGCGTTGTCGACGATCGTCGCCTTGTTGTGCATGCGGCGCGTGAACTGGTCGACGTTCGTGAAGAAGTTGCGCGTGCGCGCGAACATGCTCTCGCTCGGGCTGCCGTACGGATTGAACACGCGGATCTGGATGTTCGGATGGCTGTTGAGCGCTGCCATCAGACGGTCGATGTCGTGGAAGTTCAGGTCGTCGACGAGCATGCGCACGCGCACGCCGCGGTCGGCCGCGTAGAGCGCGGAGCCGAGCAGCAGCTTGCCCGTGGTGTCCTCGTTGGCGATGTAGTACTGCATGTCGAGGGTTTTGGTGGCCGCGCGCGCGAGCGCGATGCGCATCTGCAGCGAGTCGGTGCCGGTGGCGAGCAGGCGAAAGCCCGACTCGCCCGGATGAGCCGCCTCGGGCCCGGCGAGCGCGGCGCCCAGTGGCGTGGCGTTCGCTTCCGACGCGGGCAGGGCCGCGGAGGTCTCGCGCGGGAAGGCGGTGGCGGGCGGGCGCGTCGCGCAGGCGGCGACGAGCGTGACGCTCAGGAGCGCGAGGAGTGTGCGCACGCAGGCGGCGCGGCGCGGGGCTGCGGCTTCGGCCGCGCGGGGCGCGCCGGGGGCGAGGCTCTGAACGATAGGTGCGGACAAGCGGATTCTCCTCTCCTGTGTCGGCCGGCGTGCGTGCTGCGGCACGGGCTCCGGTCCCATGCACGGCTCGACCCGCGTTGGCGCTTGAGCGGGCGGCGTGGGGGTGTTCCCGATGGTTCGCTTACGTAGTGCGTCTTTTGCCGCCGATTCTATCGGGAAGCGGGCGAAGCGGCGTGACGCGGCGCGCAAGGCGGGGGCGGCGGCGCTTGCTGCAAGCATCGTTTCATGCCGGACGGAAACGTCGGCGCCCGTGCTCGCCGCACACTGCATCCATCACGAACCGAACGGCGGGAGAACGCGATGGACCGGATCATGCAAGCGGATAAGACCGACACCGAGGCGAGGCGCGAGGAGCTGCGGATCGCGCGCGGCCGTTGCCGTCTCGTGCGCCACGTGGACGGCGGCGTGCTGGGCGTGCTCGAAGGGCGCGTGCTGATGACCGTGGAAGGCGACGCCGAGGACTATTGGCTCGATCCCGGCGATGTCTTGCCATTCGCGCCGGGCGAGCGGGTGTGGGTGGGCGGATGGGACGAGGCGGTGCGCTGCGAGCTGCGCACGCCGCCCGCGCTATGGGGCGAGGGGCGCGTGGTCGTTTTGCTGGGCTGGCTCGCGCGCCTGGCTATGCGTTTGTCGATGCGCTCGTCAGTTCGTTTGCCGGCCCGCTTGCTGAAGCGGCCCGCGCAAGCGCGGATGCGAGCGTTGCGCGGGTGAGGCCGCGCTTATCCGCGCCGTGCCGCCGACGTCCCGGCGCTGGCCGCGCGCGCTTCGTCGGCATCGCGCTCGCTGCCGCGCGCCGGCTTGCCGGCCCAGTAGCCCGCGAGCAGCGACCCCGAGAGGTTGTGCCACACCGAGAACAGCGCGCCCGGCAGCGCGGCGAGCGGCGAGAAGTAGAGCTTGCCGAGCGTCGCGGCGAGGCCCGAGTTCTGCATGCCCACTTCGATGGCGAGCGTGCGGCACACGGATTCGTCGAAGCCGAGCAGACGCCCGCCCCAGTAGCCGCCGAGCAACCCGATGCCGTTGTGCAGCACCACGCCGAGCGCCACGAGCGGGCCCACGGTGGCGATGCTCGCGTGCGTGCCGCCCACCACGGCCGCGATGATCGCGAGGATCGAGATCATCGAGACGAGCGGCAGCACGGGCTCCACGCGGCGCACGAGGCCGCCCGCGAGGCGATTCACGACGAGGCCGACGGCAATCGGCAGCGCGACGATCTGCAGGATGCTCATGAGCATGCCGTGCACGTCGACGACGATCGAGGCATCGACGTAGAGGCGCGTGAGGAGCGGCGTCGCGAACACGCCCACGAGCGTCGAGAGCGCGCTGATCGTCACCGACAGCGCGACGTCGCCGCGCGCGAGATAGATCATCACGTTCGAGGCCGTGCCGCTCGCCACGCTGCCCACCAGCACCATGCCCGCCGTGAGGTCGGGCGGCATGTGGAGCGCGTGGGCGATGCCCCATGCCGCGAGCGGCATCACCAGATAGTGCAGGAAGATGCCGGCGAGCACGGGCGCGGGCCGCGTGAAGACGCGCTGGAAGTCGGCGAACGAGAGCGTCACGCCCATGGCGAGCATGATGATCATCAGCAGCGTCGTGACGTGCGGCGTGACCGGCGCGACGAGGCCCGGATTGAAGTAGGCGAACAGCGAGACGAGGACGGCCCAGAGCGGGAACAGTCGGGTAATCGGGGCGAGCATGAGTGGGTGGTCCGTGAGCGGGGCGTTATCGCGGGTTTTTATGGCGGGTCTGGTTCGATCTTGACCTCCAGGCAGCGGGGCGCTGTTTTCCTGCCCTCGTGAGGCGGACGGCGTGCGGCGCCAGGCCGGTATTTTAACCGTGCGCTTAACAGGCCGCTGACGTCCCTTTGCCGATCCCCTCAAGCGCGCTATTCCAGGCCGCTCGCGGACTCGTCCGCCCGGCACGCCGCCGCCGTGCCTCAGCCCGCGCGCGCCGCCGCCTCGATCTGCACGCGCCGGCTCATGCGGTGAAAACGCCACGTCATGAGCGCCGCCACGCTCGCGAGCCCCGCCGCGAGCCCCCACCAGAGCCCGAGCGCGCCGAGCCCGAAATGGAACGCGAGCGCATAGCCGATCGGAAAGCCGATGCCCCAGTAGCCGAGCGTCGCGGCCAGCATCGGAATGCGGGTGTCCTTCAGGCCGCGCAGGCAGCCCGAGCCCACGGTCTGCATGCCGTCGACGATCTGGAAGATGGCCGCCACGCCGAGCAGCGACGTCGCGAGCGCGATGGTCGGGGCATTGGCCGGATCGTCGAGGTGCAGGTAGAGCCCGACGATCCAGTGCGGCGCGAGCACCATCACGAGCGCCGACATCGACATGAAGCCCACGCCCAGCGCCAGCGCGACGAAGCCCGCATGGCGCGCCGCGCGCGGCACGCCGGCGCCGATCCAGTAGCCCACGCGCACGTTGGCCGCCTGGCCGATCGAGAGCGGCACCATGAACATCACCGAGGCCACGTTCAGCGCGATCTGGTGCGCGGCGAGCGGCGTCGCGCCGAGCAGGCCCATGAGGAGGCCGGTCGCGAGAAAGAGCGTCGCTTCCACGGCGTAGGTGATCGCGACGGGCCAGCCGATCGCGAACAGTTCGCCCATCAGCGGCGCGGTGGGCCGGCGCGCGACCACGAAGTGCTGATGCGAGGGCCGCAGATGCAGGAGCGCCATCAGCGCGAGCGTGGTGAGCCAGACGGTGATGGCGGTGGCCGCCGCCGAGCCGAGAAAGCCAAGGCGCGGCAGGCCCCACGCGCCGTGAATCAGCCCGTAGTTCAGGAAGCCGTTGAAGAACACGCTGAGGATCGAAATCCACAGCAGGCGTTTGGCCGCGCCGATGGCGGGCAGGAACGAGCGCATCAGGCCCACGCCGATCAGGCTCGCGGGCGCGCCCCAGCGCAGCACGGCCGCGTACTCGCCCACCTGATGCGCGAGCACGGGCGGCTCGCCGAGCGCGAGCAGGAGCGGCCCCGCGAACGACAGCAGCGCGAACGCGGGCACGGCCAGCAGCAGCGAGAGCGCGAAGCCGGTCCAGTAGATGTGCGGGACGCGGTGCAGATCGTCGGCGCCGCGCGCCTGCGCGACGCTCACGCTCACTGATGTGAGCACGCCTTGCAGCACCGTCACCACCACGAAGAACAGGTTCGCGCCCAGGCCGCCCGCCGCGAGCGCGCCCGCACCGAGCGACCCGAGCAGCACGGTGTCGGTCACGCTCATGGCCATCTGCGAAAGCTGGGCGATGGCGAGCGGCGCCGCGAGGCGCGCGGTGTCGGCGGCGTGGCGCTTGAGCGAGGGCGGGGCGATGGCGCGGCTCGCCTGATCGGCGCGCGCGGGGGCAGTGGGTCGGGTCATGAAAAGCAAGCGCGGCGCGATAAATCGCGCCGCGCGTTCGGAAAGTGCGTTCGTTTCAAGGGTGAAAGCTCAGTGCGAGATTACCCTTCTTTCGGATAAAAAGCACCTGGATGGTGCATCCGCTTTCGAACGCATTTCACTTGGGCACGTGTCCCGTGCCTTGGGCCTGCGTCGGGCCGTTTGCTTTATTCGGCTTCGCGCACGGCAATACGCGTATCGCCGAGCAGCACGGACTGGCCCGCGCGGATCTTGCACGTCTTGCGCAGCTCGACCTCGCCATCCACCTTCACGGCGCCGGAGGCGACGATCTGCTTGGCCGAGCCGCCGCTGTCGGCGAGACCCGTGATCTTCAGGAGGTTGTGGAGTTCGACGTAGTCGCCGGTGAGCATGAAATCGAGATTGGGCATGGCGGAAACGGGAATCAGGAGCGCGCCGGCAGCGCGCGAAGGGTGAGCATCATAAGCGAAACCGGGTGTCCGGGCGGCCGTTACATCTCGGGGCCAGATGTCATGATTTCGTAAGAAGATGCAACGTTGAGTAACGTCGGGAGACCTCCCGGCGATCTTCAGACGAAAATGGTCTCACCCCGAAACGACTGCAAAGAGGATACGCCATGACTCATATTCGCAAGCTGCTCACCGGTACGGCTCTCGCCACCGCCGCCCTCTTCGCGCAAGGCGCCTTTGCGCAGGGCGCCTCTGCGCAAGGCGCGGCGCAGCCCGGCGCCGAGGCGCCCGCGGCCATGCCTTCGGCCGCACCGTCCATGGCGCCCGCCACCGCGCCGACGATGGCGCCGAGCCAGGCGCCGGCCGCTGCCGGCATCTCGCAGCCCGCGCCGCAGGACTTGAGCGCGACGCAGCCGACCGACCCGCTGGTGCAAAAGCGCAACGCCAACGCGGCCGCGAACGCCGAATATCGCAGCGCGAAGAAGTCGGCGAAAGCGGAGTACAACTCGACGAAGAAGCAGGCCAAGTCGCAGTACAAGTCGCAGGTGAAGGACGCGAAGATCAACCACAAGGCCGACCGTCAGGCCAATAACTCGGAAATGCTGGATCAGATGAACGGGCAGCCGGCGCAGCAGCCGAGTGGTGGGGCTCAGCAATAACCGAGCGGGAGCCTTCGATAGCCCGAACGCGTGCGGTGCGCGCATTCGGGCTTGGTGAGGCTTCTCCATCGGGCGCCTGCCCCGGCGCCGGCCTGTGCAGGACATGAAGCGGCGGCGTCCGGAAGCGGGCGTCGCCGCTTTGCTTTGGGCTGTCGGGTCGCGCGCGCGGGTTCCAGGACACAAGTTCGACGCTGAATAGCGCCAGATCGCCGCAAGATCGGCGCTTGCGGGCGCGAGGTGTATGGATATACAGTATGCGTCGCCGCGCCCGCCGATACGCGACGCGGCTCGATCCTTCACCGCTCACCGGATATTCCCCGCGCCCGTCGTGTCCACCGTCTCTGTTGCCGATTCCCCCCACACGAGCGACGTCGCACTGGAGGCGGCGCCGTATCTCGCGAAGCTCAACGACGCCCAGCGCGCCGCCGTCGAGCACGGCGGTCCGCAGACGTTCGCACCGGGCGCGGCGCTTCCGGCGCCGCTGCTCGTGATCGCCGGCGCGGGCTCGGGCAAGACCAACACGCTCGCGCACCGCGTCGCGCATCTGGTCGCCAACGGCGCCGATCCGCACCGCATCCTGCTGCTAACTTTCTCGCGCCGCGCGGCTCAGGAAATGACGCGGCGCGTCTCGCGGATCGCGGCGGGAGTATCGGGCGCGGCCGCTGCCCTTGCGCAGGGACTCACCTGGGCGGGCACCTTCCACGGCATCGGCGCGCGCCTGCTGCGCGAGTACGCGGAGCAGATCGGCCTTTCGCCCGCGTTCACGATCAACGACCGCGAGGATTCCGCCGATCTCATGAACCTCGTGCGCCACGAACTGGGGTTATCGGCGAAGGAAAAGCGCTTTCCCGCGAAGTCGACGTGCCTCGCGATCTACTCGCGCGTCGTCAACACGGGCGACACGCTCACGAACGTGCTCGCGCGCTCGTTCTCGTGGTGCCTCGAATGGGAGCCGCAACTGCGCGCGCTGTTCGCGGCCTATGTCGATGCAAAGCAAAAGCAGAACGTGCTCGACTACGACGATCTGCTGCTCTACTGGGCGCACATGGCCGCGGAGCCGGCCATTGCGGCCGATCTGGCGGAGCGCTTCGACCATATCCTCGTCGACGAATACCAGGACACCAACCGCCTGCAGGCGTCGATCCTGCTTGCGCTCAAGCCGGACGGGCGCGGCCTCACCGTAGTCGGCGACGACGCCCAGGCCATCTATTCGTTTCGCGGCGCGACGGTGCGCAACATCCTCGATTTCCCCGCGCAGTTCGATCCGCCCGCGCGCCAGGTCACGCTGGAGCGCAATTACCGCTCGACCGAGCCGATCCTCGCGGCCTCGAACGCCGTGATGGACGCCGCCGCCGAGCGCTTCACCAAGAACCTGTGGACCGACCGCGCGTCGCAGCAGCGTCCGCGCCTCGTCACGGTCGCCGACGAGGCTACGCAGGCGCGCTACGTCGTCGAGCAGATCCTGGAAGCGCGCGAGGGCGGCATGAAGCTCAAGCAGCAGGCGGTCCTTTTTCGCGCCGCGCACCATAGCGCGACGCTCGAAATCGAACTGGCGCGGCGCAACATCCCGTTCGTGAAGTTCGGCGGCCTGCGCTTCCTCGACGCCGCGCATGTGAAGGACGTGCTCGCGATGCTGCGCTGGGCCGAGAATCCGCTCGACCGCGTGGCCGGTTTCCGCGTGACGCAGTTGCTGCCCGGCGTCGGGCCCGCGACGGCGGCGCGCCTGCTCGATCAGGTCGCGGCCTGCACGGGCGCGTATCGCGCCGCCGAGGCGCTCGCCGCCTTCGCGCCGCCGCCGCGCGCGGCCGAGGACTGGCCTGCGTTCGCGGCGCTCGTCGATACGCTCGGCGCGCGCGCGACGCCCTGGCCCGCCGAGTTCGAGCGCGTGCGGCGCTGGTACGAGCCGCATCTCGAGCGCAACCACGAAGACGCCCAGGTGCGTCTCGCCGACTTGCTGCAAATGGAGAGCATCGCGAGCACCTACGCGTCGCGCGAGCGCTTCCTGACGGAGCTCACGCTCGACCCGCCCGACGCCACGAGCGCCGAGTCGGCCGATCCGCTGCTCGACGAGGATTATCTGATTCTCTCGACAATCCATTCGGCCAAGGGCCAGGAATGGCGCAACGTGTTCGTGCTTAATGGCGTGGACGGCTGCATTCCGTCCGATCTGGGCGCGGGCAGCGACGAGGAGCTCGAAGAGGAGCGGCGTCTGCTCTACGTGGCGATGACGCGCGCGAAAGAGGACTTGCACATAGTCGTGCCGCAGCGCTTCTACGTGCACAACCAGGCCGCGAGCGGCGACCGTCACGTGTGGGCGTCGCGCACGCGCTTCATCGCGGCGCCGATGCTGCCGCTCTTTGAGTCGCGCGCGTGGCCGCCCGCGCCGGTGGCGAGCCCGCCGAGCGCGGCGGGACTCGCCGCCGCGGCGCGCGCGAAGGTCGAGATCGGCGCGAAGCTGCGCAAGATGTGGGAGTAGGGCGGGGCTGCGCTGCGTTCAGCCGCGCACCTGGTTCTTCGGCGGCGGCACGAAGAAGTTGCGTAACCACGCGGCGAGCCGCGTGAACACGTCGTCGGGTTCCTCGACGAAAATTTCCGGCTTCAACAGACGCAGATACTCCATGATCTGCTGCGCTTCCTGCTTCTGGAACGTGCCGTGCGAGATGGCGAGGCGCAACAGGCCACGCAACTCGCCCAGACGCTCGCGCGCGAGGCTGCCGCTCGCCTGTTCGCAGCCGATCTTCGCTTCGTAGACGCGCTGTCGCACCGACTCGGCGAGCCGCCACGCCGGCGTCTGCATGGTCTCCTCGAGCGTCTGGATGTCCTGCACGCCCGACTTGATCTGCGCGGCGAGCGGGTCGATCAGCGCCTCGTCGGCGCGCGCCTCGCGCACGATCGCGGCGGCCCACTCGCGGCACTGCTTCGCGAGCTCGTCGGGCGTCCACTCGGGCCTCGACGCAAAGCCAAAGCCGAATTCGCCCGCCTGGTGCAGCAGGATCGACACGACCTCGGGAAACTCCTTGTCGAGCGTGCGTTTGGCCCATGCGTACTGCCCGCCCTGCAACAGCCGCTGCACGGCCTGCTCGGTGAGCGGCGTCATGTTGTCGAGCAGCTTCGCGCGCAGGAAGTCCTCGAACGATGGCGTGAGGAACTGCGGGTCGAGCTTCAGCGAGACGCGCAGGAACGCGTCGAAATCCTTGCGCAGCGACGCAAGCGTTTCATCCTTGAGATTGAGGGTGATGTGCCCCATTGTGGTTGCCCCGGTGTATTCCTGGCGGTGCCTGTCTGCCGCGCCAATGCAGGCCTCGACGGTTTATCGGCGCATGGGGGCGAAACTTGAGCCGGGACGCGCAGGCGCGCCAGGCTCGCCGCGAGCGCGGGGCCTGGCGGCAGTCGGGGATGTGGCCGCGGATGGCCGGGGCGCGGGCGAGCACGGGCAGTCCGCGCGTGACCTCAGGAAGTCTCAGCGCAGCACCACGCCCTGCCAGAGGAAGAACACGGCAAGCCCCACGGCGATGGTGAGGAGCGGCCGCTTCGTGACGGCGCTCACGGCGATGGCCGCGATCGCGCCGACGAGCTGCGGGTTGCGCCACGTGAGCTCGGCGTGCTGGCCGTGCGGCGAGACGGCCATCGGCACGATGATCGCGGTGAGCACCGTGACGGGCACGAAGCCGAGCGCGGTGCGCACGATCGGCGGGAACACGAGCCGCTCGCCCAGCACGAAGACGGCCGTGCGCACCGCTATCGTGATGAAGGCCATGCCGAGGATCAGGACCACGTAGTTCATGGACGGCCTCCTGCGGCGTGCGCGTCATGGCCGGCGAGGCACGCGGTGCTCGCTTCGCTCGTGTTCTTGCGGGCCGGGCCGGCGCCTTGGGCGGCGCGGGCGGTCTCGATGCCGAGATCGTCGGCCGTTGCGGCGCTCGCGCGCGGCTTGCGCGGCAGCGAGAGCGCGATACCGACGGCCACGCCCGCGAGCACGGCGCCGAGCAGCCCGAGCTTGTATGGCCAGGCCTGCCAGAAGAACGCGAGCGCGCCCGCCGTGGCGGCGGCGGCCAGGTAGCGCAGCGCGACGAGCTGCGGCACGACGATGGCGATGAACGTGGCCACCATCGCGAAGTCGAGCCCGAGCGACTGCAGGCCCGGGAAGGCCGCGCCGAACAGCAGACCCGCGGCGGTCCAGATCTGCCAGTTCACGTACATCGAGACGCCGGAGCCGAGGAAATGCCAAGGCGAAATATCGTCGGGATTGTCGGGGCCACGGGGCGGATGGCGGCGGAAATACGCCCAGGCGACGGCGAACACCTCGTCGGTGAGCAGGCCGCCGAGCACGAGGCGCCAGCGCATCGGCAGATGCGAGACGTAGGGCGCGAGCGTCGCGCTATAGAGCACGTGGCGCAGGTTCACGATGAGCGTGGTGGCCCAGATCACGGCGAAACTCGCGTGCGCGGCAATCAGCCCGAGTGCGATGAATTGCGCCGAGCCCGCGAACACGGCGAGCGACATCAACTGGCCATGCCAGAGCGAGAGCGGGCCCGAGGTCACGAGCGTGCCGAAAATGACGCCGAAGGGCGCGGCGCCGATCATCATGGGGATCGTATCGCGCGCGCCGGCGACGAATTCCTTGAAGCGGTGGGGATGGCGGGTCAATCGAGTCTCCTTTTACGGAGGCCAGCATAGCGGGGCGCGGCTGGGGTGGCTTGTACGTTCTTGCGGCGGCATGGGCTTGGGCGTCGTGCGTGGCGCGGGGCGCCGCGGATCGACTACCAACGGCAATTGGGCGCTAGCGCATACAAGTGCATTGACGCGTGCTTGAACTAGAGGAAGGCGTGCGGCGGCCGTGGCGCTTCAGCCGCGCGGCTAGTTCGCCTGCCAGCGGCCCGGCGGCACGCCGAACATGCGGCGAAAGTGCCGCGTGAAGTGGCTCTGATCGGTGAAGCCGCTCGCGGCGGCGACCTCGGCGACCGAGGCGCCCGCGCGCAGCGGTCCGAGCGCGCGTTGCAGCCGCAACTGGGTGCGCCACGCGTGCGGCGGCAGCCCGGTGGCTTGGGTGAACAGGCGCGTCGCGTGAAACGGCGAGAGGCCGACCGCTTGCGCGAGATCGGCCACGCGTAAGGGCGCGGTGAGATCGGCGGCCAGCAGCGCCTTCATGATTTCGACGCGCGGCTCGTGCGCCACCGAGCCGCGCGGCGCCTCGCGGGTGCGCGCGTGGCGGGTCAGGAGCGTCGAGAGCGCGTCGAGCAGCGCGCCTTCCACGGCAAGGAGATCGGGCTGCGGCGCGCCTGGCGCGTCGGTCTCGCGCCGGCGCTCGGCATCGGCCTCAAGCAGCCGGTGCGCGCGCGAGATACGGCACGCGAGATCGCGGTCGCGGATCACCTCGGTGTCGAACCACGGCAGCGGCTGCGCGCGGCCCGCGATTTCGCCCGCGAGCGTGTGCAGATAACCGACCGGCACGTACATGACCCGATAGCGCCAGCCTTCGTCCACGGCGCGCGAACCCGTATGGACCTCGCCGGGATTGATGACGGGCACGCTGCCCGCCTCGGCGACATGCCGCGCGCCGCGATAGCGGTAGCACTCCGCGCCGTCCTCGATCACGGGGATCGTGTAGGCGTCGTGCCAGTGCGGTGTGAATTCGTGATCGTGATATTCGGCCGTGAGCAGATCCGCGCCGGGCAAAAGCGGCGTGCGCCAGTAGCGGGCGAAATCGCGAAAACGGGAGAGGGTCATGGCAAGGGTCCGGCCTGGACCCTTAAGTTTAGCGCACGGGAATCGTGGTGCCTGCGGGCATCGGCACGGCGGTGACGCTGTTCTTCGCGCTGCCGCTCACCACGCGGTCGCTGTACGTGAGGTAGACGAGCGCGTTGCGTTTCGTGTCGACGAGGCGCACCACGTGCAGCGTCTTGAAGAGAAACGACATGCGCTCGTTGAAGACGTCGGCCTGCTGCTTGAGCGGGGCGGCGAAGCTGATCGGGCCGACCTGGCGGCAAGCGATCGACGCTTCGGAGGGATCTTCGGCGATGCCGAGCGTGCCTTTAACGCCGCCGGTGCGTGCTCGGGAAACGTAGCACGTGACGCCCTGGACGGCGGGATCGTCATAGGCCTCGACGACGACCTTGTCGGAGCCGGTCACGCGGAAGTTGGTGTTCACGCTGCCGATCTGCTCAGCATGGGCGGCGCCCAGCGCGAGCGCGCCGGCGCAGAAGGCGAGCGCCGGACGCAGTCGGGCGGCGAAGCGAGTCGATTTCATGCGGATTCCCGGATATGGCGAAGCGACATTATCGGGCAGGGCGGGGGGAGGCGATCGCCGGCAGCGCCCGGAAACAGCCGCTATAGATGTTGGGTAAGTCCATTGCATCGTGAAGAATGCGCAGGACGTCGATGGTTCGCGCATCCTCTGTGCCGACGCGAAACATAATGAAGTGGCGACCTTTGCGGCGATTGCGCGCGACGTGGAGCGTCATGATGCCGGCGACGATCTCGTCGCGTGTGCGCACGCCCGGCAACGCAGGACCGTTTGTCAGATCCTGTAGCGCAAGCGAAAGCGTGGTTGCATATGCGCGCCCCTGCGCGGGACCGAATTGCTCAATGGTCCAGCTCACGATATTGCTGAAGTCGTCCCTGGCCAGTTCGGTGAGGCGGACGGTCCAGGCCGTCTCATGCTGCATCACCGCGTGCGCTTCGTTGTACCCGCTGCCGTGAGGGTATTCTCGGTGAGGCTGTCGAGATAGTCACCCAGCGCTTGTGCAGAAGTGAAACTGTACAGGCGTCCCGCATCTGCATCGGAAATGCCGGCGCGCGCGGCATCGCGCAGCGCTTCGAGTCTCACCTGGGTTTCGGTTTCTTCGCGTTCGACGAGACGTAGTCCGGCGCGCAGGACTTCGCTCGCATTCTGGAAACGGCCCGAACTGACGAGCGAGTCGATCAGATGAGCCTGATGGTCCGTGAGGACGACGTTACGAGTAGGCATGGCGCAAACTCCATCAAAGATCCCTAGATTGGCAGATTATGCCATGTCATCGAGGGCATTGATGGAAAAGAGGGCTGCGCCCGCGCAAAGCACCAAAGAAAAAAGCCGTTGCGCGAGATACGCAACGGCTTCGATATTTTGGCTCCCCGACCTGGGCTCGAACCAGGGACCTACGGATTAACAGTCCGGCGCTCTACCGACTGAGCTATCGGGGAACAGCAGTACAGCTACAACTTTAACTTCATGAAAAAGCCCGTTTTGCGCTGTGATTAGCACCAACGGGCTTTTGCGAATCTTGGCTCCCCGACCTGGGCTCGAACCAGGGACCTACGGATTAACAGTCCGGCGCTCTACCGACTGAGCTATCGGGGATCAACAAAAGCAGAGAACGAGATTCTATGGGGTCTGGCGCAGTCTGTCAACACCCTGTCGCCATCTTCTTGGTCGACTTTGCCCGTCCCTGCCGAAAGCGGGCAGAGCGTCATTCGCGATGACGATGGCCCCCCGGAACGTCCGCTTACGCTTAGCGCGCGAGCAGCGCGAGCTTGTCCTTCACGTCCTTGAACTCGTCGGCTTCCGGCAGCGGCGCCTTGGTCTTGGTGATGCTCGGCCAGCCCTTGGCCAGCTCGGCATTGAGTTCGGTGAAATGCTGCTGGTCGCCAGGCACGTCTTCTTCAGCGTAAATGGCGTTCACCGGGCATTCTGCAACGCACACGGCGCAGTCGATGCACTCATCCGGGTCGATCGCGAGGAAGTTGGGACCTTCGCGAAAGCAGTCCACCGGGCACACATCGACGCAATCGGTATAGCGGCACTTGATGCAGCTTTCGGTCACAACGTGGGTCATTCAGGCAGCTCCTGCATGCTTTTGTATCGGGGGTGGGCGCGGCTTGGCCGTTCGCCAGAAACCAATATTGTAACTGATGCCGATTTTCCGCAGCCAGACGTCCGCAGCGGTTCTTAGATCGTTTCGTGATTAGTTTATGCGCCACGCCGGCTTCGCACGATCAATGTCCGCGCTTCGCGCGAGGTTTTGCGCCTTGCCCGCGTTTCCCCCTTGCGCGCGCATGGCGGTGCGGCGCTGGCGGCTTCGCGCGGACGCATTCGGGTAACATGCTCGCATCACTGGCGCTGGCCCATCATGATCATTACTTCGCTGCTCGATACCGATCTGTACAAATTCACAATGATGCAGGTGGTGCTGCATCATTTCCCCGCGGCCCATGTGGAATATCGTTTCCGCTGCCGCACGCCCGATATCGATCTCGTCCCCTACGTCGACGAAATCCGCAGCGAAATCCAGAAGCTATGCAGGCTGCGCTTCGCCGAGACCGAGCTCGACTACCTGCGCAAGATGCGCTTCATCAAGAGCGATTTCATCGATTTCCTCGCGCTCTTCCATCTGAACGAGAAATACATTTCGGTCACGCCCTCGCCCAAAGGCAACGGCGAAATCGACATCGAGATCAAGGGGCCGTGGCTGCATACGATCCTCTTCGAGATCCCGGTGCTCGCGATCGTCAACGAGGTCTATTTCCGCAACACGCAGCATCATCCGCAGTACGAAGAGGGCCGCGAGCGTCTGCGCCACAAGATCGAGCTGCTCGGCGCGAAGCCCGAATTCGCCGACTGCAAGATCGCCGACTACGGCACGCGCCGCCGCTTCTCGAAGCGCTGGCACGAAGAGGTGATCCTCACGCTCAAGGAAGATCTCGGCGAGCAGTTCACGGGCACGAGCAACGTCTATTACGCGATGAAGCACAACCTCACGCCGCTCGGCACCATGGCGCACGAGTATCTGCAGGCGTGCCAGGCGCTCGGCCCGCGCCTGCGCGATTCGCAGATCTACGGCTTCGAGATGTGGGCGAAGGAGTATCGCGGCGACCTCGGCATCGCGCTTTCGGATGTCTACGGCATGCAGGCCTTCCTGCGCGACTTCGACATGTACTTCTGCAAGCTCTTCGACGGTGCGCGCCACGACTCGGGCGACCCGTTCGAGTGGGGCGAGCGCCTGCTCAAGCACTACGAGGACAACCGCTGCGATACGCGCACGAAGACCATGATCTTCTCGGACGCGCTCGACATTCCCAAGGTGCTGCGGCTGTACGAGCGCTTCAAGGACCGCTGCCGCCTCGCGTTCGGCGTGGGCACCAATCTCACCAACGACCTTGGCTATCAGCCGCTGCAGATCGTCATCAAGATGGTTCGCTGCAATGGCCAGCCCGTCGCCAAGCTCTCCGATTCGCCGGGCAAGAACATGTGCGACGACAAGGCTTATCTGGCCTATCTGCGTCAGGTGTTCGGCATCGAGCAGCCCACGGAAGAAGAGAGCGCGGGCAAGTAGCAGGCCAATAAGCACTGGTCCTCGGGCATTCATTCGCCCACGCGCTGCGCCAAATGAAAAGCGACGCCCCGGTATAATCGGCGCGTCGCTTTTCTTCATCTGTCGAGGACGCGTATGGACTCCAAGGTCGACACCACGGCCGCCCGCCGCAGCATACTCGCGCGCATCCGCGCGGCGCAGGGCCGCGACGCGACGCCTGCCGCGCACGAGCGCGAAGCCGTCGCCGACTATCTCGCGCGTCATCCACAAGGGCCGCGTCCGCCGCTCGAAGGTGATCTCGTCGCGCGCTTCGTGGCCGAGGCGAAGAAAATGGCCTCCACCGTCGACGAAGTCGCGCAGCTCGCCGACGTGCCCGCCGCCGCCGCGCGCTATCTCGCGTCGCTCGGCTTGCTCACGCAGGCGGTGGCCTGGCAAACGCTCGAATCGTTCGACTGGGCCGGCGCGGGCTTGAGCGTCGAGTTTCGCAAGCCCGAAGACCGCGATCTCGTCGGCCTCACCGGATGCTTTTGCGCGACCGCCGAAACGGGCACGCTGGTCCTGCTTTCGAGTCCGCAGACGTGGGCGTCGGGGGCGTTGCTGCCCGAGACGCACATCGCCGTCGTGCCGGCGTCGCGCATCGTGGCCGGCCACGAGGACGCCTTCGCGCTCATGCGCGCCGAACGTGGCGAGCTGCCGCGTGCGGTCAATTTCGTTTCGGGGCCGTCGCGCACCGGCGATATCGAACAGACCATCATCCTCGGCGCGCACGGGCCGTATCGCGTGCACGTCATCGTCGTGCAAGGCGCATGAGGGTTGACGCAGTCGAGCGCGCCGTGCGCACCGATGGCGCGCGGCACGTGAAGGGCCTCGCCGCGCGATTCACGCGCTTTTTTGCGTTCCCCGCCGCGAGCGATGCGCATGCCGCTCGCCCTGGATACTTCAAGCGCTTCGCACTCCTCGCGGCCATCGCGTTCGCCACACCCGCGGCGCAGGCGGCCAGCGTGGACGGCGCGACGCTCTCGGCCACATGGGGCCTCCCGTTCGCGTGCATGCTGCTGTCGATCGCGCTCTTCCCGATGTTCGCGGCCACGTTCTGGCATCGCCACTTCGGCAAGATCTCGGCGGCTTGGGCGCTCGCGTTCCTGCTGCCGTTCGCGGCCACGCACGGATGGTCGGCCACGTATCCGCTCTTTCTGCACGCGCTCGTCGACGAGTATGTGCCGTTCATCGTCCTGCTCGGCGCGCTCTATACGATCTCGGGCGGCATCTGCGTCTATGGCAACCTGCGCGGCTCGCCGCGCACCAATACGGCGATTCTCGCGCTCGGCACCGTGCTCGCGAGCGTGATGGGCACGACCGGCGCCGCGATGCTGCTGATCCGCCCGCTCCTGCGCGCCAACGACAACCGGCGCCACAACGTCCACGTCGTGGTGTTCTTCATCTTTCTCGCCGCCAACGCGGGCGGCTCGCTCACGCCGCTCGGCGATCCGCCGCTCTTCCTCGGCTTTCTCAACGGCGTGGGTTTCTTCTGGACTACACAGCATCTCGCGCTGCCGATGCTGTTCGTCTGCGGCGTGCTGCTCGCTGCGTTCCATGGGCTCGATTCGTGGTACTTCCATCGCTCGGGCGAGGCGCGCGCGGCATTTCTCGATCCGACGCCCGATACGCCGCGGCTCCATCTCGGCGGCAAGTTCAACTTCGTGCTGCTGGCGCTCGCGATCGCGCTCGTGCTGATGAGCGGCGTCTGGAAGCCCGATATCGGCATCGCGTTGCCAGGTACGCGCATCGAGCTGCAGAACCTCGTGCGCGACGTGGGGCTGATCGCACTGGCCGTCGTGTCGCTCGTTTTCGCGTCGCGCGAGGCGCGTGCCGACAATGACTTCGACTGGGCGCCCATCGCCGAGGTGGCCAAGCTTTTCGCGGGCATCTTCGTGACGATCACGCCCGTGATCGCGATGCTGCGCGCGGGCGAGGCGGGCGCGTTCGCGCAGCTGATCCAGTTCGTGAACGACGCGCCGGGACGCCCCAACGACGTGCTGTATTTCTGGGCGACGGGCCTGCTCTCGTCGTTCCTCGACAACGCGCCCACCTACCTCGTGTTCTTCAATCTCGCGGGCGGCGACGCGCCATCGCTCATGACGGGGGGCGCGAGAACGCTCGCGGCGATCTCGGCCGGCGCCGTCTGGATGGGCGCGATGACCTATATCGGCAACGCGCCGAACTTCATGGTGAAGGCGATCGCGCAGCAGCGCGGCGTGCGCATGCCGGGCTTCTTCGGCTATCTTGGCTGGTCCTGCGCGGTGCCGCTGCCGGTGTTCGCGGTGGCGACCTGGCTCTTTTTCATCTAGCGGGTCGTCTAGCCGCCTTTCGTGGGCTCGATTGATGGCTCAAGCCGCGGCCGGATTCACCTTGGCCATCCGGCAGGCTTCCGTTGGCGCCCCTTCGCGCGGGACAATGGCGGACAACTGGGCACAACCGCGCACAACCGCGCACAACCGCAACCCGCGGACCCATTGAAAGCGGATCAACCTCTGAAGTGTGGAGAGCAACGATGCAAAAGATTCTCGTGGCACGCCCGATCTTTCCGGACGTGATCGATCGTCTCAAGCAGTATTTCGACGTCGACTGGAACAACGGCGAGACGCTATCGGCCGACGCCCTCAAGGCGCGGCTCGCCGACAAGGACGGCGCGCTGACCATGGGCGAGCCGATCGACGCGGCGGTGCTGGCTGCGGCGCCGCGCCTGCGCGTGGTCTCGAACATGGCCGTGGGCTACAACAACTTCGACATGGCGGCCTTCAACGCGGCGAACGTGCTGGGCACCAACACCCCCGACGTGCTCAACGAAACCACGGCCGACTTTGGCTGGGCGCTGATGATGGCGGCCGCGCGACGCGTGACCGAGTCGGAGCACTATCTGCGCGCGGGCAAGTGGCAGAAGTGGTCGTTCGACATGTTCCTCGGCGCCGATATTCATGGCGCGACGCTCGGCGTGATCGGCATGGGCCGCATCGGCCAGGCCCTCGCGCGGCGCGCGCGCGGCTTCAATATGCGCGTGATCTATCACAACCGCTCGCGCGTCGCGCCCGAGATCGAGCGCGAGCTGAACGCCGAATACCGCTCGAAGGAGGCGCTGCTCAAGGAGGCCGATCACGTCGTGCTCGTGCTGCCGTACGTGCCGGCGAACCACCACACGATCGGCGCGGCCGAGCTCGCGCTGATGAAGCCCACGGCCACGCTCACGAATATCGCGCGCGGCGGCATCGTCGACGACGCGGCGCTTGCCGAGGCGTTGCGCACGCGCCAGATCGCGGCAGCGGGCCTCGACGTGTTCGAAGGTGAACCGAGCGTGCATCCGGCGCTGCTCAAAGTGGATAACGTGGTGCTCACACCGCACATCGCGAGCGCAAGCGAGGGCACGCGCCGCGCGATGGCGAATCTCGCCGCCGACAACCTGATCGCCGCGCTGGGCGAGGGCCCGCGCGCGGGCCAGCCGCCCAACCCGATCAACCCGGCCGTGATGGGGAAAGCGCGTTCATGAGCGCTCAGCTGTTGATGGCGGTGGCGACGCTCGTGCTCGCGCTCGCGCTGCTGGGCGCGATCGTCGCGTTGATGCGCGCGCGCCGCGGCCCGCACGACGAGCACGCCGATGCCACGCTCGACGCGCTCGACCAGTTGAGCGACCGCATCGCGGGCTCGGCGGACACCCAGGCGCGCGCGGCCGAGCGCATCGAGCGCGAGCTGCGCAACGAGATCGCGCGCACCGCGCAGGCTTCGCGCAGCGAGTTCGGCGGCAGCTTCGCGCAGGTGCAGCAGGCGCTCGCGGGGCATTTGACGAGCATCGCGACCGTGCAGAAGGGCCAGCTCGACAGCTTCGCGCAGCAGCTCGCGAAGCTCACCGAGAGCAACGCGCAGCAGCTCGACGCCGTGCGCCAGAGCCAGCAGTTGCAGGCGCAACAGGCACGCGACGAACAAGGCCAGGCGCTGCGCCACTTCGGCAACGTGCTCGTCCAGCAGCTCGCGCAGTTGACCGAGGCGAACGACCGCCGCTTCGCCGAAGTGCGCGCGACGCTCGAACAGCGTTTGAAGGACATCGAAGCGAACAACGCGGCGAAGCTCGAAGAAATGCGCCGCACCGTCGACGAGAAGCTGCACGCGACGCTCGAGCAGCGTCTGGGCGAATCGTTCAAGCTCGTCTCGGACCGGCTCGAGCAGGTGCATCGCGGGCTGGGCGAGATGCAGACGCTCGCAGCCGGCGTCGGCGACCTGAAGAAGGTGCTCACGAACGTGAAGACGCGCGGCACGTGGGGCGAAGTGCAGCTCGAAACGCTGCTCGAACAGATGCTCACGCCTGACCAGTTCGCGAAGAACGTGGCGACGGTGCCGGGCAGCAGCGAGCGCGTGGAGTTTGCGATCCGGCTGCCGGGGCGCGGCGTGCAAGGCAGCGCGGCGGGCGAAAACGCGCCGGTCTGGTTGCCCGTCGACGCCAAGTTTCCGCGCGAGGACTATGAGCGGCTCATCGATGCGCAGGAGCGCGCCGACGCCGCCGGCATCGAGGAAGCCGGGCGTGCGCTCGAAGCCCGGGTGCGCGCCGAGGCCCGCACCATCGCCGAAAAATACGTCGCGCCGCCGCATACGACCGACTTCGCGCTGCTGTTCCTGCCGACCGAAGGGCTGTACGCCGAGATCCTGCGCCGGCCCGGCCTCACCGATGTGCTGCAGCGCGATTACCGCGTGAGCGTCGCGGGCCCGACCACGCTCACGGCGCTGCTCAACAGTCTGCAGATGGGCTTTCGCACGCTCGCCATCGAGAAGCGCTCGAGCGAGGTCTGGCAGGTGCTGGGCGCGGTGAAGACGGAGTTCGGCAAGTTCGGCGAGGTACTGGCGCGCACCAAATCGCAACTGGAAACGGTGACGCGCTCGATCGAAGCCGCCGAAGTGCGCACGCGCGCGATGAACCGCAAGCTGCGCGACGTCGAGGCCTTGCCCGGCGAGGCGGCGTCGAATCTGCTCGGCGACGTGCTGCGCAATGGAGAGAACGGCGACGAGTGACGCGGCTTGCGCGTACCGCAGGGAACCGGAGATCGGGGCGCACAAAAACGACGGGCCGTCCGCGGATCGCTGCGGACGGCCCGTTTGTCATGCTGCCGGGGATTTAGCTCGCGACCGGCTCGGCCGGTGCCGCAAGCTGGTCGAGCGCATCGCCCGTCACGCGCACCACGCGCCAGTCGGGCAGCACGGTCGCGCCCATCTTCTCGTAGAAGCGGATGGCCGGCTCGTTCCAGTCGAGCACGGTCCATTCGAAACGGGCGCACTGGCGTTCGACGGCGATGGCCGCGAGCGTGCGCAGCATCGCCGTGCCGAGACCCGTGCCGCGCTGCGACGGCTGCACGTAGAGGTCTTCGAGATAGAGCCCGCGCCGCCCGAGGAAGGTCGAGTAGTTATGGAAGAACAGCGCGTAGCCGACGATGCGGCCCGCGTCCTCGGCCACGAGCGCTTCGGCTGCCGGGCGCGCGCCGAAGAGTGCGTCGGCGAGTCCTTCGGGCGTGCCGGTGAACAGGTGCGTGAGCTTTTCGAACTCGGCGAGCTCGTACATCAGCGCGTGCATGGCGCCGACGTCGGCGGGCGTGGCCGCGCGGATCGTGGCGGCCATCACGCTTCCTCCGGCACGTCGGAGAGATGGATCTCGATGCCGCCGAAGCGCGCCGCGACCCAGTTATACAGATGGCAGGCGATCCACAGCAGCACGAAGCCGACGATCGCATTGAGGATCAGCGCGCTGAACACGGTGCCGAGCTCGAAGGTGCCGTAGCGGAAAAACGCGACCACGGCGACGAGCAGCACGACCGGCACGCTGAAGGTCAGGTACACGAGGATGAGCGCCTTCGCGGTCTGCCCCGCGGCGATGAACGAGATCTGTTTTTTCATGTGAGTCGGTCCGTAGGTCGAGGGGACGTCGCTAATAGACGTGGAATCGGGTTGAACGATGCGCTGGCGGGTGTGGGTCATGGGCGGCGCGCTAGACGAGGCCGTCGAAGAGCATGATGTCGACGGCGTCGCCGGGGTCGAGGTCGCCGCTCTCGTGGGCGAGCACGATGAAGCAGTTTGCCTCGCTCATCGTGCTGAGCGCGCCAGAGCTTTGCGAGCCCGTGGGCGCGACGTGCCACTGACCCTGCGCATCGCGTTCGGCAATGCCGCGCTGGAATTCGGTGCGGCCCGGACGCTTCCTGAGCGGCGCGTCGCAGCGCGCCGGGATCAGCGGCACCGGCTGCGGCGTCGCGCCCGACATCGCGATCAGGGCGGGCCGCACGATCTGGTAGAACGCGACCATCGTGGCGACGGGATTGCCGGGCAATCCGAACAGCAGCGCCGCGCGCCCGGCGCCCGGGTGGCCGCCCGACCAGATGCGGCCGAACGCGAGCGGGCGCCCCGGGCGCATCGCGAGGCCCCAGAACGACACGTCGCCGAGCGCCTGCAACTGGGTGCGCGTGAAGTCGGCTTCGCCGACTGAGACGCCGCCAGAGGTCAGCACGACGTCGGCGCTTTCGGCGGCCGACTTGAGCGTGGCCGCGAGCGACTCGGGGTCGTCGCGCACCACGCCGAGGTCGATCGGCTCGACGTTCAGGCGCTGGAGCATCGCGCCGAGCGTGTAGCGGTTGCTGTCGTAGATGCAGCCGGCGTCGAGCGGCTCGCCGGGCGAGCGCAGCTCGTCGCCGGTCGAGAAGAACGCCACGCGCAGGCGCCGCTTCACCGCCACGTCGACGAGGCCGAGCGAGGCCATCAAGCCGATGTCGCTCGCGCGCAGCACGCGGCCCGCGCGCAGCGCCGCGTTGCCGCGCGCGAGATCTTCGCCCTTGCGGCGGCGGTTCGCGCCGGGCGTAACGGCGTCGGCGCGGAAGGTGATGGATTCGGGGGGCGTTTCGCCAACCGGCTCCGCGGCGGATCCTTCGCCCGCAGCATTCCCGCCGCGCTCCACGCGCTCCTGCGGCACGACGGTGTCGCAGCCGGCGGGCATCGGCGCGCCTGTCATGATGCGCACGCAGGCGCCCGGTGCGATGGCGCCCGTGTACGGATGGCCGGCGAACGCCTTGCCGGCCACGTTCAGCGTGAGCGTCGCGCGTTCCGGCGTGCGGGCGGCGGCGGCGTCGGTGGCATCGGCCAGCAGCGCCGCGCCGTCGAATGCGTAGCCGTCCATGGCCGAGTTGTCGTGCGCGGGCACGTCGATCGGCGAGATCACGTCTGCCGCGAGCACGCGCGCAAGCGCCTCGCGCAACGGCACGCGCTCGCTCTGCGCGAGCGGCGTCACCCACTGGAGCACGATGGCCTGGGCGGCATTGACGGGCAAGGCTTGAGGATCGAACTGGCTGAGGCTTCCTGCGCTACCGGAAATACTGTTAAGCGTGGTCATGGAGTGGAGAAGCGTCGCATCCGCACGATGGGTGCGTCGATCGTCCAGGGGGACGTGCACCAGGCCGGTGGCGGGCGGCGGCGGTCAGGCCGGTCGCGCTCGTCAGGCACGGTCGAGGTCGGCGAGTTCCTGTAAGGAATTGACATTGTAAAACGCACGCTCGTCGGCAAAGGCCACTTCGGCCGCCGTGTGGCGCGCGTACCACGCACGCACCTTGCGCTCGCCCGCGTCCAGAAATGCGGCGAGATCGTCGGCGAGCGAGGTGTGGACGAGCGCGAAGACGGGGTGCAGGCTGACTTCGCCGGCCGCGTTCGCCGTCGACGCCGTGGCGACGAGCGTGCCTTGCGCGCGCGCCGCTTCGGCCAGCCGCGCGCCGAGGTCGGCGGGCAGCCACGGCGAGTCGCACGGCGCGCTCAGCAGCCATTCGGTGCGGGCGGCGCGCAGGCCGGCAAGCAGCCCCGCGAGCGGGCCGGGGTAGTGGGGCAGCGTATCGGCGATCACGGCGGTCTGCCACGGCGCGCCGAGTTCGGCGTAGATCTCGCGATTGCGGTTCGCGCTGATCGCGAGCGCGCCCACCTGCGGCGCGAGGCGCGCCAGCACGTGGGCGGCGAGCGGCTTGCCCTGCAGGCGCTGCAGACCTTTGTCGACGCCGCCCATGCGCTGGCCGCGGCCGCCCGCGAGCACGAGGCCGGTAAGTGCGACGATGGGAATGGCGGGGATGGCAGGGGCAGGCGAGATCGGGGGCATGGGCATCGGGCGATATTTGCGAACGAATCGCGCCAATCAGCCGCCGATATAGGACATTTCGATGCGACGCTCTTCGCCGGCGGCTGGAGCGGCCTCGCTGCCGCGCAATTGCGAATAGCGGTCGGCGCGCTGTTCCCAGATCTGCGCGATGGCGGCCGAGATGGCCGCGTCGCTGGCTTCGCCGCGCAGCATCGCGCGCAGGTCGTAGCCCATCGAGGCGAACAGGCACAGATACAGCTTGCCTTCGGTCGAGAGGCGCGCGCGCGTGCAATCGCCGCAGAACGCGCGCGTGACGCTCGAGATCACGCCGATTTCGCCGGCGCCGTCCGCGTAGCCCCAGCGTTGCGCCGTTTCGGCGGCGCTGTGCGCTTCGAGCGGCACGAGCGGGAAGTGCTCGGCGATGCGCGCGACCACGTCGGCCGAGGGCAGCACTTCGGCCATGTTCCAGCCGTTCGAGGTGCCCACGTCCATGTATTCGATGAAGCGCAGGATCACGCCCGAGCCGCGGAAGTGGCGCGCGAGCGGCACGATCTCGCCGTCGTTGGTGCCGCGCTTGACGACCATGTTGACCTTGAGCGGCGTGAGCCCCACTTCTTGGGCGACCGCAATGCCGTCGAGCACGTCGGCGACCGCGAAGTCGGCGTCGTTCATGCGGCGAAAGAGGGCGTCGTCGAGCGCGTCGAGGCTCACCGTGACGCGCGTGAGGCCCGCGTCGCGCAGTGCGCGCGCCTTGCGCGCGAGCAGCGAGCCGTTGGTCGTGAGCGTGAGATCGAGCGGCTGGCCTTCGGGCGTGCGCAGTGTCGCAAGACGCTCGATCAGGAACTCGATGTTCTTGCGCAGCAGCGGCTCACCGCCGGTCAGGCGAATCTTGGTGACGCCGTGCGCGACGAAAAGCCGCGCGAGGCGTTCGATTTCTTCGAGCGAAAGCAGCGCGGAATGCGGCAGGAACGGGTAGTCCTTGTCGAAAACCGCGCGCGGCATGCAGTAGACGCAGCGGAAGTTGCAGCGGTCCGTGACCGAGATGCGCAGGTCGTGCAGCGGCCGCGCGAGCGCGTCGAACAGCTCGCCGGACGGCGCGCGCACGGCCTCCGCTACCGGGCTGGGCGGCAGCGAGCGGGCATCGGCAACAGGGATGATGCGTCGGGACATGGCTTCTTCGTTCTCTCGATAGTTCGATTCTAGCCGAACCTCATCTTGCGCACCGACAAGGGTGAACGCTGATATATCAAAAAAAAGCCCGCCGGGAGGGGCGGGCTTCGTGTTGCGATGCGGCGTTTGCCGCCGCTACCGGAAGTCGCTCTGGAAGCCGACTTCCGGCGCGGCTGGCGCCGCGGTGCGGTCAGGGCTGGCGGGTCGTTTCCACCTGCTGCATCGGCGCGCTGTCGGCCGGCGGCAGCGGCTTGCGCTCGCGCGGCACGCGCGCGGGCTTCACCACTTGCGCAGCGGCGTCCTGGGCGGCGCGCAGCTTGACGGCGTCGGTGTTGACCCACTCAAGGCCAGCCGATTCCAGCATCGGACGCAGCGTGTCCGCCGTGGCGGCAACGCCTGCTTGCGTGTGACGCTGGGTCGCGGCCTCGGCCACCGGTGCTGCGGTTTCGACTTGTGCCACGACGGCTTCGGCACGCGTTTCGACCGGCTCGGGTTGAGCAACGGCGGACGGCTCTGCAGCCGGTACGTGCGGTGCTTCGACGCGGTCTTCGCGGACCACGGGCGTCTCGGCGGCAGCGGGCTCCACTGCGGCTGCGGCCGGCGCTGCAGCTTCGGCTGCCGGTGCCGTAGCCGGGTGGGCCGGTTCGGCTTCGGCCGGCGTGGCGGCAGCGACCGGTTCGACAGCGGGCGTGACAGGCGCGGCAGCAGGCGCAACGGGCTCGGCAGCAGCCGTGGTCTCGACCGGCGTGGCCGTAACGGCAGCCGGCGTTTCGACGGCCGGCGCCTCGGCCACTTGCGTGGGCTGCGCGGTTTGCTCCGCTTGCGCAGCTTCGGCAGCGGCGGCAACCGGCAGGGCGGTCACGACCACGGCCTCGGCGACGGAAGCGTGAACGACGGCTTCCTGCACAGGCGCTTCGGCTTGAGCTTCGACGCGCTCCGCAGCGTGCTCGACTGCGGGTTGCTCGCCGGCAGTCGCCGCAACGTCGGTTTCATCGGAGCCTTCGTCGGCGCCGGCAGCGCCTTCGAGGCCTTGCGTGCCTTCCGCATCGCGCTCGCGACGACCGCCACGGCGGCCGCGGCGGCGGCGGCGGCGCTCTTCGCCTTGTTGCGTTGCGCCGTCATCCTCGGCACCGGCGTGGGTCACGCCGTCGGTGAGGGCGGCCTGGGCGGCTTCGGCGGTCTCGACTTCAGTGCTGGCGGCGTCGAGGCGGGCTTCCTGGGCCTCGGCGGCTTCGGATGGCTGCTGACGGCGGCGTTCGCCACGCTCGCCACGTTCAGCGCGTTCACCACGCTCACGGCGCTCGCCACGTTCCTGGCGCTCGCCGCGCGGAGCGGCTTCCGCTGCCTCGCTGCGGTCCTGACCACGCTCGACGCGCTCGATGCGCTGCTCGCGTTCGGCGCGGACTTCGCGGCTTTCGCGTGCCTCACGCGGTTCGCGTTGCTCGCGCGGTTCACGCGGTTCACGGGATGCGCGGCCTTCACGGCTATCGCGACCCTCGCGGCTTTCACGTCCCTCGCGTCCTTCGCGCGGTTCACGCTCTTCGCGGCGTCCCGAGGGCTGGCCGGTGCGCGCGCCGCCTGCGGTTTCGCCACGGCCGGCCGCGTCGCGGCCGCCGCTGCGGCGGTTGCGATTGCGATCGGCGGAACCTGCGCCAGCCTTGTCGCCGCGCTCGGTGCGAGCCTCGCGTGCCGGACGGGCGGCCTTTTCCTGTTGCTCGACCGGCGCCGGCGCGGGCGCCGCTGCCGGCGCGCCGCCAAAGAGGCGCTTGATGAAGGCGAAGAAACCGCCGCCGCTTGCGGGCGCGGCGGCAACCGGCGCGCCCACGGCGACGGGCTCAACCGGCTTGACCGCTGCGGACGGGGCCGGACGCTCGGGCGTGATGCCCTTGACCGCGGCTTCCTGCTTCGGCTTGGCTTCGGCGGTGCGCTTGCTGTAGCCGGTCTCCGACTCCAGCTCGCGCGCGGCCTCCTCGGCCATCTTCCACGAGGCGCGCGGGTCGTCGAGGCGCGCATCGTCGTGACGCAGGCGCTCGAGCTTGTAGTGCGGCGTTTCGAGGTGCTTGTTCGGGATCAGGACGACGCCCACCTTGAAGCGCGACTCGATCTTGTTGATCTCCGAGCGCTTTTCGTTGAGCAGGAAGGCGGTCACTTCGACCGGCACCTGGCAATGGATTGCCGCGGTGTTTTCCTTCATCGCCTCTTCCTGGATGATGCGCAGGACCTGAAGCGCCGACGATTCCGTATCGCGGATATGGCCCGTGCCGTTACAGCGCGGGCAGGTGACGTGGCTGCCTTCCGAGAGGGCCGGGCGCAGACGCTGGCGCGAGAGCTCCATGAGGCCGAAGCGCGAGATCTTGCCCATCTGCACGCGCGCGCGGTCGTGGCGCAGTGCGTCCTTCAGGCGCTGCTCGACTTCGCGCTGGCTCTTGGCCGACTCCATGTCGATGAAGTCGATCACGATCAGGCCGCCCAGGTCGCGCAGACGCAACTGGCGCGCCACTTCGTCGGCGGCTTCGAGGTTGGTGCGCGCGGCGGTTTCCTCGATGTCGGCGCCCTTGGTCGCGCGCGCCGAGTTCACGTCGATGGCGACCAGTGCTTCCGTGTGGTCGATCACGATCGCGCCGCCCGAGGGCAGCGGGACGGTACGCGAATAGGCCGTCTCGATCTGGTGCTCGATCTGGAAGCGCGAGAACAGCGGCACGTCGTCGTGATACCGCTTCACCTTGTTGACATTGTCCGGCATCACGATATCCATGAAGGCGCGCGCCTGGTCATAGATCTCGGTGGTGTCGATGAGGATTTCGCCGATATCGGGCTGGAAGTAGTCGCGGATCGCGCGAATGACGAGGCTCGACTCCAGGTAGATCAGCATGGGCTGACCGGACTGGCCGGCCTGCGACGCGGCTTCGATGGCGCGCCACAGTTGCAGCAGGTAGTTCAGGTCCCACTGGAGCTCTTCGGCCGAACGGCCGATGCCGGCCGTGCGCGCGATGATGCTCATGCCGTCCGGCAGTTGCAGCTGCGCCATGGTTTCGCGCAGTTCCTGACGGTCGTCGCCCTCGATGCGGCGCGAGACGCCGCCGCCGCGCGGGTTGTTCGGCATGAGGACGAGGTAGCGGCCGGCCAGCGAGATGAAGGTGGTGAGCGCCGCACCCTTGTTGCCGCGCTCTTCCTTCTCGACCTGGACGATCAGTTCCTGGCCTTCCTTGAGGGCGTCCTGAATGCGCGCGCCGCGCATGTCGATGCCTTCGCGGAAATACTGGCGGGCGACTTCCTTGAACGGCAGGAAGCCGTGGCGGTCTTCGCCGTAGTTGACGAAACACGCTTCGAGCGACGGCTCGATGCGGGTAATGACGCCCTTGTAGATATTGCCTTTGCGCTGCTCGCGCCCGGCGGTTTCGATGTCGATGTCGATCAGCTTCTGTCCATCGACAATGGCGACGCGCAGCTCTTCCTGCTGCGTCGCGTTAAACAGCATTCGTTTCATTGAACGGCTCCAGTGCGGCTTCGCGTGCGGCCCGGGTCCTTCAGGGCGCCCGGCGCTTCGCCGGGCGGCACAAGGACGGGCAGCGGCAAGCCGCGCCTTATTGTGTTTTCACAAGCACGCTGGAGCAGGAAAGATGGCGGGGAGAATTGCCTTTGGGGCGGCCGGTCCGGCGTTGCGTTGCCAGGGACGGGCCGCGTGGGCACATACGAAATACGTCTTCAAAAAGCGGCCAGACATGCTGCGGAGGCACGGGTTTCCTGCGCTTCCGATCCGCCCGTCGCCGCTCTCTGCCGGTTTTGCCGGCTGTTCGTGCGTTGGCGGCAAACTGCGCCACGCACGGCCACGACGGGACATGAGCCGCAGCCGCGAACTGCGCGCGCTGCTGGCTGGATCTGCTTTGCGGCTTCGAGCATCGAACAAGTATCGAGCAAGGGCCGCGCACGGGAAGCTTTCAGGAACGCCCGTCTTCCCCCTCGGGGTGTCTCGCCACTTTTGACGTCGCCATGTCCCGCACCTTGCCGGGACGCTTCGGGCGCTCGCCGTATTTTCGCCACCGGCACGTCTGGCTGCAGTCGCTCGAAAACGCAACGACCGCGCGGCATGACGCGCCGGATGAATTCTTTATACCAACCTTCCGTTACCGTCGGAGCCCGCTTCGACCGAACGTGCCTGTGGGCGCCGTCCCTGCCGCGCGGATTTCCGTGCGTGCAACTCGTTGCATCTCTTCAGACGGGGTGAGCAACCAGCCCCGGGCGCAAGTAAAATATCGGTTTATCGCTTGCCGCCTGCGCACCCTGCGCGGCTCAAGCCCCCGAAGAAACGCCCTTGGATATCCCGCAGAGAACAGCGAGACAACCACGGAGCGGATCAGGAACTTTTTGGCCGTTTGGCCAGCCGTCGCGTTAGCGCTGGGCAAATTATATTCAGAATGAAAGGGTTAGGCAAAATATCCCAGAATCAGGTCGCGAGCGACCAGGTTTCGTTCGTCGAGATCGACGAAGACGCTGCCGGTCAGCGGATCGACAATTTCCTGCTGCGCGTCTGCAAAGGCGTGCCGAAGAGCCATATTTACCGCATCCTGCGCAGCGGGGAAGTGCGCGTGAATAAGGGGCGTATCGACGCGCAATACCGGCTCGAACTCGGCGATCTCGTGCGCGTGCCGCCCATCCGCGTCGCGCAGCCGAGCGAGAGCGCGGCCGCGGCCCCGGTTCCCGCGGCGCACTTCAGCGTGCTCTACGAGGACGATGCGCTGCTCGTCATCGACAAGCCCGCCGGCGTGGCCGTGCATGGCGGCAGCGGCGTGGCCTTCGGCGTCATCGAGCAATTGCGCGAGGCGCGGCCGCACGGCAAGTTCCTCGAACTCGTGCACCGGCTCGACCGCGAGACCTCTGGCGTGCTGATGCTCGCGAAGAAGCGCGCGGCGCTGGTCGGCCTGCACGAGCAGATGCGCGAGAACAAGACGGACAAGCGCTATTACGCGTGCGTCCACGGGGAATGGGCGAGCGACTGGGGGCGCCGGCGCGCCGTGAAGGAACCGCTGCATAAGTATCTGACCCCGGAAGGCGAGCGCCGCGTGCGCGTGCAGCCCGACGGCATGCCGTCGCATACGGTGTTCAATCTTGTCGAGCGCTGGCCCGGCTACGCGCTCGTCGAGGCCGAGCTCAAGACCGGACGCACGCACCAGATTCGCGTGCACCTGGCGCACCTCGGCCTGCCGATCGTCGGCGACGCCAAGTACGGCGACTTCGCGCTCAACAAGGCGCTGGCGCGCAACGGCGCGAAGCCCGGCGTCAAGCGCATGTTCCTGCATGCGCACCGGCTGAAGCTCACGCACCCGATCACGGGCGAAACGCTGCAATTCGAGGCGCCGCTGCCGCCCGAGCTGCGCAGCTTCGTCGGCGAGCTGCGCGCGCAGCGCGAAGCGGCGGGCGAAGGCGGGAGCCACGCCGCCGCGCAACCCGAATGAGGGCGCGGCAAGGCGGGGGCAGCAGTGGTGATCGAAGCGGCGAGCGCCATCGCGCTGGATGCGGCCACGGCTGCCGGAATCGACGCCGCAATGAACCGGGGAGCAAGCCGGACTCAAGAACAACAGTGTTTGGATTTGGAGAAGGACCGCATGGCCCGAGAGCAATTTGACCTGATTGTGTTCGACTGGGACGGCACGCTGATGGACTCGACCGCCCACATCACGCGCAGCATCCAGGCCGCCTGTCGCGACCTGGGGCTGCCCGTGCCCGGCGACGAGGCCGCGAGCTACGTGATCGGCCTTGGCTTGCGCGAGGCGCTGCAGATTGCCGCGCCCACGCTCGATCCCGCCGACTATCCGCGGCTCGTGGAGCGCTACCGCGTCCACTACCTGCTGAAGGACCAGCAGACCGAGCTGTTCTCGGGCGTGCGCGAGATGCTCGCCGAGCTGCGCGACACCGGGTATCTGCTGGCGGTGGCGACGGGCAAGAGCCGGGTCGGACTGAACCGCGCGCTCGCCGAGGCCAATCTCACGAGCCTTTTCGACGGCACGCGCTGCGCCGACGAGACCTTCTCGAAGCCGCATCCGGCCATGCTGCAGGAGCTCACGCGTGAATTGGGGCAGGATCTTGGCCGCACGGTGATGATCGGCGACACGACGCACGATCTGCAGATGGCCGCGAACGCCGGCGCAGCGGGCGTGGGCGTGGCCTACGGCGCGCATTCGTCGGGCGCGCTGGCGGTGCTCGCGCCACAATACATCGCGCCGGACGTGACCGCGCTGGCCACCTGGCTGCGGGAGCACGCATGAGCGCGAACGCGCAGGCGAGCGAGACCGCGCGCCACGCCCCGGTGCGTGTGTGCGCAGCCGAGGAACTCGTCGAAGGCGGCGCGGGCCAGCGCATGAACGCGACCTATGCGGGCGGCGACGCCGTGGTGTTCTTCGTGCGCTACGGCGGCGAGGTGTACGGCTACCTGAACCGCTGCGCGCATGTGCCGATGGAGCTCGATTGGGTCGAAGGGCAGTTCTTCGAGTCGTCGGGGCTCTATATCATGTGCGCGACGCACGGCGCGATCTACCAGCCCGAGACGGGCAAATGTGTGGGCGGCCCGTGTCGCGGCGCCCGGCTGCGCGCGGTGCGCGTCGAGGAACGCGACACGCCGGAGGGCCGTGCGGTATTCTGGCTGCCAGATGACGATTTGAGTCCGACCCCATCCTGATTTCATTGCCTACGCATGTCCGATAATCTGACCCCTGATCCCAACGAGCCCGCGCGTCCCGCGCCCGCCGCGAAGTCCAGCAGCGCCGACGGCGGCAAGCCCGGCTGGGAGCGCGAAGCGCTCGAGCGCATCGCCATGGCCGCGATCACCGAGCAGCGCGCGGCGCGGCGCTGGAGGATCTTCTTCCGCTTCGCGTTTCTCGCGGTGCTCGTGCTGATCGCGTGGAGCGTCCTCGACCTTTCCGGCGCGCGCGTGGACAGCGGCGGGCGCCACACGGCGCTCGTTACGCTTGACGGCGAGATTTCGGCGGATGCGCAGGCCAATGCCGACGACATCAACAGCGCGCTCGATAGTGCCTTCGACGACGACGGCACCGCGGGCGTGATCCTGCACATCGACAGCCCCGGCGGGTCGCCGGTTCAGGCCGGCATCATCAACGACGAGATCCACCGGTTGCGCGCGAAATATCCGGCCATTCCGCTTTACGTGGTCGTGGGCGACATGTGCGCCTCGGGCGGTTACTACGTCGCCGCCGCCGCCGACAAGATCTACGTCAATAAGGCCAGCATCGTCGGCTCGATCGGCGTGCTGATGGACGGCTTCGGCTTTACGGGCCTGATGGACAAGCTCGGCATCCAGCGCCGCCTGCGCACTTCGGGCGAGAACAAGGGCTTTTACGACCCGTTCTCGCCGGATACGCCGAAGATGGACGCGCATGCGCAGGAGATGCTCGACCAGATCCACCAGCAGTTCATCGACGCCGTGAAGGCGGGCCGCGGCAAGCGCCTGAAGGATTCGCCGGACCTGTTCTCGGGCCTGTTCTGGACCGGCCAGAAGAGCGTCGAGCTCGGCCTCGCGGATGGCTTCGGCGACACCGACTACGTGGCGCGCGAGGTCATCAAGGCGCCCGATATTGTCGACTACACGGTCAAGCAGGGCATCACCGACCGCGTGGCGAAGCGCTTCGGCGCGAGCGTCGGCTCGGCGGCCGTGCATTCGCTGATCTCGGGCGGGAAGGTCTCGGTGCGCTGATCCGGCGCTCGCGGATTTCTCGCCGATGTAAAAACAGCCGCTGCGTGATGTGCGCAGCGGCTGTTTCGTTTGTGCTCGCGGCCGGCGATCGGGCCAAAGCATCGGGCCGAAGCATCGGGCCGAAGCGATACGGCGAGCGCGCTCAGACCGCCAGCAGCAGAAAGATCGCGGGCCGCTTGTGCAACTCGGGCGCCGGCTTTTTCTTCCACTCGGCCACGGCGCGGCTCACGATCGTCTCGGAAGGCAGTGTGAGGTCGGCGGCCACGCACACGAGCGTGGAGGGCGCGCAGGTCGCGAGCAGCGCGTCGAGCATCGACTTGTTGCGGTACGGCGTCTCGATAAAGATCTGCGTTTGCTTGCCCTTGCGCGAAATCTGTTCGAGTTCGCGGAGCTTTTTCGTGCGCTCGTTCGCGTCGACGGGCAGGTAGCCGTGGAACGCGAAGCTCTGGCCGTTCAGGCCCGAGGCCATCAGCGCGAGCAGGATCGAGCTCGGCCCGACGAGCGGCACGACCTTGATGCCGCGCTCGTGCGCGCGCCGCACCAGCAGCGCGCCCGGATCGGCCACGGCGGGCACGCCCGCCTCTGAAACGAGCCCCGTGTCGATGCCGGCCAGCAGCGGCGCGAGCAGCTTGTCGACCTCGCCCGCGGGCGTGTTGACATTGAGCTCGCGAATCTCGATCTCCTGGATCGGCCGCGTGGTCCCGACGCGCTTGAGGAACGCGCGCGTGGTCTTGGCGTTCTCGCCGATGTAGCTTGCCAGCGTGCCCGCGCGCTCGCGCACCGGCGCGGGAAGGACGGCGGCGAGCGCGGCGTCGTCGCCGTCACCGAGCGTATTCGGGATCAGGTAGAGCGTGCCCCTGGTCATGGCCGGGCCTCCTGCGGCGCGAGTAGCGGATAGCCGGCGGCGAGCAGCATGCGCGTGAGCGCGACGAGCGGCAGGCCGATCAGGGCGGTGGGGTCGTCGGACTCGATGGCATCGAGCAGCGCGATGCCCAGTCCCTCCGATTTCGCGCTGCCCGCGCAGTCGTAGGGCTGTTCGGCGCGCAAATAGGCGTCGAGCGCGGCGTCGGGGAGGTCGCGAAAGCGCACCTTGGTCACGATATCGACACTAGCCGTTTGGCCAGTAGCGGTGTCGAGCAGACTGAGTGCACTATGGAACAACACTTCGCGGCCGCGCATGGCGCGCAGTTGTTCGAGCGCGCGCTCGTGCGTGCCCGGCTTGCCGATCTGGTGGCCGTCGAAGGTCGCCACCTGGTCGGAGCCGATCACCAGCGCGCGCCCGGCACCGGCCGGCAGTGCGGCGGCCACGGCGCGCGCCTTGGCCTCGGCGAGGCGCAGCGCCGTCGCCTCGGGCGTCTCGCCGGGCTGCGGCGTTTCGTCGATGGCGGGCACGGCGGTGTCGAAGGGAATGCGCAGGCGCTCGAGCAGCTCGCGGCGGTAGCGCGAGCTGGACGCGAGAATCAGCGCGGGGCGGCCCGTTTGGGCGGGTGCAGCGGTATCCTGCATGATGGTCGGATCGTGAGAAAAAGTGTCGTAGGTCGGCGAGCGGACGAGCAATGGAGCAATCGGGCAATAATTTTCGCGAAAGGCGCGGTCAAAAACGGGGGCGGATTTCACTGCGGGCCGCCCCGATCTCGCCGACGAATTTGCCAAAATACTCGCGCCGCACAGCGGCTTGCTGACGTGAGCTTAAGTGTTTGACTCGCAAAGATAAAGACGCTATGATTTTGGGCTTTTCATCGGTACGCTCACCTCGCACGTCTTTGGCGGGCCGCCTGGCAATGAGCCTGGCGCCAGGCATAAAGCACGTGGTGAAGCTCAGCAATTCCGTACCTGAGCGGTACGGGAAGCCGGTTGAAACAGATAAAGAAAGAAGCGGCAGATCGAGAATGCAGATCGGCAGCAGTGTATGGCTTTTTGCGCCGCCTGCGGGCCGCGCGTCTGGAGCAGGAGAGCGTACATGACCGAACAGCCTGGCAAGCCCGCTGGTGTTGCGCTGGATAAAGGCGCGCAGGACAAAGGCGCACTCAACCCGCGCGATCTCGACATCTTCGAATTCGCGCGTAGCGCTCGCAGTGCCGCGGGCACGGTGCGTCTCTCGCAGTTGCCGCGCATGCTGAACGAAGTCCCTGCCGAGGCGCCGGACCGCGACACCGCGTTCACGTGGCAGGCCGAGGGCTTCGCACAACAGGAATTGCAGGACGACGGCACCGAAGGGCCGCAGCCGTATCTGCGGCTCGCGATTCACGGTGGCGCATGGCTTGCGTGCCAGCGTTGCCTCGCTCCCTATGAGCAGGCGTTCAACGCGGACACGGTCTTCCGGATCGTCCAGACGGAAGATGAGGCGGACGAGTTCCCGCTCGACGACGATGAATTCGATGTGATTGTGGGCTCGCGCCATTTCGATCTCGTCGACTTGATCGAAGAGGAGTTGTTGCTCTCGCTGCCGCTCGTGCCGAAGCACGAAGTTTGTCCGGAAATTCACGAAAGCCTCGCCTCGGGTGCCGATGGCGCGGAGGGCGTGGATTCCGTCGACGACGTGCCGGAGCAGGAAATCGAGCCGGAAGAGCGCGTCAACCCGTTTGCGGCGCTCGAATCGCTCAAGAAGGACGGTCCCGGCAGCAAGCACTGAGCTCGGGCATTGCGCTCGATCAGGCCGCTGCAGGTGGCGTGCAGTATCAATTCGTGGGCCCAGTCCCGGAGTCCGGTCATCCCCCAGGGTGGCGGCGGCCGGATCGGGCTGTGTTAGAATTCGGAAAATTTTCAGGAGTTATCATGGCAGTTCAACAAAACAAGAAGTCGCCGTCGAAGCGCGGCATGCACCGCTCGCACGATTTCCTCACGGGCGCGCCGCTGGCTGTCGAGCCGAGCACGGGTGAAGTGCATCTGCGTCACCACATCAGCCCGAACGGCTACTACCGCGGCAAGAAAGTCGTCAAGACCAAGAACGACTAATCGTTCCAGCGTGCGGCGCAGCAACCCCGAAGCGGGTTTCCAGGCAGTGCCGCACATGGCGATTCTGTTCGCTTGACAATTTTTCGGCTCGGCAAAAAGGCGGCATTCAACTGCCGCTTTTTTATGCCTGAAATCCGTCGCATTCCATGACTGTTACGCTCACGATAGATTGCATGGGAGGCGACCACGGTCCGTCCGTGACGGTGCCTGCCGCAGTCAATTTCGTCCGCTCGCATCCCGACGCGCGACTGCAACTGGTGGGCATCGAGACGGCGATCCGCGCCCAGCTCAAGAAGCTGAAGGCGCAGGACGTCTCCGCACTTTCCGTCGTTCCCGCCACCGAGGTCGTCGAAATGGACGATCCGGTCGAAGTCGCCCTTCGCAAGAAGAAAGACTCGTCGATGCGCGTCGCGCTCAATCGCGTGAAAGAGGGCGAGGCGCAGGCCTGCGTCTCGGCCGGCAACACCGGCGCGCTGATGGCGCTCTCGCGCTACGTGCTCAAGACGCTGCCCGGCATCGAGAGGCCGGCCATCGCGTTCGCGCTGCCCAATGCACGCGGCTATACGACGATGCTCGACCTTGGCGCGAACGTCGATTGCGAACCTCAGCATCTGCTGCAATTCGCCGAGATGGGCCACGCGCTCGTCGCCGCGCTCGAGGGCAAGGACCGTCCGACCATCGGGCTCCTGAATATCGGCGAAGAAGTCATCAAGGGCAACGAGACCATCAAGCGCGCAGGCGAGCTGCTGCGCGCGAGCACGCTGAACTTCCGCGGCAACGTGGAGGGCAACGACATTTACAAGGGCACCGTCGACGTCATCGTCTGCGACGGTTTCGTCGGGAATGTCGCGCTCAAGACGTCGGAGGGCCTCGCGCAGATGCTCAACGACATGATCAAGGAAGAGTTCGGCCGCTCGTGGGCGACGAAGCTCATGGCGCTCACCGCGCTGCCGGTCCTCATGCGCTTCAAGAAGCGCGTCGATCACCGCCAGTACAACGGCGCGGCGCTGCTCGGGCTCAAGAGCCTCGTCTTCAAGAGCCATGGCTCGGCCGACGCCTATGCGTTTGAGTGGGCGATCAAACGCGGGTATGATGCCGTCAAAAATGGCGTGCTGGAGCGGCTCGCGCGCGCCATGGAAGAAAACGCCAGTTCGCTCGAACAGGCCGCCGGGGCGCCCCTGGACGGCCAGAACAGCGCCGCCGCAAGGGCTCCCGAGGAGCCGTCCGCGAGTCCATCCGCGAGCTCACCCGGTCAGACGGCGGGCGGCCTGCCGCCCGGCGCCGCATCATCCTCGAAGGCATAATGGCTCAATCGACTCTCTATTCCCGCGTGCTCGGCACGGGCAGTTTCCTTCCGCCTGAGCGCGTCACCAACCAGGACCTGGCCGAGCGGCTCGCCGCACAAGGCGTCGAGACGAGCGACGAGTGGATCGTCGCGCGCACCGGCATCCACGCGCGCCACTTCGCGGCGCCCGACGTCACGACCAGCGATCTCGCGCTTGCCGCCTCGCAGCGCGCACTCGCGGCCGCCGATGTCGACCCGCAATCGGTCGATCTCATCATCGTCGCCACCTCCACGCCCGATTTCGTGTTTCCGAGCACGGCCTGCCTGCTGCAGAACAAGCTCGGCATCCGCAATCACGGCGCGGCGTTCGACGTGCAGGCCGTGTGCTCGGGCTTCGCCTATGCCGTTTCGGTCGCCGACAGCCTGATTCGCAGCGGCCAGCACAAGACGGCGCTCGTGGTGGGCGCGGAAACCTTCTCGCGCATTCTCGACTTCAACGACCGCACGACCTGCGTGCTGTTCGGCGACGGCGCGGGCGCGATCGTGCTGCAGGCTTCCAGCGAACCGGGCGTGCTCTCGAGCGCGCTGCACGCCGATGGCAGCTACGCGCACATCCTCTGCACGCCGGGCAACGTGAACGGCGGCGTGATCGCCGGCAACGCATTCCTGCACATGGACGGCCAGGCCGTCTTCAAGCTCGCCGTGAACGTGCTCGAGAAAGTCGCGATCGAGGCGCTCGAAAAGGCGCAACTGAGCGCCGACCAGATCGACTGGCTGATTCCGCACCAGGCCAACATCCGCATCATGCAGGGCACCTGCCGCAAGCTCGGCATGCCCCAGGAGCGCATGGTGGTCACCGTGGGCGAGCACGGCAATACCTCGGCGGCTTCGATTCCGCTCGCATTCGACGTCGCAGTGCGCGACGGCCGCATCAAGCGCGGCCACAACGTGCTGATCGAAGGCGTCGGCGGCGGCTTTACCTGGGGCGCCTCCGTCATCCGCTTCTGAGCCACCCGAAACGGGTGCTCCCCTGGCCGCAGGCGCCACGCGCGCGGCCCGGGAGCGGTTCATCGGAGCGTATCGCCCATCCGTTTTGATCGAATTTTGGGGACGTTATGAAATTCGTGTTCGTTTTTCCAGGACAAGGCTCGCAGGCCGTCGGCATGCTCGACGCCTTCGGCGATAACGCCGTCGTGCGCGAGACGCTCAAGGAAGCGTCCGACGCGCTCAATCAGGACCTCGGCAAGCTGATCGCCGAAGGTCCGGCCGACGAGCTCAACCTCACCACCAACACGCAGCCGGTCATGCTCACCGCCGCCTATGCCGTCTATCGCGCATGGCAGGCGGCGGGCGGCCCGGCGCCTGCGATCGTCGCGGGCCATAGCCTCGGCGAATACACGGCGCTCGTGGCCGCGGGCGTGCTCGCCTTCCGCGACGCCGTTCCGCTCGTGCGCTTTCGCGCCCAGGCGATGCAAAACGCGGTGCCGGTGGGCGAGGGCGGCATGGCCGCTGTGCTCGGCCTCGACGACGACACCGTGCGCGCCGTTTGCGCCGAAGCCGCTACGGCAAGCGGCGGCGTGGTCGAAGCCGTCAACTTCAACGCGCCGGCCCAGGTCGTGATCGCGGGCCACAAGGCCGCGGTCGAAAAGGCCTGCGAGATCGCCAAGGCCACGGGCGCCAAGCGCGCGCTTCCGCTACCGGTTTCGGCGCCGTTCCACTCGTCGCTGCTCAAGCCCGCTTCGGACCAGCTGCGCGAGTACCTCACGAGCGTCACGCTCAACGCACCGCAGATCCCGGTCGTGAACAATGTCGACGTGGCCTTCGAGACCGATCCCGCGAAGATCCGCGACGCGCTCGTGCGCCAGGCCGCGGGCCCGGTGCGCTGGGTCGAATGCGTGAAGGCGATTGCCGCACAAGGCGCGACGCACGTGATCGAATGCGGTCCGGGCAAGGTGCTCGCGGGCCTCACCAAGCGCATCGACGGCAATCTCGTCGGCGCCTCGGTGGCCGATCCGAAGTCGCTCGACGAAGCGCTCGCGCTCGTCAAGGCCTGAGCCGCGGCATCAGGGAAGCATCGACTGGCATCAAAAAGCTCCAACGCAACGGATTCAACGATGGAAAAGACTCTCGATAATCAAGCCGCGATCGTGACCGGCGCTTCGCGCGGCATCGGCCGGGCGATCGCGCTCGAACTGGCGCGCCAGGGCGCGACGGTGATCGGCACGGCCACGAGCGAAGCGGGCGCGCAGGCCATCACCGCGGCTTTCGAAGCTGCAGGCGTGAAGGGCCGCGGCGCGGTGCTCAACGTCAACGACGCGGCCGCGGCCGAAGCGCTCATCGACGCGACGGTCAAGGAGTTCGGCGGCCTCGCGATTCTCGTCAATAATGCGGGCATCACGCAGGACAACCTGGCGATGCGCATGAAGGACGACGAGTGGGATTCGGTGATCGACACCAACCTGAAGTCGGTGTTCCGCCTCTCGCGCGCCGTGCTGCGCCCGATGATGAAGGCGCGCACCGGCCGCATCATCAACATCACCTCGGTGGTCGGCTCGTCGGGCAATCCGGGCCAGGCCAACTACGCGGCGGCCAAGGCCGGCGTCGCGGGCATGACGCGTGCGCTCGCGCGCGAAATCGGCAGCCGCGGCATCACCGTGAACTGCGTGGCGCCGGGCTTCATCGACACCGACATGACCAAGGATCTGCCCGCCGAGCAGCAGGCCGCGCTCAAGCAGCAGATCCCGCTCGGGCGCCTCGGCAGCCCGGAAGACATCGCGCATGCAGTCGTTTTTCTCGCCTCGGCGCAGGCGGGCTATATCACGGGCACTACGTTGCACGTAAATGGCGGGATGTATATGTCTTAACCGGATTCGGGTACTATCCGCGCCTTGATGCGCCTGTGCGAATCACCTCGCCGGGCGCGGTCGCGGATAGCCGTTCCGGAACCGCGAGCGCCGCTTTTCTGCCAGGTCAAACCTGATAAAATGCGCGCACTCGCATTTATGAGCTCACTTTTTTCCCTTGGAGGGGTAATGGACAACATCGAACAGCGCGTCAAGAAGATCGTCGCCGAGCAACTGGGCGTCGCCGAAGCTGAAATCAAGAACGAAGCTTCGTTCGTGAACGATCTGGGCGCAGACTCGCTCGACACCGTGGAACTGGTGATGGCCCTCGAAGACGAATTCGGCATGGAAATCCCCGACGAGGAAGCCGAGAAGATCACGACGGTTCAGCAAGCGATCGACTACGCTCGCGCGAACGTCAAGGCCTAAGGCGCCTGACGCCTGCACGGCCGGCGCGCACACGCAAGTGGCGCTGCTTGTGGCCTGCGAGGACGCTCGCCCGTGAAACCGCGAAAGCCCGCCGCACCTGCTGCGGGACATCTGCCGGTCAACTAGCCACAGGGCTCACAGGAGCATTTCCTGTGGCCTCTGTGGCTTTTGTTTTGTCATCTATGGAAAAGGGGTTACCGTGAGCCGCCGTCGAGTTGTTGTTACAGGCCTGGGGCTGATTTCGCCTGTTGGCAATAATGTTGCCGACGGGTGGGCCAATCTGGTCGCCGGCAAGTCCGGCATCGCCAACATCACGAAGTTCGACGCTACGAACTTCTCGACCCGTTTTGCCGGTGAAGTGAAGGGCTTCAACGTCGAAGATTACATGCCGGCGAAAGAAGCGCGTCACATGGACACGTTCATCCACTACGGCATCGCCGCGGGGATGCAGGCGATCAAGGACAGTGGCCTCGAAGTCACCGAGGCGAACGCGGAGCGCATCGGCGTGAACGTCGGCTCGGGCATCGGCGGTCTGCCGATGATCGAAGTCACGCAAACCGAACTGCTCAACCGCGGTCCGCGCCGTATCTCGCCGTTCTTCGTGCCGGCCTCGATCATCAACATGATCTCGGGCCATCTGTCGATCAAGTACGGCCTCAAGGGCCCGAATCTGGCGATGGTCACGGCTTGCACGACCGGCCTGCATTGCATCGGCGAAGCGTCGCGTCTGATCGAATACGGCGACTGCGACGTGATGATCGCGGGCGGCGCGGAATCGACTGTCTCGCCGCTCGGCATCGGGGGCTTCGCGGCGGCGCGCGCGCTCTCGCAGCGCAACGACGACCCGGCGACGGCGAGCCGTCCGTGGGACAAGGACCGTGACGGCTTCGTGCTCGGCGAAGGCGCGGGCGTGATGGTGCTCGAGGAGTACGAGCACGCGAAGGCGCGCGGCGCGAAGATCTACGCGGAAATCGGCGGCTACGGCATGAGCGGCGACGCGTATCACATGACCGCTCCGCCGGAAGATGGCGACGGCGCACGCCGCTGCATGATCGCCGCGCTGAAGAACGCGGGCGTCAACGCCAGCGAAGTCAACTGGCTCAGCGCCCACGGCACCTCGACGCCGCTTGGCGACCTCGCGGAAACCATCGCGATCAAGCGCGCGTTCGGCGACCACTCGAAGGACATCGTCGTGAACTCGACCAAGTCGATGACGGGCCACCTGCTGGGTGGTTCGGGCGGCCTGGAATCGGTATTCACGGTGCTGGCCGTGCACAACCAGGTTTCGCCGCCGACGATCAACATCTTCAACCAAGATCCGGAATGCGATCTGGACTACTGCGCGAACACCGCGCGGGACATGAAGATCGACGTCGCGCTGAAGAACTCGTTCGGCTTCGGCGGCACGAACGGCACGCTCGTGTTCAAGCGTCACGCTTGAGCGGCATGTGAGCCGAATGTGATCGCCACGAGCGACACAGCGGCCGCGCCGGCGAAGCTGCACGCGCCGGCCGGCCGCGACACCCTTTCCGATGCGCGGCGCATGCGTGCGCCGCGTATTGCCTTGCGCCCGTCCTGGGTGCTTCAGGCCTTTCTTCTCGTTGGCGTGCTGATTGCCGCCGCGGCGTTTTTTACGACGCTGGTATCGTGGCTTGGCGCGTGGCGCGCAACGCCGCCCGCGCTCGCGCTGGGTGCAGCCGGGCTGCTCGCTTTCCAGGTCTGGCACCGTGCGCAGCCGGCTTTCATCGATATCGGGACGGATCGCTTCGCTGCTTTTTCACGCGCGGGCGCCTGTCTGGTCGATGGCCGCCTTGTCGGCGCTTCGCAGTGGGGCGCGGCGTTGCTCGCGCTCGTGGTCGAAGATGGCGGACGCCGCAAGACGCTGCTCGTGGCCGCCGATTCCCTCGACGCCGAATCCTTCCGCATCCTCGCCGTGAGCGCGCGCAGCGCATCCGGCCGGGCATCCGGCTGATAAGCGAAGCGCCACTGCGCCTCCCCGACGTTTCGCCCACCCGCACTTGTCCCGATTGCCGGCATTGTCTTTCGCCGTGCCGCCCCCATCTGTTCTTGTCCTGTGCCTGCCAGAGCGCTGTAACGACTGTAACGGCTGTTACGCGCGTAACGTGGCACCGTGGCGGTAACGCTACAATGGTGCCCCCGCGTCTACTTCAATGAGCTAACGGATTTTTCAGGTGAGCGAAAAAGAAATCGACCAGGTGCTGGTCGAACGCGTGCAAAAAGGCGACAAGGCCGCGTTCGAACTGCTGGTCTCCAAGTACCATCGCAAGATCATCCGCCTGATCTCGCGCCTCGTGCGGGACCCCGCGGAGGTCGAGGACGTGGCCCAGGACGCCTTCATCAAGGCCTATCGGGCACTACCGCAGTTTCGTGGCGAATCCGCTTTCTATACGTGGTTGTACCGAATTGCCGTCAATACCGCGAAGAACTACCTTGCGACCCAGGGAAGACGCGCCCCCACATCCACCGAAGCGGATGCTGAAGAAGCGGAAACTTTCTCGGACGCCGATCAACTAAGGGATATCAACACGCCAGAGTCGATGTTGATGAGCAAGCAGATCGCAGAGACGGTCAATGCTGCGATGGCGGTTTTACCGGAAGAGTTGCGCACCGCCATTACTCTTCGTGAAATTGAAGGTTTGAGCTACGAGGAAATTGCTGAAATGATGGGGTGCCCGATCGGCACCGTCAGATCGAGAATTTTCCGCGCTCGCGAAGCCATTGCGGCAAAATTGCGTCCGCTGCTGGACACACCGGAAGGCAAGCGCTGGTAATACGCCAGCCTCGCGCCGGGCACGGACGCAATTCAACTGGATGTGGGTGTGTGTCACTACAGGCTCACTACGGGGTCACTACGGGCTCTGTAAGGAAATGGGGAGCATCATGGGGTCGGTTTCGATGCAATCGGTGTCAAGCTCGCGCGGCGAGCAACTGTCCGCCTTCGTCGACGGCGAAATGGCCGGCGATGAACAGCATCTGAACGCTATTCTTTCTGGACTCGATCAAGCGGGCCGCACGGCCTGGTCGAGCTATCACCTGATCGGCGACGTGCTGCGCTCCGACGACCTGGCGATGAGCCCGGCCGCGAGCCAGTCGTTCATGGCGGGCTTCGCGGCCCGCTTCGAGGCCGAGCCGCAAGTGCTGGCGCCAGCGGCCTTGCCGGCTGCGGCATCAGCGCATAACGGTCGCGTCTCGCGCATTCTGGCGCTGCGCCGCCGTGTCGTGCCGTCGCTGGCCGTGGCCGCCGCGGCCGCCACGCTCACGTGGATCGTCATGCCGCAGATGCGCAGTGCCGGCATGGCCGGCGCGCCGCAGATCGCCTCGGTACAGTCTGCCGGCGATCCGGTCCAGCGCGTAGCCATGAACACGGCGCCGGTGCAAACGGTGGCCGCGCAAGACGGCAACATCATCCGCGACGCGCGTCTGGACGAATATCTCGAAGCGCACCAGCAGTTCGCGCAGCAACCGGTCATGAGCGATTCGATGCCGTTCATCCGGTCCGCCGCCCTTACCACGCAAGGCCAGTAAAGTCTGATGCAAAGAGAGCGGTTGAATAAAACGACATTCTGGGGGCGGCTGCCGGCATTCCTGTGCTGTGCGGCCGTAATGTTCACCGCTCTATCCGCTGCCACGCACGTTCAAGCGCAAGGCGCGCCGGCCTCCGACCCGGCCACGCGCCAGAGCGCCGCGCAGTGGCTCGACCGCATTCAGCAGGCGGCGCAGCAGCTGAACTACACCGGCACCTTCGTCTATCAGCGCGGCGCGTTCGTGCAGTCTTCGCGCATCACGCACTACGTGACGAAGAGCGACGGCGAGTACGAGCAGCTCGAAAGCCTCGACGGCAAGCCGCGCAAGATGCTGCGCCACAACGACGATCTCTATACGTTCGTGCCCGAACGCAAGCTCTGCGTCGTCGAAAAGCGCCAGAACAAGGACGCCTTCCCGGCGCTGCTCTCCACGAGCGGCGAGCAGGTGCTGGCCGTCTACGATCCGAAGCTGCTCGGCAACGACCGCGTGGCTGGCATCGACAGCCAGGTGATCGAACTCGATCCGAAGGACGCCTGGCGCTTCGCCTACAAGCTGTGGGCGGACGCGAAGACGGGCCTGCTGCTGCGCGCGCAGACGCTCGACCCGTCGAATGGCCAGGTGCTCCAGCAGCTTTCCTTCACGCAGGTGAGCATCGGCGTGCCGGTGGACAAGGCGCCGATCGCCGCGGGCATGCGCAATACCGCCGGCTGGACCGTGGTGCGTCCGCCGCTGCAGACGGTCGACATGGAAGCCCAGGGCTGGAGCTTCGCGCAGACCGTGCCCGGTTTTCACAAGATCCGCGAGCTGCGCCGCCCGATGGCCGCGCGCGATGCGAACGATCCGCCCATTCCGGTCGATCAGGCCGTCTTCTCCGATGGACTGTCGGCCGTCTCCGTCTTTGTCGAGCCCGTCGAGAACAACAGTCGCAAGGAAGGCTCGGGTAGCAGTGGCGCGACCCACGTGCTCGTGAAGCGCAATGGCAATTACTGGATAACCTTGCTCGGCGAGGTGCCCCAGGCAACGTTGCAGCAATTCGCGTCTGCCATAGAATACAAGGCTCCCAAGTAACTGCTACGGCCGATTTTGATATGACGATCCTCCCGCTGCGCAAATTCTTCGCGGCCGCGGTGGTGGCGGCGTGCCTGCCGTTCGCCCCGCACACGGCATCGGCGGCGCCTGCCGCCAATCTGCCGGATTTCACCGATCTCGTGGACAAGGTGGGGCCCTCCGTCGTCAACATCCGCACCACCACGCGCGTGACGCTGTCCCAGCGCGGCATGCCGCCGGGAATGGACAACGGCGACATGTCGGAATTCTTCCGGCGCTTCTTCGGCATTCCCTTGCCGCAGGGACCTCAAGGACCGCAGGGCGGCGACCAGTCGCCGCGCGGCGGTCAAGGCGGTGGCCAGGGCGGCAGTCAAGGCGGTCAGGACTCCGGCCCGGACAGCGGCAGCGACACCGAACAAAACAGCGGCGTGGGCTCGGGCTTCATCATGACGAGCGACGGCTACGTGATGACCAACGCGCATGTCGTCGACGACGCGGACAGCATCTACGTCACGCTCACCGACAAGCGCGAGTTCAAGGCCAAGCTGATCGGCGTGGACGACCGCACCGACGTGGCCGTCGTGAAGATCCAGGCCACCAACCTGCCGGCGATCACGATCGGCGATTCGAACAAGGTGCGCGTGGGCGAGTGGGTCGTGGCGATCGGCTCGCCGTTCGGGCTCGAGAACACCGTGACCGCCGGCATCGTGAGCGCGAAGGGCCGCGACACGGGCGACTATCTGCCGTTCATCCAGACCGACGTGGCCGTGAATCCCGGCAACTCGGGCGGTCCGCTCATCAACATGCAGGGCGAGGTGATTGGCATCAACTCGCAGATCTATAGCCGCACCGGCGGCTTCATGGGCATCTCGTTCGCGATTCCGATCGACGAGGCGATGCGCGTGGCCGATCAGCTGAAAGCCACGGGCAAGGTCACGCGCGGCCGCATTGCCGTGGCCATCGGCGAGGTGACCAAGGACGTGGCCGATTCGCTCGGCCTGCCGAAGGCGCAGGGCGCGCTGGTGTCGAGCGTCGAGCCGGGCGGTCCGGCCGACAAGGCCGGCATCCAGCCGGGCGACATCATCCTGAAGTTCAACGGCCAGACGGTCGATGCGGCGACCGACCTGCCGCGCATGGTGGGCGACACCAAGCCGGGCACCAAGGCGACCGTCACGATCTGGCGCAAGGGCGCGACGCGCGATCTGCCGATCACCATCGCCGAAATGCAGTCGGACAAGAGCGCGAAGGCCGACCAGAAGAAGGCGCCGGAGCCCAAGCCGCGCGCATCGAATGCGCTGGGCCTTTCGGTGACCGACCTCTCGGCCGACCAGCTGAGCCAGCTCAAGATCAAGGGCGGCGTGATGGTCGATTCGGTCGATGGTCCGTCCGCGCGCGCCGGTCTGCAGAAGGGCGACATCATCCTGCGCGTGGGCGATACGGACATCACGAGCGCGAAGCAGTTCCAGGACGTGGCGTCGCATCTGGACCCGCAGAAGATGGTCGCGATTCTCGTGCGCCGCGGCGACAACACGCAGTTCGTGCCGCTGCGTCCGCGCAGTCCGGCGCAGAAGTAAGCACGATGAGCGCCCCCGAGCGGACTTCGCCTCTCACCGAGCCGCGCGCGGGCGCCCAACCCGCGCGTCTCGTGCTCTATGGCCGCGCGTGGTGCCATTTGTGCGAGGACATGCTCGTGGCGCTGGAGCCGCTGGCCGCGGCGGCGGGGGCGCGCATCGAGATGATCGATGTCGATTCCGACCCCGCGCTGCAGGCGCGCTACGACGAACTCGTGCCGGTGCTGGTCTGCGATGGCGTCGAGTTGTGTCACTACCGGCTCGACGGGACGCGCGTGCGCGCCGCGCTGGGCCTGGGCGCGCAAGCAGCGGGTGACGGTGCCGCGTGAAGCGCTTCGGCGCGATGACCCGGCCGTGACTTACTGCACGGTTCGCCTGTCGCACCCCTTTTCGGCTAAAATACTCCGGTTTTTCATCTATTTACGAGGCGTGCCCAGCTATCGTTGGGGCGCGCCTTTTTCGCTTGATCGGCACTGAATGGATCATATTCGTAACTTCTCGATCATTGCGCACATCGACCATGGCAAGTCGACGCTCGCCGATCGCATCATCCAGCTGTGCGGCGGCTTGTCCGACCGCGAAATGGAATCGCAGGTGCTCGACTCGATGGATCTCGAGCGCGAGCGTGGCATCACGATCAAGGCGCAGACCGCCGCACTCACGTACAAGGCGCGTGACGGCAAGGTCTACAACCTCAATCTCATCGATACGCCGGGACACGTCGACTTCTCGTACGAAGTGAGCCGCTCGCTCTCCGCGTGCGAGGGCGCGCTGCTCGTGGTGGATGCGAGCCAGGGCGTCGAGGCGCAGACGGTGGCCAACTGCTACACCGCGATCGAGCTCGGCGTCGAAGTCGTGCCCGTGCTCAACAAGATCGACCTGCCCGCCGCGAACCCCGAAAACGCCATCGAAGAGATCGAGGACGTGATCGGCATCGACGCCACCGACGCCACGCGCTGCAGCGCGAAGACCGGCCTCGGCGTGGACGACGTGCTCGAATCGCTCATCGCCAGGGTGCCGCCGCCCAAGGGCGACCCGGACGCGCCGCTGCAGGCGCTTATCATCGACTCGTGGTTCGACAACTACGTGGGCGTGGTGATGCTCGTGCGCATCGTCAACGGCACGCTGCGTCCGAAGGACAAGATCAAGCTCATGGCCACCGGCGCGCAGTATCCGGTCGAGCACGTGGGCGTGTTCTCGCCGAAGTCGCGCAACCTGGAATCGCTCTCGGCGGGGCAGGTGGGCTTCATCATCGCGGGCATCAAGGAACTGGCCGCCACCAAGGTGGGCGACACGGTCACGCACGTCACGAAGCCCGCAGCCGAGCCGCTGCCCGGCTTCAAGGAAGTGAAGCCGCAGGTGTTCGCGGGTTTGTATCCAGTCGAGGCCAATCAGTACGACGCGCTGCGCGAATCGCTCGAAAAGTTGAAGCTCAACGACGCTTCGCTGCAGTACGAGCCCGAAGTCTCGCAGGCGCTCGGCTTCGGTTTCCGCTGCGGCTTCCTCGGCCTCTTGCACATGGAGATCGTGCAGGAGCGTCTCGAGCGCGAGTTCGACATGGACCTCATCACCACGGCGCCTACCGTGGTGTACGAAGTCGTGCAGCAGGACGGCAGCACGATCAAGGTCGAGAACCCGGCGAAGATGCCCGAGCCCTCGAAGATCGCCGAGGTGCGCGAGCCGATCGTGACCGTGAACCTGTACATGCCGCAGGAATACGTGGGGTCGGTGATCACGCTCTGTACGCAGAAGCGCGGCAACCAGATCAACATGCAGTACCACGGCCGTCAGGTGCAGCTCACCTACGAAATTCCGATGGCCGAAATCGTGCTCGACTTCTTCGACCGTCTGAAGTCGGTGTCGCGCGGCTATGCGTCGATGGACTACGAGTTCAAGGAGTACCGCAGCTCGGACGTCGTGAAGGTCGACATGCTGATCAACGGCGACAAGGTCGATGCGCTGTCCATCATCGTGCACCGCACGCAGTCGCAGTATCGCGGCCGCGAAGTGGCGGCGAAGATGCGCGAAATCATCCCGCGCCAGATGTACGACGTGGCGATCCAGGCCGCCATTGGCGCGCACATCATCGCGCGCGAGAACATCAAGGCACTGCGCAAGAACGTGCTGGCCAAGTGCTATGGCGGCGACATCACGCGCAAGAAGAAGCTGCTCGAAAAGCAGAAGGAAGGCAAGAAGCGGATGAAGCAGGTCGGCTCCGTCGAAATTCCGCAAGAGGCATTCCTCGCGATTCTGCGCGTCGAAGACAAATAAGCCAGGCACATAAGTCGAATAACGGACCTTTCCATGAATTTTGCGCTGATTCTTTTTGTGCTCGTCGTTCTGACGGGTATCGCGTGGGTTGCAGACAAGCTGGTTTTCATGCCGCGCCGGCGCCTCGCCGCCGATGCGGCCGTCGCTGAGTTCGACCGTCAGCAGCAGCGCGTGGGCGAGCGCTTCGCCGACGAAAACGCGCCGGTGACGCGTCAGAACCTGCGCAACGAAAAGCTGCGCCAGCCGTGGTGGCTCGAGTACACGGCGAGCTTTTTCCCCGTCATCCTGATCGTGTTCCTCGTGCGCTCGTTCGTCGTGGAGCCGTTCAAGATTCCGTCGGGTTCGATGGTGCCCACGCTGCTGGTGGGCGACTTCATCCTCGTGAACAAGTTCGACTATGGCATCCGCCTGCCGATCACGAACACGAAGATCACCCAGGGCCGGCCGCTCGAGCGCGGCGACGTGGTGGTGTTCCGCTATCCGAAGGACGAGTCGGTCGACTACATCAAGCGTGTGATCGGCCTGCCGGGCGACGTGGTCGCGTATCAGGACAAGCAGCTCACGATCAACGGCAAGCCGGTGCCCGAAACGCCGCAACCCGACTTCTTCGACGAAGAGCGCATCGGCTATGCGAAGCAGTTCACCGAAGACCTCGACGGCCGCAAGAACAACATCCTGAACAACCCCGCGGTGCCGCCGTTCATCGTGGGCGCCGAAGATTATCCGTATCGCGACAACTGCCAGTACAACGCGCGCGGCGTGATCTGCAAGGTGCCGCCGGGCCACTACTTCATGATGGGCGATAACCGCGACAACAGCGCGGACAGTCGCTACTGGGGCTTCGTGCCCGACGCCAACATCGTCGGCCGCGCGTTCTTCATCTGGATGAACTTCAGCAGTCTGAAGCGCATCGGTCCGTTCGAGTGAGCGCCTCTTCGCGCGCTACTTGAAGAACCTCCGGTAACGTCGCTTCATCACGGTTTTTCGCCCGCCGCCCCGCGTTTTCGCCGGGGGCGGCGGGCGCGTTATACTCTCCCCATGCCCTTATCTCCGTTGGAAAGCCGTTTGCGCTACGAATTTCGCAATGCGGAATTGTTGCGCCAGGCTTTGACCCACCGCAGTCACAGTGCCACGCATAACGAACGCCTCGAATTCCTCGGTGATTCGGTTCTGAATTGCGCGGTGGCGGCCCTATTGTTCCAACGTTTTGGCAAGCTGGACGAAGGCGACCTCTCGCGCGTGCGCGCGAATCTGGTCAAGCAGCAGTCGCTTTACGAAATTGCTCAGGCCCTCAATATTGCGGACGGCCTGCGGCTCGGCGAAGGCGAGTTGCGCAGCGGCGGCTTCCGCCGTCCCTCAATTCTCGCGGACGCGCTCGAAGCCATCTTCGGCGCGGTCTTCCTCGACGGCGGCTTCGACGCCGCCCAGACGGTCATCAAGCGCCTCTACGTCCCGATCCTCGACCATATCGATCCGCGCACGCTCGGCAAGGATTCCAAGACGCTGCTGCAGGAGTATCTGCAGGGCCACAAGATCGCTCTGCCGACCTATACCGTGGTCGCCACGCATGGTGCGGCGCACAATCAGCAGTTCGAGGTCGAATGCACGGTGCCCAAGCTCGACGTGAAGGTGTCGGGTTCGGGCGCGAGCCGCCGCGCGGCCGAGCAGGCCGCCGCGAAGAAGGCGCTCGACGAGGTGATGGCCGCCGCGCCCGCGCTGGTGGCCAAGCCGCGCCGCTCGAAGGGCGCCCGCGCGCCCAAGACCGAGCCTGAGGTGGTGCCCGGCGTGACGGGCGTGCAGGGCGCGCTCGATTTGCGCGCGCCGGAGCGCCGTGCACGCGGCGAGCGTCCGGCTGCCGGTGCGGCAACCGCCGCCGCGGCAGGCGAAGAGTCGGGCGAGCGCGCAGGAGCTACGGCGGCCTCGCCGGCGGCAGCGGCCGCGCCGCTCGCGGTGATTCGTGCGGCGCACGTGCAGGAGCGCGGCGCGGAGAAGGGCGGCGAAAAGGCCCCGGAAAAGCCCGCTGAAAAGGCCGAGCGCTCCGCCACGGAGACGTCCGTCGAAAAACCTGCCGATAAATTCGATGCCGTGCCGTCAGCCGGCTCGATCGCACCGCGCTCGGCGCGCAGCCGCGACACGCAAAACGGCACGGCCAGTAACGGCACGGCCAGTAACGGCACGGCCAGTAACGGCACGGCCAGCAACGGCACCACCAGCGCAGCCAGCACCCCCAGCGCCGACGACGATACGCCCCAAGGCGCGCTATCCAGCGCATCGTCCGGCTCCACGGCGGGCGCCAGCGCCGATGTCGGCGCAGCGGTGCCCGTGCGCGCCGCCGATGCCGGCCACTGATTCAACCCGTGCGCGCGCGGCATCGACCGTGCGCGCGCACTGTTTCCCTACTCCGATCCGATCATGAACGCTCCCACCTCCACTCCTGCCGGTTTTCGCTGCGGCATGGTCGCGATCGTCGGCCGTCCGAATGTCGGCAAGTCCACGCTGATGAACGCGCTTGTCGGCCAGAAGATCAGCATCACCTCGCGCAAGGCGCAGACCACGCGCCATCGCATCACCGGCATCAACACGGTCGATGACGCGCAGTACATCTTCGTCGACACGCCGGGCTTCCAGACGCGCCACAGCACCGCGCTCAACCGCTCGCTGAACCGCGCCGTGACCTCGACGCTCAGCTCCGTCGATGCCGTGCTGTTCGTGATCGAAGCCGGCAAGTTCGGTCCCGACGACCAGAAGGTGCTCGACCTGATTCCGCCGCAGGCGCCCACGATCCTGATCGCGAACAAGATCGACCGCGTGACCGACAAGGCCACGCTCTACCCGTTCATCCAGCAGATCCAGGGCTTGCGCGAGTTCCGCGAGATCGTGCCGCTCTCGGCCAAGGATCCCGACGACATCAAGCGTTTGCTCGCAACGCTCAAGCCCTATCTGCCCGAAGGCCAGCCGATCTACGGCGAAGACGACCTGACCGATCGCAGCGAGCGCTTTCTCGCGGCAGAGATCCTGCGCGAAAAAGTGTTCCGCTGGACCGGCGACGAGCTTCCGTACACAAGCACCGTGCTGATCGACAAGTTCGAGCAGGAAGGGCGGCTGCGCCGTATCTTCGCGACGATCCTCGTCGAGCGCGACACCCAGAAGGCCATGGTGATCGGCCAGAAGGGCGCCAAGCTCAAGCAGATCAGCACCGATGCGCGCCTCGACATGGAAAAGCTGTTCGACGGCCCGGTCTATCTCGAAACCTTCGTGAAGGTGAAGAGCGGGTGGGCCGACAATGAGGCCGGCCTGCGCGCTTACGGCTACGAGTGACCCGGTACGAGTGCCAGGATGAGTGACGGCGCAGCCGGAACCCTGAACGACGACTGGCCCGCGCCCGACGCGGGCATGAACGCCGACGACGCCGACTTCGAGTCGCCCGCCGGCGGCCGCGCGCGCGCCGCGGCTGCGCCATCGCGCAGCCGGCGCGCGAAGGCGCTCGCGGCAGGCAGCGACTTGAGCGAAGGCGCCGACGCCACGCTCGAGCGCGCCCCGACCCCGCGCGCACCGCGCAAGACCAGCGCGCGCTCGACCTTGCCGCGCGCGCCGCGCAGCACGGGCCCCGACTATCGCGTCGCCGAGCAGCCCGCGTTCGTGCTGCACAGCTATCCGTGGCGCGAAACCAGCCTCATCATCGACGTGCTCACGCGCGATCACGGCCGCGTCGCGCTCGTCGCGAAGGGCGCCAGGCGCCCGCATTCGGCGCTGCGGGGCGTGCTGCAGACGTTCCAGCCGCTCACGCTCTCGTGGACCGGCAAGGGCGAAGTGCGCACGCTCACCGGCGCCGAATGGGTAGGCGGCATGCTGCCGCTCGTCGGCGACGCGCTCCTGTGCGGCTTCTACGTGAACGAGCTGCTCGTGAAGTTCTGCGCGCGCGAAGACCCGCATCCGCCGCTGTTCCGCCACTACGTCGTGACGATGACGCGCCTCGCGCACGACGAGCCGCCCGTGCAGGTGCTGCGCTCGTTCGAGCGCGTGCTGCTGCGCGAGACCGGCTATGCGCTCGCGCTCAACCGCACGGTGAACCGCAAGGCCGTGGTGGCCGAAGGGCGCTACGTGTTCGATCCCGAGCGCGGCGTGCGCGAGGCCTCCGACGAATGGCCGTCGCAATGGCCCGTCCTTTCCGGACAGACGTTGCTCGACATGGAGGAGGACGATTACCATCGACCCCAGACCGTCGCGCAAAGCAAGGCGCTGATGCGTTTCCTGTTGCACACTTACCTCGGCGGCACGCCGCTCGCGACGCGCCAGATACTGATCGACCTCCAGAGCCTATGAGCTTCTTTCTCACTTCGCCTAACGTGATCGACCTCGGCGTCAACATCGACCACGTCGCCACGCTGCGCAACGCGCGCGGCACTGCCTATCCCGATCCGATCCGCGCGGCGCTGCTCGCCGAAGAGGCGGGCGCCGATGTCATCACGCTGCATCTGCGCGAGGATCGCCGTCATATCGTCGACGCCGACGTGCGCAATCTGCGCCCGCTGCTCAAGACGCGCATGAATCTCGAATGCGCGGTCACGTCCGAGATGCTCGACATCGCGTGCGAGATCAAGCCGCACGACGTCTGCCTCGTGCCCGAAAAGCGCGCGGAGCTCACGACCGAAGGCGGCCTCGACGTGGCGGGGCAGTTCGACGCCGTGGCTGGCGCTTGCCGGCAGCTTGCCGATGCGGGCGTTCGCGTGTCGCTCTTCATCGACCCGGACGAGACGCAGATCCGCGCGGCGCACGAAACCGGCGCGCCCGTGATCGAGCTGCATACGGGCCGCTACGCCGAAGCGCACGAGGCCGCCGGGCAGCAGCACGAGTTCGAGCGCGTGGTGCTCGGCGTGAACTGCGGCATCGGCCTCGGGCTCAAGGTCAACGCGGGCCACGGGCTGCACTACACGAACGTCCAGCAGATCGCCGCGATCGACGGCATTCACGAGCTCAACATCGGCCATGCGATCGTCGCGCACGCGATCTTCGCGGGCTGGGAGAACGCGGTGCGCGAGATGAAGGCGATCATGGTCGCGACGCGCCTTGCCGCGACGCGCGCGTGAGCCGCGTCGGTCTACGCTCGCCTGGCGCCCACTGATTGCCCACTTGGCGACGAGGAATGCATGGCGATCTACGGTATCGGTACCGACATCATCCAGGTGAGCCGCGTCGCGGCCGTCATGGCGCGCACCGAAGGGCGCTTCGCGCAGCGCGTGCTCGGACCCGACGAGCTCGCGGTCTATGAAGCGCGCAAGGCGCGCTCCGAGAAGCGCGGGCTCGCGTATCTGTGCACGCGTTTCTCCGCGAAGGAAGCGTTCTCGAAGGCCATCGGCCTCGGCATCCATATGCCGATGACCTGGCGCGCCGTGCAGACGCTCAACGCGCCCGGCGGCAAGCCCTACATGGTGGCGTCGGGCGAGCTCGCGCAGTGGCTCGAGGCGCGCGGCATCACCACGCAGGTGACGATCACCGACGAGCAGGACTATGCGGTGTCGTTCGTGATCGCCGAAACGGTGCAGCCCGCACGCTGATTTCAATTTTCCATTCCGCCGCGCGCGGCCGACGCTGCGCGCGGGCATTCCGCCAATCTTCGCCCATTCAACGCCAGATCGATCGATGAAGAGAATTCCCGGACCGGTCATGCTCGACGTGGTCGGCACGACGCTCAATGACGACGACGTGCGCCGCCTCGCGCATCCCTCCACCGGCGGCGTGATCCTGTTCGCGCGCCACTACGAGAACCGCGCGCAGCTCGTTGCGCTCACCGACGCCATCCGCGCGGTGCGCGAGGACCTGCTGATCGCCGTCGACCATGAGGGCGGCCGCGTGCAGCGCTTTCGCACCGACGGCTTCACGGTGCTGCCCGCGATGGGCCGCATCGGCGCGCTGTGGGACAAGGACGTGCTGACAGCGACCAAGCTGGCCACCGCGGTCGGCTATATCCTCGCGGGCGAGCTGCGCGCCTGCGGTATCGACTTGAGCTTCACGCCCGTGCTCGATCTGGGCTACGGCCAGTCGAAGGTGGTGGGCGACCGCGCGTTCCATCGCGACCCGCGCGTCGTCACGCTGCTCGCCAAGAGCCTGAACCACGGCCTCGCGCTCGCGGGCATGGCGAACTGCGGCAAGCATTTTCCGGGGCACGGCTTTGCGACCGCCGATTCGCACGTCGCGGTGCCGGTCGATGAGCGTCCGCTCGACTCGATCCTCGGCGAGGACGCGCTGCCTTACGACTGGCTCGGGCTCTCGCTCGCGGCCGCGATGCCGGGCCATGTGATCTATCCGAAGGTCGACTCGAAGCCGGCCGGCTTCTCGCGCATCTGGGTCCAGGAGATTCTGCGGCAGCGCCTCGGCTTCACGGGCGCGATCTTCAGCGACGATCTCTCGATGGAAGCCGCGCGCCAGGGCGGCACGCTGACCGAGGGCGCGCGCGCGGCGCTCGAAGCGGGCTGTGACATGGTGCTGATCTGCAACCAGCCGCACGAGGCGGAGAAGGTGCTCGACGCGCTGCGCACCAGCGAGCCCACGCGCGCCGCGCAGGCGTCGGCGAAGCGCATCCGGCGATTGCGTCCGCGCGGCAAGGCGCTGCGCTGGGACAAGCTCGTAGCCGATCCCGCGTATCTCTCGGCGCAGTCGTTGCTGCGCGCCGTGTTGCCCTGAGCATTTGAGGCGGCGCCGCGTTACGTAACGCCGCGCGCGCACACGGTCCGAAAAAGCGGAACGGCGGCCCTTCGAATTCGAAGGGCCGCCGTTTTTTTGGGGCGCAAGAGACGGAGTGGGGCGTCAGTTCAGCCGCATGCGCTGGAGCTTGTTGTAGAGGGTCTTCGGGCTGATGCCGAGCAGTGACGCCGCGCGGTGGCGCGTGCCGCCCACGGCGTCTAGCGTGGCGCGGATCAGCATCTCTTCGACGTCGGCGAGTGGCGTGCCGACCGTGACCTGCACGCGGCCGCCGTTGACTTCGCGCGGCGAGCCGCCGCTGCTTTCCTCGGCCTCGAGGGTTTCGAGGATGTCGCCGGCCGCGTGCCACGCGCGCGCCACGCGCTCGTGCAGCTCGCGCACGTTGCCGGGCCAGTCGTAGGCAAGGCATTCGCGCACGAACGAGGGCGAGACCAGCCGCGTCGTGCCGGTGAGGCCGCGCGCATGCGCCTCGAGATTGAGCTCGTCGACGCGCGCCGCGGCGAGCAGTGCCGCGTCTTCCTCGCGCTCGCGCAGCGGCGGCAACTGGACCGACGCGGCGTCCAGACGCATCCACAGATCCTCGTGCAGCATGCCCTGCCGCACCGCATCGCGCGGCACCGCGCGCGTGGCCGCGATGAGGCGGAAATCGGTGCCCACTTCGCTGTTGCCGCCCACGCGCATGAAGGTCTGCGAATCGAGCGCGCGCAGGAGCGCTTCCTGTTGGGCGCGCGGCAGATCGGTGAGCTCGTCGATAAAGAGCGTGCCGCCGCTCGCCTGATCGACGAGGCCGGGCTCGCGCTGCTCCGCGCCGCTGAACGCGCCGCGCTCATGGCCGAACAGGAGGCTCGCGATGGGCCGCCCGCCCGCTCCGCCGGTCCCACCGGTGGCATCGGCCGCGGCCGCGAGCGTGCGGACGTCGCAGACCACGAACGGCCCCTTGCGGCGGCGGCTCAGCTGGTGCAGCGTGCGTGCCGCCACTTCCTTGCCGGTGCCGGGCTCGCCATGCACGAGGATCGCCGATTCGGTGGGCGCGAGCTGCTCGAGGGCGTCGTAGATGTGCTGGATCGCGCTGCTGCGGCCCAGCATCGGGCCGAAGCGGCCGAGCTCGCGCAGCATCGCGCGCAGCGTGCGGACTTCCTCGGTGAGCTCGTAAGGGCGCGGAATGCGCGCGAGCAGGCTGCGCAGGCGCGGAATGTTGACGGGCTTGAGCAGGTAATCCCAGATGCCGTGGCGCAGGCCCTCGATCGCGCTCTCGACGGTCGCATTGCCGGTCATCACGATCACGGGCAACGCGCCGCCCGGTGGCTGCGCGGGCAGATGGGGCAGCAGTTCCAGACCGCTGCCGTCGGGCAGGTTCAGGTCGACGAGCACGACGTCGGGGATGAAGCGCGTGAGTGCGGCACGCGCGTCGGCCAGCGTGGCGGCCGTATCGACGGAAAAACCGTCAGCAGCCAGGATGGCCGAAAGGCCGGACAGGCTGTTGGGATCGTCTTCGACAATCAGGGCGTGTGGCATGGCGGAAGCGGCTTACGGATGAACGCGGACGCGCCGGACATGCGCGTTCGCGTGCGCGCAGCCCGGCCGGCAGGCGGCGGGTGCGACGTTGCGGCGCGCGGGTGCGCGGCGCGATACGGAAGTTTTCACCGAGATCACCAAAGTGTCTCGAAGCATATTGTTCAGTTCCGGTCCTCCCAGATTGGCGGCTGGCGCACGGTAGCCCGTCGGGCTGTGCCGACTGCGAGGCAGGCGCCCGCCCGGGCGGATCTGCCCGAGCGAATCTCTTGTGCCTCAAGTCACCGTCGATCACCGTCGCGCTGCGTCGTGCGCCGCGCAGGCTTGCCGTGCTGCATTGCGTCACGCTCAAGCCGTACTACCCCCATGCTGCATGCAAGCTGCCTCGTTCGAGGACGAAGCTGGCCGTGCCGCGAGTCCGCTCAGTGGCGCGGCCCGTGTGTCTCGAACCAGCGCCGCACTTCTCGCTCGGCCTCGTCGCGCGTCCTGCCGTACCTCTCCTGGATCAGTCCGACGAGGCGTTCGGCACGCCCTTCGACTTTCACAAGCTCATCGTCCGTGAGCTTGCCCCAGGCGGTCCTGGCCGTGCCCAGCAACTGCTTCCACGTGCCTGCAGCGATGTCGTTATTCATTGTGTCTCTCCTGGTTCAGAGAAGAGGAAGGGCTCGTGGGTTGCCCCACCGCGAGATCGATCCCGTATATCTCGAAATTGAACCAGCAGAAACCATGCCATGAGTGTTGTGCCTTACCGCTGCGAGTTGTGCCTGAGTTGCGCCTGATTAACGCACCTGAACAGCCGGTAAGGATTTCCCATGCAGGCACAAACATACACGTTCGGGATAAAAAGAAAAAGCGCCCCGAAGGGCGCTTTTATTTTTGCACTCGCCACGCATCGAGAGGGCGCTGCGCGCTCGCAGATCGTTGCGGACGCACACGCGCGGCCTCGCGCGCCGGTGAACGCATCAGGCGCGGCTGCGGTACTCGTTCGTACGCGTGTCGATTTCGATCTTGTCGCCGATGTTGCAGAAAAGCGGCACTTGCAGCTCGAAACCGGTGTTCAGCTTGGCGCTCTTCAGGACCTTGCCCGACGACGTGTCGCCCTTGACGGCCGGTTCCGTGTAGATGATCTCGCGCACGAGCACGGTCGGCAGTTCGACCGAGATGGCCTTCTCGTTGTAGAACACGACTTCGCAAGCCATGCCGTCTTCGAGGTAGTTCAGGGCGTCGCCCATCATCTCGCCTTCGACTTCGAACTGGTTGTAGTCGGCGTCCATGAACACGTACATCGGGTCGGCGAAGTACGAGTACGTCACTTCCTTGCGATCCAGCACGACGACGTCGAACTTGTCGTCGGCCTTGTACACGGTTTCCATGCCCGCGCCGGTCAGCAGGTTCTTGAACTTCATCTTCACGACGGCGGCGTTACGGCCCGATTTGTTGTACTCGGCCTTTTGCACGACCATGGCGTCGTTGCCGATCATCACGACGTTGCCGACGCGGAGTTCCTGTGCGGTCTTCATAAAAACAGTCCTGTCCAGATATTAAATAGCTTCAAGTGTGCGCGACGGCAAACGTCGCAAGCGGTTCGAATGATGTGTCCCCTTGATGATCGGGGAACGGGAATCGAAGCGCTTGAGACGGCTGCCGTCGGGTAACCGCTTATTTTAACTGAGTTTTTGCGAATTCGGCGAGATTTCCGCCGAGATCGCCGGCTTGCGCCAGTTCGTTCGCCCAGGCCTGCGCGCGGGCCTTGAACACGGGCAAATGCTGCGCGAAATCGCGCCAGTCCGGCGCGTGCGGCGGCACATGCGGCGATGCGTCAGGCCGCTGGCCGGACGCGCTTTCGCGGCTGTCTGCTGCCGCAGCGGCGCCATTGCCGTTCCATGCGTGCCAGAAACGTGCAAGCGCGTCGCGCGACGCCTTGTCGAGCGTGCGGGCGTAGTGCTCAAGCGCCGCGTCCAGCTTGGGCAGATGGGCGTCGTCGGCCTGCGGATAGATCTGCCAGACGAACGGCCGGGCCGCCCATTGCGCGCGCACGAACGAGTCCTCGCCGCGCACGAAATTGAGGTCGCTTACCCAGAGCAGCGCGTCATAGCCGCGTTGCTCGGTGAAGGCGAGGCCGTGCGCGCGCAGCGATCCGCGCTCGGCGCGGGCATGGGCGTCAAACGAGGCGACGCCGAAAAAGCGCGCGAGCGCCCCCGAGATGCGGCCTTGCGGCACGAGCAGCACGATGGGCGTCGGGCTGTCGCGCCACTGCTCGAGCAGGGCGTCGACGGCGGGGTTCTCGTAGGCGAAGAGCGAGATCACCGTGGCATTCGCACCGGGCGGCGGGCCGCCGGTGGTGCTTTGCCACCAGGCCGCGCGTGCGTCGGCCGAGCGCTCGAACGCCGCGCGCGCGGCGTCCAGATCGCGTTCCTTGAGCACGCCGCCCGTGCCGGGGCCGAGGCCCGGGAAAAAAAAGTGCTTGACGAGCGGGTAGCGCGGATGCGGCGAAGGGCGCAGATGGAAATCGGCGACCCAGTCCTCGGCGCTCAGGTATTCGAGGTTCAGCCATACCGGCGTGCGCTCGCGCTGCGCCATCGCGCTCACATAGACGCCCGGCAACTCGCAGGCGAACGCTTCGATCACGACGTCGGCGATCTTGAGCATCTCGCCCGCGTGCTCGGGCTCGTGCCAGTGCTCGATCACGACGCCTTCGACGGTTTGCGTCACCTGCTCGGGATCGAGCGCGGGGCAAAGCTTGCGGAACGCGTGCAGGTCGTCGACGAAGAGTCGCACCTCCCAGCCGTGCTCGTGCGCAAGCTGGCGCGCGAGGCGCCAGCACACGCCGATGTCGCCGAAATTGTCGATCACGGCGCAGAAGAGGTCGCAGGCGATGCGCGATCCGGCTGCGCGCTGCGCGGCGTCGCGTTGGTGGCGGGTTGCGGGACGTTGGCTGTATGGCATGGCGGGGGAAGCGCGCAGGCGCGGAGTGGCGGGAGCGGCCGTCGGGCAAATTCGCCATTGGGCCAATGTGGCATCGGACCAGGGACCCTGGGACCATAGGACCATAGGACCCTGGGACCCTGGGACCCTGGGACCCTGGGACCATCGGACCATCGGACCACCCGGCCGCAAGGCTCGCTGGCCATCTGGCCGATGGTCCAGCGGGTTCGGCACTGCGCGGAATGATCTAAACTTGCGATTCTAAGACACCCGCACGGCGGCGTCGCGAGAGGCGGCGCGGCGTGCCACCCGACGCCCCCAGACTGGATGACCGCTTCCACCGCTCCCGACGTTTTCGACCCGAAAGAGGTCATGGCGCAGCTCCCGCATCTGCCCGGCGTGTATCGCTATTACGACGCGCACGGCGCGGTGCTTTACGTGGGGAAGGCGCGCGACCTGAAAAAGCGCGTGTCGAGCTATTTCACGAAGACGCTGCTTTCCCCGCGCATCGCCATGATGGTCACGCGCATCGCGCGCATCGAGACCACGGTCACGCGTTCCGAGGCCGAGGCGCTGCTGCTTGAGAACAATCTCATCAAGGCGCTCACGCCGCGCTACAACATCCTGTTTCGCGACGACAAGTCGTATCCGTTCCTCAAGCTCACGGGCCACAAGTTTCCGCGCATGGCCTACTACCGCGGCGCGGTCGATCGCAACAATCAATACTTCGGGCCGTTTCCGAGCGCTTCGGCGGTGCGCGAGAGCATCCAGATCCTGCAGCGCGTGTTTCAGCTGCGCACCTGCGAAGACTCGGTGTTCAACAACCGCACGCGGCCGTGTCTGCTGCATCAGATCGCGCGCTGCACGGCGCCGTGCGTGGGTGCGATCAGCGCGGACGACTACGCGCGCGACGTGAGCAACGCCTCGCGCTTCCTGCTCGGCCGCCAGAACGAGGTGATGAAGGAGCTGGAGACGAAGATGCACGCGTTCGCCGCCGAGCTGAAGTTCGAGCAGGCGGCGGCGGTGCGCAACCAGATGAGCTCGCTCTCGACGGTGCTCCATCAGCAGGTCATCGAGACCGGCGGCGAGAGCGACGTCGACATCCTCGCGGTGGTGGCGCTGGGCGGCCGCGTCTGCGTGAATCTCGCGATGGTGCGCGGCGGCCGCCATCTTGGCGACAAGGCGTATTTTCCGGCGCACGTCGAGCGCGCGCTGACCGACGAGGAGGGCGGTGTCGCTGAGGAGATCGACGGCGAGACCGTGCTGGCGGCGTCGGCGCTGAAGTCGCTGCCGTCGCTCGCGCGCCAGGCCATGGTGAGCGCCGCGGGCGTGCGGGCCAGTCATGAAGGTGAAGAGGTTGACGAAGAAAGCCGCGTCGGGAACGCGCCAGCCGATGAGGGCGTCGTGCCCGATCCGCTCGCGTTCGCGGCGGATCTTGCGAGCGAGGCCGAAGGCGTGGAATCGGACGATGAGGCCGAGGGAGTCGAAGCCGGCGCCGATGAGCAGCGTACCGAAGGCGACGATGCAGCGCCGGTCGCCGAATCGACTGCCCACGCGGCTGCCAAAGCGACAGCGCCCGGCAAGCGCGAGCCCGGCATCGAATCCGAGGTGCTCGACGCGTTCATCGCCCAGCATTACTTCGGCAACCGCGTGCCGCCGGTGCTGGTCGTGAGTCATCCGCCGGCGAACCGCGAGCTCGTCGACGTGCTCAGCGAGCAGGCCGGCCACAAGGTCACGCTGCTGCGCCAGCCGCAAGGCCAGAAGCGCGCCTGGCTCGCGATGGCCGAGCAGAACGCGCGGCTCGCGCTCGCGCGCCTGCTCTCCGAGCAGGGCTCGCAGCAGGCCCGCACGCGCACGCTCGCACAGATGCTCGGGCTCGAACTCGACGACCTCGCGCATCTGCGTATCGAGTGTTTCGACATCAGCCACACGATGGGCGAGGCCACGCAGGCGTCGTGCGTCGTCTATCACCATCACAAGATGCAGTCGGGCGAGTACCGGCGCTACAACATCACGGGCATCACGGGCGGCGACGACTACGCAGCCATGCGCCAGGTGCTCACGCGCCGCTACGAAAAGATGGTTGCGCAGTCGGCGCGCAATGAAAGTGACGCAGACGGTGCAGACAATCAAGGCGAAGCGGACGTCGAAGCGCAGATCGAGCAGGCTTCCGGCGCCGACGACGAGGCAAATGGCGCCGAAGTCGCCGATAACAGCGCGGCGCCGTCCCCGGGCGCGGAGCCCGCGGCGGCGGCCGGCACGCTGCCCAACATCGTGCTGATCGACGGCGGCAAGGGGCAGGTCGAGATCGCGCGCCAGGTGTTCGACGAGCTGGGGCTCGACCCTGCGATGCTCGTGGGCGTGGCCAAGGGCGAGGGGCGCAAGGTCGGTCTCGAGACCCTCGTGTTCGCCGATGGCCGTGCGCCGCTCGAACTCGGCAAGGAGAGCGCGGCGTTGATGCTGGTCGCGCAGATCCGCGACGAGGCCCACCGTTTCGCGATCACGGGCATGCGCGCGCGGCGCGGCAAGACACGTCAGACCTCGCGGCTCGAAGAACTCGAAGGGGTGGGCGCGAAGCGCCGCCAGCGCTTGCTGGCGCGTTTCGGCGGCCTGCGCGGCGTGATGGCCGCGAGCGTGGACGATCTGGCGAGCGTGGAGGGCATTTCGCACGCGCTCGCCGAGCAGATCTACCAGCAGCTTCACTGAGCCCGCGGTGGTTCACGGATTGAGCACTGCCGCGCCCTTCGGGCGCGCCACCACCTTACGGTTGCTTGTGGCAGGTCCGGTGACGCGGCACAATTGCATCTCCCATCATTGCAATCTTCCCTGACAGACTGCGCCACACGATGCCGTTCAATATTCCGATTCTCCTGACGTGGCTGCGGATCGTGCTGATTCCGCTCGTGGTAGGCGTGTTCTATCTGCCGCCGACGCTGCTGAGCCCGATGCACCAGAACACGTTGGCGATGTTGATCTTCGTGCTCGCGGCGCTGACCGACTGGTTCGACGGCTATCTCGCCCGCAAGTGGAATCAGACCTCGTCGTTCGGCGCGTTCCTCGACCCGGTCGCCGACAAGCTCATGGTGACGGCCGCGCTGCTGGTGCTCGTGCATCTGCAGCGCCTCGACGCCGTGATCGCGCTCGTGATCGTGGGCCGCGAAATCGCCATTTCGGCGCTGCGCGAATGGATGGCGCAGATTGGCGCGTCGAAGAGCGTCGCGGTGAATCAGCTCGGCAAGTTCAAGACCGCATGCCAGATGGTCGCGATCCCCATGCTGCTGTTCTACGCACCGCTGACGATCGGCGCGACTACGCTGTTCGACTCGCGCGTGTGGGGCACCTGGCTCATCTACGTGGCGGCCGTGCTGACCATCTGGTCGATGCTCTATTACATGAAGCTCGCGTGGCCGCAGATCCGCGAGCGCGGGAGCCTGTAAGCAGGGGCTTCCCGCGAATCTTTTTTAAAAAGATCGCCCATAGGGGTTGACACGTTTCAGCGGCTTATACATAATCTCACTTCTCCGCTGCACGGTAAGCAGCAAACGAAGCAGATGCGGTGGAGATGGCTGAAGATAAGTGGTAAATCAACGGCGAAGCGGTAAAAATGCGGGAGTAGCTCAGTTGGTAGAGCGCAACCTTGCCAAGGTTGAGGTCGCGAGTTCGAGACTCGTCTCCCGCTCCAGAATTTAAGTGCGGCGTTTTGCAGCAGTGTGAAACGCGGTGCTGGAGCGGTAAAGCAGTGCGGTAGTAAAAATGCGGGAGTAGCTCAGTTGGTAGAGCGCAACCTTGCCAAGGTTGAGGTCGCGAGTTCGAGACTCGTCTCCCGCTCCAGAATTCCGGGGAAGCAGCGCTTCCCCTTTTGTTTGGCAGGCCGTGTTGATGAGGCGGCCGCCGCAAAAATCTGTCCGATGGTTGTGTGCGCAAGCAGTACGGTGCGCCCGGCATATCGAATAGTCCGCTTTTGGCGCGATAGCAAAGCGGTTATGCAGCGGCCTGCAAAGCCGTGTAGGCCGGTTCGACTCCGGCTCGCGCCTCCAGGTAAGACGAGAAAAGCCACCTTCGGGTGGCTTTTCTTTTTTCCGCGCCTGGGTTTTCACCATGCCAGACCGCCAACCGTCCCAGGTCAAATGGGTGATGTGCCGTCGCGCAGACTCGCGCACAATCCCTGGATCGTATCCACCGGACTCCCGCCATGACCATCGAGCTTTCCGAAGACGTTCGCGCTGCCGCGATTGCGTCGATCCAGCGCTACTTCGACGCCAACATGGACGAGCCGATCGGCAATATCGCCGCGGGCGGCCTGCTGGGCTTCTTTCTCGAAGAGATCGGGCCCGCCGTCTATAACCGCGCGATCGCCGATGCGCAGGAGCGCATGCAGGCGCGCATCGTCGAACTCGATATCGACCTCCACGAAGAGCCGTTCCAGTACTGGCGCAAGTTCGAGTCGCCGCGCCGGCGCAAGTGACGCGCGGCGTCTGACGGCGTTTGTGCCGCGCTCGCGTCGCAAGGCATAATCGGCGTTTCAGCACGCTTTGACGGAAATCCCATGATTGCGCAGTCTCCCGCATTGCCGAAGGCCCCACTCGACTGGCAATGGAACGCGTTCGATTCGCTGTCCTCGCGCGACGTCTATGAAATGCTCAAGCTGCGTTCGGCGGTGTTCGTGGTCGAGCAGAACTGCGTGTATGGCGACATCGATGGCCTCGACGGCGATGCCTGGCATCTGTTCGCGTGGGGCGAGCGGAGCGGCTCGCGCGAGCTGGCGGGCTATCTGCGGGTGCTGCTGCCCGACGCACAGGATCCCGACGTGCGCATCGGCCGTGTGGTGACGTCGCCGGATTTTCGCGGCATCAAGCTCGGCAACGGCTTGCTGGAGCGCGCGATCGGACACATCGCGCAGCAATGGCCGGGCGTGCCGATGCGGCTACATGCCCAGGCGCATCTGCAAAAATTCTACGGGGCGTTCGGCTTCCAGCCGGTATCGGAGATTCACGACGAGGACGGCATCCCGCACGTGTGGATGCGCTCGGCGTAGACCATGTAGTGCACGAAACTTCGCGCCACGCTTCGTGCGGCGCTTCAGGTTCTGCGCTTACGGCGCACGCGTTCAGGTGTGCTGCGTCCCATGCTGCTGCGACGCGCGTGCGGGCGTACGCGGGCCTCGTGCGGGCTTGAGGCGCCCGCGCGCCGAAAGCCGCATCCAGTGACGCAGCGCGATCAATGCGCCGATCACGCTCATCATCGATCCCGGAATCCACAACAGCAGGCCGCCGATCTGCTGATCGCGCATCGGCGAGAGCCATGTGAATGCGCGTCCGCAGATCGAATAGACCGGATAGAGCTCGTGCGACGTGAAGAAGATGAACGCGCCGAGCACGATCTGCGGCGGAATCGCCGCGATCACGACCAGCACGCGCTTGCCTGGCGCGAGGCGCGCGGGCGGCGCGGGGCGCGGATCGAGCACGAGCCACCAGAACAGCAGGCCGTCGATCACCATGCTCCAGTTCATCACGCGGTAGAGCCGCCAGTCGAGCATCGCGACGAAGTGGATCGGCGAAAGCAGCCAGAAATAGATGAGCCCGACGAAGAGCGTCACGGCGACGACCGGATGCATGACGATGTCGAGCATCACGCGCACGGGCCGCGCGTTCAGCACCGGGCGCACGAAGCGTTGCCGCCACGCGAACGGGATGCCCGCGCGCAGCGCCGCACCGGGATACGCGAGCGCGATGAAGAACGGCCCGAGGTGATGGAGCACGAGATGCTGCGCGCGGTGCATGAAGAACTCATGCTCGAAGAAGTAGTCGAGCCGCGTATGCAGCGCGACGTAGAGCGCGCCGAGCCCGAACCAGAACGAGATCTGGCGCGCCAGCGAAACCCTCGCATGACGCTTGCCGCGCACGAACAGGACCGCCGTCACGATCACGGCGATCACGACGGTCGGCGAGGGCTCCCACGGATCGAGCCAATAGAGCGGGTTCATCGCGGTCATCTGCTCGGGTTCATCGCGGACATCTGCTCGGGTTTAGTGCGGTCATCTGCTCGGGTTCATCGCGGCGCTCAGCACACGATCACTGCTGCGACGGCGGCTTCACCGCGAACGGCGTGTCGAGCGTCGCGCCATCGGAGAACTGCAGTTTCACCTTCACCGTGTCGCCGGGCGCGATCTTGTGCTTCGCGTGCTCCAGCATCAGGTGATAGCCGCCCGGCGCGATCGCGAGCGTGCCGTGCGCGGGCACCGTGGCCTTGTCCACCATCACCATCTTCTGCGTCGAGCCGTTCGAGACGGTCTGATGCAGCATCACCATGCCGTAGTCGTCGCTCGACACCTTCACGAGGTCGACCGGCTTGTCGCCGTCGTTCTTCAGCGTGACGTAGCCCGCTGCCGGCAGATCGTTCGGCAGCCAGCGGACCCATGCGTTCTGCGCGCTGAGCGCGTCGGCGGCGTGCGCGGCCGGGGCGAACGACGCGAACGTGCAGGCGAGGGCGCAACCGAGCGTGGCGCCCAGCCGGCTCATGGCGCTCACGGGGCTCGTGCGGGTAACGCGGCGGGACTTCATTTTCATCGTCATGGCAGTTCCTGTTGCGAGTGGTACGGAAATCGGTGTTACGGTCGCGCCGGGGCGTCGGTGCGCCAGCGAGCCCCGGCGCCGCTCACGCCGGGGAGTCGATCACGCGGCGCACGTCGTGTGCGATGGCGTCGGGCGAGTCCTTGTCGGTCGCGAGCAGGCGCGCGTGGCCTTGCGCGTCGAACACGTAGACGGCCGAGCTGTGCGTGACTTCGTAGCTGCCGTCGGGGTCGCGCTTTTCCATCTGATACGCCACGCGATAACGCTTGGCGAGCGATTCGATCTGCGCATCGGTGCCGGTGAGGCCGAGCGCATGCTGGGCATCGAACGCGCTCACATAGGCATGCAGCGCCTGCGGCGTGTCGCGTGCCGGGTCGACGCTGATGAAGAGTATCCGCACATGCTGCGCATCGGGTCCCAGTTTCGCTATGACCTGCATCAGACGCGCCATCGTTTCCGGGCAGACGTCCGGGCAATGCGTGTAGCCGAAGTACACGAGCGCCGTATCGCCGCGCAGGTCCGCGGCGGTCAGGGGCTTGCCGTTGTCGGCCGTGAGCGCGAACGAGAGATCGGGCAGGTGGCCGCTCACATTGGTGAGCTGCCACGGCTCGGCCGGATGCGAGCACGCGCCGAGCAGCATGGAGCCGGCGGCAAGCGTCAGCAAGGTCGCGGCGCGGACCGCGCGCAGCGCGCGGCGCAGAGGGGGCGGGCGGAGCGGGCCAACGATGGCTCGCGGGGCCAGGCGGGGCGAACGTGAAGCGTCGAACTCGGGGAACAAAGGCTTTCTCGTTAACTCGATTTACAGGGGCGTGCGCGTGGCCGGCCCACGCCGTGTCGCTGGACTGTAGCAAAATTGGGGGCCCGCTGCCGCGCAGGGTCGGCCGTGATGCGGTGGCAGAGGCAATTTGCCGCATCCGTCGTGCCGATGATGTCAACCGTTCCGATGCGGACTTGCGGTAAATCGGCCGCGCAAAAAAGCGCCGGAACGAATCGACCCGGTATGGCGTATGCGGGTGGCGTACCAGGCCGGCCCATCAAGGCTGGCGCAGTAGCCGCGCGGGCCGCCTTTCTCGAAAATCAGGGCGATGCGCGGTAAGATGCGCACACTTTCTCCGGTGGGCGAACGCTCGCCGGATCCACACCCGGCCTCAGCGCCGAGGGACGAAACGAACCTGATGCAAGTACTTCCGGCTGAATTGCCGTTCGACAAGACGGCATTTTTCTTCGACTTCGACGGCACGCTCGTCGACCTTGCGCCCACGCCCGACGGCGTGCTGGTGCGCCCCGACATGCTCGCGCTGCTCGGCGACTTGCGCCGTGCGACGCACGGCGCGGTGGCAATTGTCTCGGGACGTGGCATCGAGAGCATCGACACGTTCCTCGGCATGCCGGATCTGCCGATCGCGGGCCTGCACGGCGCCGAGCGCCGCGACGCGAACGGCGACACGCAGCGCGTCGGCTTCAACGATCAGCGCCTGCTGCATATGGAGCAGGTGCTCGCCGAGGTGGTGCGCACCCATGCGGGCACGCTGCTCGAGATCAAGGGCGCGGCGCTCGCGCTCCATTACCGCAACGCGCCCGAGCACGAGGGCGTCGCGCGCGCGGCCACCGAGAAGCTCGCGGCCGAATTCGCCGATGCCTACGTGCTGCAGCCCGGCAAGATGGTCTACGAGATCAAGCCCAAGGACGTCGACAAGGGCCGCGCGCTGCGCGCCTTCCTCGACGAGCCGCCGTTCGCGGGCCGCACGCCCGTGTTCGCCGGCGACGATCTGACCGACGAGAAGGGCTTCGTCGTGGTCAATGCCCAGGGCGGCCTTTCGATCAAGGTCGGCGGCGGCGACACGGTCGCGAAAACGCGCGTCGAGTCGGTCGAGGCGTTGCTCGCGTGGCTCGATACGCTCGTCGCCGCAGCCCGCGGCGCCTGACTTCGGCGCGCGCCGATGCTTCGGCCCCTGTGCGCCGGCCTCCGCGGCGCTGACCGCGCGCCGCGCCTCTACGGGCGCGTCTAACTTTTTTCTGCACGGAACCTGCATCTCATGAGCCGACTGATCATCGTGTCGAACCGCGTCGCGCCGATTTCCGAAGGCGGCCCGGCCGCGGGCGGGCTCGCGGTCGGCGTCTACGACGCGCTCAAGGAAACCGGCGGCATGTGGTTCGGCTGGAGCGGCGATGTGCTCTCGTCGGGCCAGCCGCAGATCCAGCTCGAAGAGCGCGGCCCGGTCACGTTCGCGACCATCGGCCTGCTGCGCCGCGACTACGACCAGTACTACCGGGGCTTCTCGAACGCCACGCTCTGGCCGGCGTTCCACTACCGCGCCGATCTCGTCCAGTACGACCGCCACGAATACGCGGGCTATTGCCGCGTGAACGCATGGCTCGCGCAGCAGCTCGTGCCGCTCTTGCGCGACGACGACGTCATCTGGGTCCACGACTATCACCTGATCCCGTTCGCCGAGGCGTTGCGCGCGGCGGGCGTGAAGAACCGCATCGGCTTCTTCCTGCACATCCCGTTTCCGGCCTCGCAAGTGCTGCTGGCGGTGCCCCCGCATCGCGAGCTGGTTCAGGCGCTGTGCTCGTTCGATCTGCTCGGCTTCCAGACCAGGCCCGACCTGCGCGCGTTTTGCGACTACATCGTGAACGAGGCGGGCGGCTCGGTCGAAAAGCGCGCCGACGGCCTCACGCAAATCGAGGCGTTCGGCAAGACCCTCTGCGCGAACGACTACCCGATCGGCGTCTATCCCGACGAAGTCGCCGAACTCGCCAAGGCCGGCGAGCGCGGCAAGCCGGTGCGCACGCTCAAGGCCACGCTGCATAGCCGCAAGGTGATCATGAGCGTGGACCGGCTCGACTACTCGAAGGGCCTCGTCGAGCGCTTTCGTGCATTCGAGCGACTGCTCGAGCACGCGCCCGCGCAGCGCAACAAGGTGTCGTTCGTGCAGATTGCGCCGCCCACGCGCGCCGATCTGCACGCGTATCAGGACATCCGCCTGCGGCTCGAAGCCGAGTCGGGTCGCATCAACGGCCGCTTCGCCGAGCTCGACTGGACGCCGATCTGGTACATCCATCGTCAGTACGAGCGCGCCGTGCTCGCGGCGCTGTTTCGCGCCTCGCACGTCGGCTACGTCACGCCGTTGCGCGACGGGATGAATCTCGTCGCGAAGGAATACGTTTCGGCGCAGGACCCCGAGAATCCGGGCGTGCTGGTGCTCTCGCGCTTCGCAGGCGCGGCGCAGGAATTGGGCGGCGCGCTGATCGTGAATCCGCTCGACATCGACGGCATGGCAGACGCGCTCGGCAAGGCGCTCTCGATGCCGCTCGCCGAGCGCCTCGCGCGCTACAGCGACATGATGGTGCAATTGCGCGAGAACAATGTCTCGGTCTGGCGCGACCGGTTCATGCGCGATTTGACGAACATGGCCTCGCGCGTTGGCGTGTCGTTGCCGCCGGCTGTCGAGTCCGCGTAGTAATAGGGCAGGGAACCGCGCCCAGCGGCGCGGCAAGCGGCATCAAAGCCCCTCCAGCGCCGCCGAAAAAGAAAAGCCGCTTCTCGAACGAAGCGGCTTTCTCTTTTGATGCTGCGGGCGGTGCGCCCGCCGGTCAGGCCACGTGTTTTTCGTCGGCCTTCTTGCTGCCCAGATGCAGCGTGGACGGCTTGCCGTACTGCTTGGCGAGCAGATCGCGATAGAGGCCCGGGCGGTTGCGCAGCTCCTCGGGGGTGCCGTCGTCGATCACCTTGCCCGCGCTCATCACGATGATGCGGTCGAAGTTGTGCAGCGTGGAGAGCCGGTGCGCGATGGCGATCACGGTGCGGCCCACCATGAGCCGGTCGAGCGCCTGCTGGATGGCTTCCTCGGAGGCGCTGTCGAGCGCCGATGTGGCCTCGTCGAGCAGCAGGATCGGCGAATTCTTGAGAATCGCGCGCGCGATCGCGATGCGCTGGCGCTGGCCGCCCGAGAGCTTCACGCCGCGGTCGCCCACGATCGTGTCGTAGCCTTCGGGCATGGCCTCGATGAAATCGGCGCAGCGCGCCTCGCGGGCCGCGGCGAGCACTTCCTCGCGGCTCGCTTCGGGGCGGCCGTAGGCGATGTTCTCGTAGATCGAGCGATGCAGCAGCGAAATGTCCTGCGGCACGAGCGCAATGGCGTGGCGCAGACTGTCCTGCGTGACCTGGGCGATGTCCTGGCCGTCGATCTTGATCGCGCCGCCCTGGGTCTCGTAGAAGCGCTGCAAAAGCGCGAGCACGGTGGTCTTGCCCGCGCCGGACTTGCCGATCAGGCCCACGCGCTGGCCCGCTTCGATGCGCAGATCGAAGTGGTCGAGGATGGGCTTGCGGTGCGGGTAAGCGAACGTGACGTTTTCGAAGTCGACCTGGCCGCCCTGGGCGACCAGCTCGGTGGCGTCGTTGCGGTCGGGCATGCCGTGCGGCTCGAGCAGCGTCTGCACGGCTTCGGCCAGACGCGCGACGTGCTGCGTGACGTCCACGAGCGCCACGGCCAGATCGCGCGTGCCGTGCAGGATCGTGAAGCCGAGCGAGCTCACCAGCACGATGTCGCCCGAGGTGGCCTTGCCCTGGTTCCAGAGCCACAGCGCCCAGCCGAGCAGGCCGGCCGAGAGCATCGCCGTGATGACGGCGTGCAGCAGGCGCAGTTTCTCCAGATAGAGCAGGCTCGAGCAGCGGGCGTCGAGCTCGGCCTTCACGGTCGAGCCGAAGCGCTTTTGCTCGCGCAGCGTCATGCCGAAGGCGCGCACGAGCGCCATGTTGCTGATCACGTCGACGAGCTCGCCGTCCACGGCGGCCGCCTTGGAGGCGAACGTGTGGTGGCGCGCCGAGCCGCGTCCGGCCAGCTTGAAGAGAATGATCGAGAGAATCGCCGAGCAGAGCAGGAGGCCCGCCGCCATCAGCGGATTGACCGAAATGATCATCACGATGGCGCCCGCCACCGCGATGCACGGCGGCAGCACGTTCCAGGCGGTGGTGTTCTCGGCGGTGTAGACGGCGTTCGAGGTGGCGGTGATCCGGCTCGCGAGCGTGCCGGGCTGTTTTTCCGCGTAATACGTGTTCGAGTGGCCGCTCAGATACTGAAAGAGATCGCGCCTCAAGTCGCCCGTGACGGCGACGAAGGTATGCGCGGCGAACCAGCCGCCGACGCGCCAGAGCAGATTGTCGGCGGCGATCAGACCCACGAGGATCGCGAACGCGGTCCACAACGGCCCCGGATGGTGGCGGCCCGCGCCGAGCACGTCGATCAGATGCTTGATCGCGTATTGCGAGGCGAGGGCGCAGCCCACAGCCGCGAACACGCTGGCGAGTACGACGGCATGGGCGAACGGATGGCGCTTGATATAGCGGAAAAGAAACGCAAGCGGCCGTCGCGCATAGCTCGCAAGCTTTGCGTTATGGGCGTTACGCTGGGCGATGGTCAGATGTTCCAATTGATTGGTGGTCGGTCTGACGGAGCTTCGTCCGTGCAAGGTAGAAAAAGAGGCAAGAAGGCGCGCAACGGCAAACCTGGCGGAATTCCAGCATTGTAAACACCCCACGCGCGAGCCGCATGGCTTGTGCCCAACGGGACACCGTTGGGACACCGCTGGTACACCAATGGGACGCGCATCTTATCGCGACTATGTCACGGACAGGGTCCCTTCCCGACATGTTGTCGCGCCCGAGGTTCAACGGGTTTTCACGACAGTTTTCGGGATACAATTACAGATTGCGTTCAGGCTCGCCGTATACGCACATACCGCGCGCGCATACCGCGCCGTTGCGCAGGCACTTTCCGCTAGCCTCCCGAGCCGCGAGATCCGGAAACCAGGGTCACATAACAATGCGTTTTGACCGTGGTTCCGGCGCCACGCTACCCGGAAACGAACCCCCAATCTAGAACAGGCTTAAAAAACAAGGGGTTGCGGAGTGTTTCCACTTTGTAACAACGTAAAGTATTTGAAATCTCGTAGCCGGCTATGGGTGCAAACCCCGATAATGCCGACTCGAACAGCGTAGGGAATTTGACAGCATGAGTGTCAACGACCGCGAACCCTGCGCGTTTACCGCCTGAGCCGCCGCTTGTGTCAATCCAGGACATCACAACTGCGTCGGTCTGTGTGCCGGGCTACCGGCGCGGTTAGCGGTACGGAACGCCTGGTGGGGCGCGCGGCAAGGAAGCCGCTGCTCGCGAGGTCGATTGTCAAAATTGCAGTACTTAGCCCGATTTATTACGAGGAAGGAGTTCACCACTATGCGAATCGCTCAAATCGCTCCGTTGCACGAGGCGGTTCCTCCCAAGCTCTACGGCGGCACGGAACGGGTGGTCTCCTACCTGACCGAAGCGCTGGTCGAGCAGGGACACGACGTCACGCTCTTCGCCAGCGGCGATTCGATCACCTCGGCAAAGCTCGAAGCATTCTGGCCGCAGGCGCTGCGCCTCGACCCGACGATTCGCGACGTGATGGCTCCGCACATGCTGCTGCTCGAAGAAGTGCGCCGCCGCGCGCATGAATTCGACGTGCTGCATTTCCACATCGACTACTACCCGTTCTCGCTGTTCCAGCGCCAGGACGTGCCGTTCGTCACCACGATGCACGGCCGTCTCGACCTGCCGGAACTGCAGCCGATCTTCAACGCGTTCAGCGACGTGCCGGTCGTCTCGATCTCGGACAACCAGCGTATCCCGCTCCAGCAGGCTTGCTGGCAGCAGACCGTCTATCACGGCCTGCCCGAAGACGTGCTCAAGCCGATCCCGAACGTCGAGCCCGGTTACCTCGCCTTCCTCGGCCGCGTTTCGCCGGAGAAGGGTCTCGACAAGGCGATCCGCATCGCCGGCCAGGCGGGCATGAAGCTCAAGGTTGCCGCCAAGATCGACAAGGCCGACCGCGCCTACTACGAAGAAGTCATCAAGCCGCTGATGGCGCTGCCGCACGTCGAGTACATCGGCGAAATCGGCGAGCACGAAAAGCGTGAGTTCCTCGGCAATGCGCACGCGCTGGTGTTCCCGATCGACTGGCCGGAGCCCTTCGGTCTGGTGATGATCGAAGCCATGGCCTGCGGTACGCCCGTGATCGCGTTCAAGCGCGGCTCGGTACCGGAAGTCATCGAAAATGGCGTCTCGGGTTTCGTCGTCGAAGACGAAATCAGCGCAGCCGCGGCAGTCAAGCGTCTTTCGACGCTGCCGCGCGAGAAGGTCCGCGCCGCGTTCGAGGCACGTTTCTCGTCGAAGGTGATGGCGCGCAACTACGTCGCCGTCTACGAAGAAATGCTGCGCCAGAAGCGCCGCACCGTGCTGCGCGAGGTCAACGCCGGCTAAGCGGCCCGCGAGGCGGCCGGCCAGGTGCCGCCGCCCGGGACGCGCGCCGCGCGCTCCTTCCTCCAACGCCCCAGTGCCTTGCACCGGGGCGTTGTCGCATTTGCGCCGCATCGGGTCTCGGGACGAGCCAAACACCGCGTGCGAGCGTGAGGGGCGGCAGCAATGTCCCTATAATGGCCGTTCCGCGAAATTCCGCGATTTATTCACCACTGCTGCGCGCGCCAAGCGCGCCCCATGGCGGCGCATGAGCACAGCGCAAAACAACCGCGACCTTAGGAGAAGTGCCTTGGCGAGATCACGTCCGACGCGCGCCGCCACCGTGCCGGGTGCCGGGACGCTGTTCGCGTTGCGCGCGATCGGTCTCGTGATCCTTGCGCGCTGGCTCCATTCGATGGGGGAGATGAATTTCCTCGCGTCGTTGCAGGCTATGGCCTCGTCGCCGGTTGCGTGCCTCAATCTCGTTTTCCTGTTTCTGCTGATCGTGCTGCCCGGCGCGAAGGCGCGCGTCGAGCGGCCGTTCCATCCGCTGCCGCAATGGCTGCGCCAGGCGTTGCGTATCTTCGGCGTGCTCGGTTGCCTGTTCGCGCTCTCGTCGATCGGCGCGTTCGTCTGGGCCGAGGGCTGGCGGCGCGCGGTGCAGGCGATCGAGGCGACCAACGGCTGGCTCGCCGCGGCGCCCGCGCTCTATGCGGCCGTGGTCTGGATCTGCCGCCCGCGCGCATTGTGGCGCAGCAACGTGGCGGCGCGGCGTTTCGCAATCGGGCGCTACGCGGTGTCGATCGACGCGGCGACGCGCACGACCATCGTCTGGCTCGAAAGCCGCAAGGTCGGGCAGTACGATGCGCGCGAGCTCTCGGTGCGCTGGCCGATGGGCGCGGAGACTGGCGGCGTACAACCTGCCGCCGCGACGGCGCGCACCGCGCCGGGCGATGCGCTGGCGGGCGGTGCTTCCGTGACGAGCGTCACGCCCGCCGATGCGCCGACCGAATCCGGCGCCGTTGCCGAAACCGTGGATCCGGCGCCGGCCGATCCGGCGGCTACGTCATCGAATCCGCCATCCGCCATATCGACCATGTCGCCCCCAGCGGCCGAGCCGCAGGCGAGCGCCATGCCTGCCGCCCCTGCGTCGCCGCGCCATGCCGCGCCCGCGCGTACCGCGGGCCGCCGCCCCAGAATCGAATTGCTGTGGGACTCGCCCGCGGCGGCGGGACACAATCGTCAGACCGTCATGCGCGTACGGCTCGTCACCGAAGGCGACCGCGTTGCCGCACGCGCACTCGATGCCGCACTGAAACAGGCTTAGCCCCCGCGCAAGCTTGTCGATCCCGTCGTCGTTTCGAAGGAGTCGCGATGCTCATACGCTGGTTGCTCGCCGCGATTCATCTGCTGGCCTTCGGTTTCGCGCTCGCGTCGATTCTGCGGCGCACGCGCGGCCTGCGCCGCTGCACCTCCACCGAGGCGCTGCCCGCGATCTTCAGCGCCGACAACGGCTGGGGCGGCTCGGCGGTCGTGCTGATCGTGACCGGGGCGATGCGGGCATTCGGCGGCTTCGAGAAGGGCACCGACTATTACCTCCATGAGCCGCTCTTTCTCGTGAAGATGGGCGCGCTCGTGCTGATCCTGCTCCTCGAGATCGCGCCGATGATGGCGCTGTTGCGCTGGCGGCTCGCCGTGCGTCGCGGCGACGTGCCCGATCTGACCGGCGCGCCCAAGTACGCGCGCATCGGCGCTTGGCAGACGGTGCTGCTCGTCGTGATGGTGTTCGCCGCGACGGGGATGGCGCGCGGAATCGGCCTTGCAACCGGGGCCGATTAGCGGCGATCGCGGCCAAGGCGCGCGACAAGCGCGCCTCGAATCGACGCGCCGAACGCTCGCCATCTCATCCCTCTGACGAATGATGCATGCGCCTCTCGGCCCGGCAGGGTAGCCGCGCCGGGAGCGCTGGCGCACATAGCGGCCGCATCGGCACTCCGCGCACGGCGCGCGCGGCTTTATGATCGACTCGCTTTGGGTTGCCCGCAGAAAATGCGGCATTCCGGTGAGGTATGCGGACACGGCGCGCGCGGAGCGTCGCAGGACCGTTCGCCGTCCGCCCCGAACATGTTGCGCAGCGAGGAGAGACGCATCATGGGCCTGCATGGGTTGCGCGCGCGCCTGGCCGCGCGCTGTCTCGCGACGGTGGCGCTCGCGTTGCTGTGCGCCGGATGCCAGGCGCCGGACGGGGATTCGGCCGTCCATGCTGGCAAGGGCCACCACAAGGGCAGGCACGGCGGCGATCGCGAGCAGGAAGCGGACTCGCAGGCGCAAGCGCAGGCTCAGATCCAGACCCCGACTTCGGCGCAACAACAGACGCCGGCGCAAGGGCCGGTCGCGACGCCGTCCGGGCGGCGCGCGCCGCTCCCCGTCGACGATCGTGCGCTGAAGTCGCGACTCGCCGGCATGCCGGACGGCAAGGCGCGCCTCGCGCTGCTCGAGCGGGTTGCGCGCGAGGACGAGCACGAAGGGCGCATCAACGACTACTTCCACGTGCTGGACCTGATCGCGAGCGACAGCGGCATTGCGCCGGGCCGCCGCTCGCTCGCGGCCTCCGAACTCGCCACGGCGTTTGCGTACGAGAAGGACTACGCGCGCAGCCAGCGCGCGCTCGACGACGCGCAGTCTCTCGCGGCCGAGACGAAAGACGCCGATCTCGATACGTTGCCCGCCAATCCGGCCTACGCGGTGCTGCGCGCCGAATCGGTGCTCGCATGGCGCTACCGGGGGCAATTCGACCTCGCGTTGCGCCTGAACCGCGAAGCGACCGATCTCGCCTGGCGCGACCTCGGCAACGCGGCGCTCAGCCCCGCGCGGCGCCGCGCGGCCGCCAACGCGCTGATCAACGGCCTGCCGACCCAGACCAATCTGCTGATCCGCTGCAACCGCGCGACGGAGGCGCTCAGCTACGTGAACGAACTGCGCTGGGATCTCGACAACGGACCGCAACTGCATCCCACGACGGTCCAGCGTGCCCAGGTGGCGCGCGCGCGGGCGTTGGCGCTGACCTCGTTCGACGACTACGACGCGGCGCTGGCGTCGATCGGCGAGGCCATCGACGGCTTTCGCCAGGCAGGCATGTCGCCGGCCGCCTCGCCGTACGCCGAGTCGTTGCGTCTGCGCCTGCTTATCGCGCTCGCGATGGGCCGCATCGGCGACTATCAGGCCGACGTGGCGGGCTGGCAGACGGCGCTCGCGTCGAACCCGACACTGAACTTCGGCGCGGACGAAAGCGCCTCGCTCGCGCTCGCGGCCAGCGGCGACTGGCGCGACGCACAACTGCGCCTCGACGAAAACGCTCATCCCGAAAACAAGCATCGGCACAAGCGCAAGGCTTACTTCCGCAAGGACGCCGATCATCCTGGCGCCAAGTTCGATGCGGCGCTGACGATGCTCTATCGCCTCGAAGACCCGCAGGGTGACGTGAGCGAGGCCGATATCGCGAGCTATGTCGAGCCCTGGCTCGGCGGCGATGATGACTGGGACGACGAAGGCACGCGCGGCGGCGTGATCGACGATGGCGTGCTCGCGCTCTCGATGGCGCGCCTCATGCACGATGGCGCGAGCGGGCAGGCGCTGGCGTTTCGCATCGCCGAGCTGTTCCATATGAACGCCACGCAGGGCGCCATGAACGACGGCGCGACGCGGCTCGCCGCGCAAACGCCGGCGTTGCGCGCACTGATCGAGCAGGAGGCGGCGCTGCGCTACCAGCTCGACACGAGCGCATCGTCGCCTCCGGGCACCGAGGACAAGCTGCGCGCGCTGCGGCACGAGATTGCGTCGCAGTTTCCGCGCTACCGGCAACTGGTCGCGCCCGCGATTCCGACGCCCGAAGCGGTCGGCGCCGTCCTGCACGAAGGCGAAGTCTACGTGGACCTCTACGCGGGCCGCGACGCGAGCTACGCGTTCGTGGTGCGCCCGGACCGCGCGCTGCATGCGGTCGTGCTGCCGGTGACGCGCGCGGCGCTCACCACGCAGGTGGCCGCGCTGCGCGCCGGCTTTGACGCGGGCATGCCTCCCACGCAGCCGGGAGACCTCGCGGGCTTCGATCTCGCGGCCGCGGCGGGGCTCTATCGCGCGCTCATCGCGCCGATCGAGGCGGACCTGCAGGGCGCGAAGACCGTCTATCTCTCGACGAGCGGCATCTTGTCAAGCATTCCTTATGAAGTGCTGCTGCGGCGTCCGGCGTCGAGCCTGGCCGATGCCGACTGGTGGCTCGACAGCACGACGCCGGTGCGCATGCCGAGTGCGTCGGCGCTCGTGAGTGCGCGCGCCGAACGGGTGCCGCATGCGAGCCAGCCCCTGCTTGCGTTTGCGGACCCGAGCTTCGACGGCAGCGCGCAGGCGCCCCAGGCAGACGGTGCGCCCGAGGTGGTGGCTGCGCGCGCATTCCCCATGGACGCGCGCGCGCTTTCGTTCGACTACCGGCGCGTGACGCCGCTGCCCGAGACGCTCGACGAGGCGAAAGCCATCGCTGCGGCGCTGGGCGCTTCGCCGCAGCAGAGCGTGATTTCGGGGCTGGCCGCATCGCGCAGCCATGTGCTCGGGGAGAATCTCTCGAACGATCGCGTGGTGCTGTTCGCGACGCACGGCGTGATTCCGGGCGAGGTGCCGGGGCTGCGCAAGGCGGGGCTCGCGCTCGCCTATGAAGGGCGCGGGCTGCCCGATTCGATCCTGACCGCCGACGATATCGTGACGCTGCGTCTGAACGCGGACTGGGTCGTGCTTTCGGCGTGCAATACGGGGCTCGCGACCGGCGACGCGGGCGATTCGGTGTCGGCGCTCGCACGCGCGTTTTTTGCGGCGGGGGCGCGCAGCCTGCTCGTGACGCAATGGGCAGTCGAGTCGAAGTCGGCGGCGCTGGTCACGAGCGGGCTCTTCGAGGCCTACGCGGCGAATCCGGCGCTGTCGAAGGCCGATGCGCTGGCCCAGTCCGAGCGCGCGATGGCGGCGGGGAAGGCGGGCGAATTGTATCGGCATCCTTATTATTGGGCAGCGTATTTCCTCGAGGGAGACGCCCAGCGATAGAACCCCGCCAATCTGCCAGGCGATGGCGCGAATCATCGGCGCCGGAAATGAAAAAAGCCCCGTTGCGTTTGCAACGGGGCTTTTGATCTTCGGTGCTTGTCTTTACCAACACCAGGAATTCTGGTGGGTAGTACTGGGATCGAACCAGTGACCCCTGCCGTGTGAAGGCAGTGCTCTACCGCTGAGCTAACCACCCGAAGAGATTGAAATTATGCCGGGCGTTTCCGGTCTTGTAAAGCCCTTTTTTAAGTATTTTGCACAGTGGCCGCGTTCTCTTCGACGGAGGCCGGTTGCGTGCGCCACACCGAAGTGCCCTTCATCGATTTGTCGAGATCGTCCAGCAGCGCTTCGTGCGCCATGAGCTCTTCCTCGCTTGCGGCGATCACGGGCAGCGCGAGCGTCTCGAACTTCACGCGCGGCGCCGCCACGCTGCCGGCGACCTCGGTCGTGCTCATCATGTCGATGACGAGGCTTTCCTGGCCACGCGTCATCGCCAGATAAACCTCGGCGAGCAGCTCCGAGTCGAGCAGTGCGCCGTGCAGCGTACGGTGTGCGTTGCTGATGCCGAAGCGGTCGCACAGCGCATCGAGCGAATTGCGCTTGCCGGGGAAGATCTGCTTGGCCTGCACGAGCGTGTCGATCACCTCGCCGCAATGCTCCTTGAACGACGGCTTGCCGAGCAGCGCGAGCTCGGCATCGAGAAAGCCGATATCGAACGGCGCGTTGTGGATGATGATGTCGGCGTCGCGCACGAAGTCGAGAATCTCGTTGGCGACTTCGGCGAACTTCGGCTTGTCCGAGAGGAATTCGGTCGTCAGGCCGTGCACCGCGAGCGCGCCCGGATCGCTGTCGCGTTCCGGGTTGACGTAGAAGTGCAGGTTCTTGCCCGTGAGCCGGCGATTGACCAGCTCGACGCAGCCGATTTCGATGATGCGGTCGCCCGTGCGGGCGTTCAGGCCGGTGGTTTCAGTATCGAGAATGATCTGGCGCATGTCATTTGAAGCGTGATGGCGTGAAGGCGGAGGCGGCGCGTTCGGCGGAACGCGCCACGAGGGTCGCTCAGATTTCGGCGAGCGTGGCGACGCCGCGGTTCGCGAGCGCGTCGGCGCGCTCGTTCTCGGGGTGTCCGGCGTGGCCCTTGACCCAGCGCCACTCGACCTCGTGCTGCGCGACGAGCGCGTCGAGGCGCTTCCACAGGTCGTCGTTCTTGACGGGCGTTTTCGCGGCCGTCATCCAGTTTTTCTTCTTCCAGCCGTGGATCCACTCGCTGATGCCTTTCTGCACGTATTGCGAGTCGGTATGCACGACCACCTTGCACGGGCGCTTGAGCGCTTCGAGCGCGGCGATCACGCCCATCAGCTCCATGCGGTTGTTGGTCGTGCCGGCCTCGCCGCCGAACAGTTCCTTTTCCTGGGCGCCAAAGCGCAGCAGCGCGCCCCAGCCGCCGGGGCCGGGGTTGCCCTTGCAGGCGCCGTCCGTGAAGATTTCGACGAAGTCGGGTGAGCTCATGAGTCCTTGTTGCGAGTAGGGGAGGGAGTGGTGGCGGCGGGCTTCAGGCTCGCCGCCAGCGCCGGCTTCTTGACCTTGACCTTGCCGACCAGCCGCATGCCGCGCACGCGCTTGATGGCCGACACCATATAGATCGCGCCGAAAATCGGCCACCAGCGGTCGCCGGCGGCCTCCATGAATGCATAGCGCCCGAGCCATTGCTCGGAGGCGAGCGGCGGACGATAGCAGCCGAAGCGTCCGCGTTCAAGCTCGAAGCCCAGCAGCTTGATCCAGTCTTTCAGACGCGTGAAGGCGATCAGGTCTTCACGCGCGGGCAGGAACGGATGCCCGGTCAGCTTGCCCGCCGACTGGCGCGCGCCCCACAGCGAAAGCGAGTTGAAGCCGACGATCAGCAACTGCCCTTCGGGCATCAGCACACGTTCGGCTTCGCGCAGCAGCCGGTGCGGATCGCTCGTGAACTCCAGCGTGTGCGGCATCACGATGAGGTCGACGCTCTGCGCCTCGAACGGCAGATCGAGATGGTCGCACCATACCGTGCTGCGTCCGGCCGGAGCGTGGGGCGCGGGCGGATGCTGCAGGTTGGACGGCGCGTGGGCGCCCGGCACGGTATACGGCGCGCTCGTCGCACTGGCCGCGTCGAGCACGAGGCCGCGGCACGGCATGCGGTTCTCGCGCAGCGCGTCGAGCTGCGGCAGGCCGAGCTGCAGTGCATGGTAGCCGAACATGTTCGACACCACGCGGTCGAGCTGCTCCTGCTCCCAGCCCAGCACGTACCTGCCTGCGGGCGATCCGGTCCACGCGGGCCAGTCTATAATCGTTCGGTCAGACATGTCGAAAAGTACGCCGCCCCATGAAGAGTCCGCTTGAGCACGCATCCGTGCCAGCCGCCACGCTTGCCGCCGCGCTCGAATACGTACCGGTTCCGGCTTTTGAAGATAACTACATCTGGGTCGTGTCGGACGGCCGCAATGCCGTTGCCGTCGATCCGGGCGACGCCGCGCCGGTTCGCGCATATCTGGCGAAGCGAGGCTGGCGGCTCGTCGCTATTTTACTCACCCATCACCACAACGACCACGTCGGCGGGGTGGCCGATCTCCTTTCGGATGCCCGCGTGCCGGTGTACGGCCCGGCCAGCGAGGCGCTCGGCCCGCTCGATGCGTTCGTCACGCGCGTGAAGGGTGGCGATGCGGTGCATCTGGACGCGCCGGCGCTCGACTTCGAGGTGATGGACGTGCCGGGCCACACGCGCGGCCATATCGCGTATTTCCAGGCTGCCGATCCGGCCAGCTCATCGAGCACGCCGCATCTCTTTTGCGGCGACACGCTGTTTGCCTGCGGCTGCGGACGCCTCTTCGAGGGCACGCCCGCGCAGATGCTCGCTTCGCTCGATTCGTTCGCGGCGCTGCCGGGCGCGACTCAGGTGCATTGCGCGCACGAGTACACGCTCTCGAATATCCGTTTCGCGCTGGCCTGCGATCCGGACAATGCCGAGCTGCGCGACTGGAGCCGCGCAGCAGCTGCATTGCGCGAGCGCGGCGCGCCGACCTTGCCGACCACGATTGCGCACGAGCGTGCGGTCAACCCGTTCCTGCGCGCCGGCGATCCGGCCGTGCAGGCGACGCTCGCCGAGGCGCTCCATGAAACGGTGTCGGACCGGCTGGCTGCTTTCACGCTGATGCGTGAGTGGAAGAACCGGTTCCGCTGACCCACCCAGGCGCGGGGGTATCCTCATCCCAAAAGTATGGAATATCGTCCAAGCTGCGGATTTTCATGAGGTTTTTCCAATTATTCCGATTGACGGAAACGTGTGCGTTCCGTACTATCGGCTCCAAATTCCTGCCATTAGCAAGTAGACGTTCATGCGATTTATCCTAAGCGCGCTGCTGGTTCTCATGCTCGCCGCCTGTGCGAGCGGGGGGCCGACTGCGAACTCAGCCAACTCACTTTCCCCAGCCGATCCCCAGGCGCGCGCCGACGCCATCCGCAAGACCTCCGCAGCGAAAGAAACGATCAACGTCGATAACGGCTCGGTCGATCAGCTCACGAGTCCGGACGCCGACCTCTGGGCGCGCATTCGCCGCGGCTTCCAGATGCCCGACCTGCAGAGCGACCTCGTCGACATGAACGCCCAGTGGTATGCGGAGCGTCCCGACTACGTCGCGCGCATGACCGAGCGCTCGCAGAAATATCTGTACCACATCGTCGAAGAGCTCGAGGCGCGCCATATGCCGACCGAGCTCGCGCTGCTGCCGTTCATCGAGTCCGCGTACAACCCGCAGGCGCTGTCCGTCGCGAAGGCGGCGGGCATGTGGCAGTTCGTGCCGGGCACGGGCCGCACCTATAACCTCAAGCAGAACATGTGGCAGGACGAGCGCCGCGACGTGCTCGCCTCCACCAGCGCGGCGCTCGACTATCTCTCGCGCCTGCACGACATGTTCGGCGACTGGTATCTCGCGCTTGCCGCCTACAACTGGGGCGAGGGCAACGTGCAGCGCGCGATCGCGCGCAACCAGGCGGCCGGCCTGCCGACCGACTACCAGAGCCTGCGCCTGCCCAATGAGACGCGCAATTACGTGCCCAAGCTGCAGGCGGTCAAGAACATCGTGATGAACCCGCAGCAATATGGGCTCACGCTGCCGTCCATTCCCAATCACCCGTATTTCGTCACCGTCACCACGTCGCACGACATCGACGTGGACGTCGCGGCCAAGCTCGCGAACATGACGCCCGACGAGTTCCGCTCGCTCAATCCGTCGTTCAAGAAGCCGGTCATTCTCGGCGCGACCGATCCGCAGATCCTGCTGCCGTTTGACAACGCAAGCGCCTTCGAGCGCAATCTCAAGTCGTATTCGGGCCAGCTTTCCTCATGGACCGTCTACACGACCGACTCGCGCACCACGCCGGCGGCCATCGCGCAGAAGATCGGCGTGGACGCGGACACGCTCATGTCGGTCAACAAGATTCCGGCGGGCATGCGCCTGAAGGCGGGCTCGACGCTCGTGGTGCCGCGCACCGACGATGGCGACGACGAGGACATCAGCGCCGACGTGGCCGAAAGCGCCGTGCTGGCCATGGAGCCGGACGTGCCCGACACGCGCAAGATGCTGATCCGCGTGCGCCGCAAGCAGTCGATGGAAACGGTGGCGGGGCGCTATGGCGTCTCGGTCGGCCAGCTCAAGGCCTGGAACAAGACGCGTCGCGATCTCGTGACGCCGGGGCAGGTGCTCGTGCTGCACGTGCCGGTCGGCAAGGCGATGCCGAGCGAACCGGGGCCGGAGCGCCTCGCGACCAACGTGTCGGGCGGCGGCGTGGAGCGCATCGGGACGCGGGTTGCAGACACGGGTCCCAAGTCGCGCTACGATAAGAAGCACGGTCGCGCGCGCACCGAGGTCGTCAAGGTTTCCGAGCCGGTCAAGGCGAAGGCTTCCAGCGCAGCGCCCAGCAAGGCGTCGAAGGGTGCGGCGAGCCGCCCGAAGGCCGAAACCCATACGCAGAAGCACAAATCTAAATAGCGGCTGGCGAAGGGTGCTCAAGTCGTGCGCTGCGGGGGCAGCGCACGATGTGTTTCGCTCCGATCACTTTTGCCATTGGTTTCTCACGCCGTCACCCCGCCAGGTGGCGGCGTTTTCATTTGTGGGCAAAAAGGGGCGACCGCCCGGCCAACGTGTCTGAGGAGAATGCCGCTGCGCCTGGCCGCCGGCCGGCCGCCTTGCGGTCCTTGGGCGCCTATAGTGGAAACAGCGCCGTCCCGGCCTGCACCGGCGCGCCGCCCGATGGGCTTCATCCCGAAATTTGAAAGAGAGGGCATTTTCGCGCTATAATTTCAAGGTTTGAGCTTATCAACCCGCACCCTAGCGCCTACCTCCCCCATCCGTTCATCCGCCGCCCGCGCTTTCCGTTTCTTACTGGCTGGCTGCCGCCCGATCGAGCGTCACAAACGCACGTTCGCGGCCCGGCGCCCGACACACGGTCAAACACGGACAAGTCGCGTAACGAGCAGACTGTGGAGCGCGCCGCGCGCGCGTCCTGATCGCAACGACAGGATGCCGACGCCGCAGCCGCTCCCAGGTCGCAAGACACGCAACGTCGGATAACAGGTCGGCACAGGGTGCTCCCCCAAGGAGTCTCCCGTGTTGCCGTCTTTCTCTCCCGCTCTGCTCGCGCTCGCCGACGGCACGGTCTTTCGTGGTTATTCGATCGGCGCGCCGGGTCATACGATCGGTGAAGTCGTGTTCAACACGGCCATCACCGGTTATCAGGAAATCCTGACCGACCCGAGCTACGCTCGCCAGATCGTCACCCTGACGTATCCGCATATCGGCAACGTCGGCGTCAACGCCGAAGACGTCGAAGCCACGAAAGTCCATGCCGCCGGTCTGATCATTCGCGATCTGCCCACGCTCGCCTCGAACTTCCGCATGGAGCGCACGCTCGGCCAATATCTGAAGGACGAAGGCGTCGTCGCGATCGCTGGCATCGATACGCGCAAGCTCACGCGTATCCTGCGCGAGAAGGGCGCACAGAACGGCGCGATCCTCGCGGGTTCGGACGACGAAGCCAAGGCCATCGAACTCGCGCGCTCGTTCCCGGGCCTCGCGGGCATGGACCTCGCGAAGGTCGTCTCGACCGACAAGCCCTACGAATGGACGACCACCGAATGGCGTCTGGGCGAAGGCTACCGCACGCAGTCCGCGCCGAAGTACAAGGTCGTGGCGTTCGACTTCGGCGTGAAGCAGAACATCCTGCGCATGCTGGCCGAGCGCGGCTGCCACGTCACGGTGCTGCCGGCGCAGGCCACGGCGGCCGACGCGCTCGCGCTCAACCCGGACGGCGTGTTCCTCTCGAACGGCCCCGGCGATCCGGAGCCGTGCGATTACGCGATCAAGGCGACGCAGGAATTCATCGCGCGCGGCATCCCGACCTTCGGCATCTGCCTCGGTCACCAGATCATGGGCCTCGCACTCGGCGCGAAGACCATCAAGATGAAGACCGGCCACCATGGCGCGAACCATCCGGTGAAGGACCTCGGCGACGGCCGCGTCGTCATCACGTCGCAGAACCACGGCTTCGCGGTGGACGCCGCGACGCTGCCCGCGAACGCGCGCGTCACGCACGTCTCGCTCTTCGACGGCACGCTGCAGGGTTTCGAGCTTACCGACAAGCCCGCGTTCTGCTTCCAGGGCCACCCGGAAGCGTCGCCCGGTCCGAAGGACGTCGGCTATCTGTTCGACCGCTTCACCGCGCTGATGGACAACGCCAAGGGCGACAAGCGCACGGCAGTCGCGTAAGCGCGAGCGAGAGCAGGGCGCGCAGCGAGCCGGGTAAAAGCGGCCCACGCGCACGCCCGGCGGTGAGCGGCAAGGCGTGACTCATGGAACGGAGCACGCGCCGCGCGCCGCAAGAAGGAAAGAAACAGGAATATTTAGCGAGAGCGTTATGCCCAAGCGGACAGACATCAAGAGCATTCTCATCATCGGCGCGGGGCCGATCATCATCGGCCAGGCCTGCGAATTCGACTACTCGGGCGCACAGGCGTGCAAGGCGCTGCGTGAGGAAGGCTACAAGGTCATTCTCGTCAACAGCAATCCGGCGACGATCATGACCGACCCGAACACGGCCGACGTCACCTACATCGAGCCGATCACGTGGGAAGTGGTGGAGCGCATCATCGAGAAGGAGCGCCCCGACGCGATCCTGCCGACGATGGGCGGCCAGACCGCGCTGAACTGCGCGCTCGATCTGCACCACCACGGCGTGCTGAAGAAGTACGACGTCGAGCTGATCGGCGCATCGCCCGAGGCGATCGACAAGGCCGAAGACCGCCAGAAGTTCAAGGACGCGATGACGAAGATCGGCCTCGGCTCGGCGAAGTCGGGTGTCGCGCACTCGATGGAAGAGGCGACCAGGGTTCACGCCGAGATCGCCGCGTCGACGGGCTCGAGCGGCTATCCGATCGTGATTCGCCCGTCGTTCACGCTCGGCGGCTCGGGCGGCGGCATCGCCTACAACCGCGAAGAGTTCGAAGAGATCTGCAAGCGCGGTCTCGATCTCTCGCCCACGCGCGAGCTGCTGATCGAAGAGTCGCTGCTCGGCTGGAAGGAATACGAGATGGAAGTGGTCCGCGACAAGGCGGATAACTGCATCATCGTCTGCTCGATCGAAAACCTCGACCCGATGGGCATCCACACCGGCGACTCGATCACGGTCGCGCCGGCGCAGACGCTCACCGACAAGGAATACCAGATCCTGCGCGACGCCTCGCTCGCGGTGCTGCGCGAGATCGGCGTGGATACGGGCGGCTCGAACGTGCAGTTCTCGATCAACCCGCGCGACGGCCGTATGATCGTGATCGAGATGAACCCGCGCGTCTCGCGTTCGTCGGCGCTGGCCTCGAAGGCCACCGGTTTCCCGATCGCCAAGGTCGCGGCGAAACTCGCCGTCGGCTATACGCTCGACGAACTGCGCAACGAAATCACGGGCGGCCAGACGCCGGCCTCGTTCGAACCGACCATTGACTACGTTGTCACGAAGATTCCGCGTTTCGCGTTCGAGAAGTTCCGCGAAGCCGACCCGCGTCTCACCACGCAGATGAAGTCGGTGGGCGAGGTGATGGCGATTGGCCGGACGTTCCAGGAGTCGTTCCAGAAAGCGCTGCGCGGCCTCGAAGTGGGCGTCGACGGTCTCGACGAGAAGACCACGAGCCGCGACGAAGTCATCCGCGAGATCGGCGAAGCCGGCCCGGACCGCATCTGGTACGTGGGCGACGCGTTCCGCGTGGGCATGACGCGCGAAGAAGTGTTCGAGGAAACCGCGATCGATCCGTGGTTCCTCGCGCAGATCGAAGAGATCGTGCAGAAGGAAGCAGCCGTGAAGGGCCGCACGCTCGAAAGCCTCTCGAAGGACGAGCTGCGCTTCCTCAAGCAGAGCGGTTTCTCCGATCGTCGACTCGCAAAGCTGCTCGGCGCGAAGCCCGCCGACGTGCGCCGCCGCCGCATCGAACTGAACGTGCGCCCCGTCTACAAGCGTGTGGACACCTGCGCGGCCGAGTTCGCGACCAGGACCGCCTATATGTACTCGACCTATGAGGACGAGTGCGAGGCAAACCCGACCAACAACAAGAAGATCATGGTGCTGGGCGGCGGCCCGAACCGGATCGGCCAGGGTATCGAGTTCGACTACTGCTGCGTGCACGCCGCGCTCGCGATGCGCGAAGACGGCTACGAAACGATCATGGTCAACTGCAACCCCGAGACCGTTTCGACCGACTACGACACCTCCGACCGCCTGTACTTCGAGCCGCTCACGCTCGAAGACGTGCTCGAAGTCGTGGATCTGGAAAAGCCCGCTGGCGTGATCGTGCAGTACGGCGGCCAGACGCCGCTGAAGCTCGCGCTCGACCTCGAGGCGAACGGCGTGCCCATCGTCGGCACCTCGCCGGACATGATCGACGCCGCAGAAGACCGCGAGCGCTTCCAGAAGCTGCTGCAGGACCTGAATCTGCGCCAGCCGCCGAACCGCACCGCGCGCGCTGAAGACGAAGCGCTCAAGCTCGCCGACGAAATCGGCTATCCGCTCGTCGTGCGCCCGTCGTACGTGCTGGGCGGCCGCGCCATGGAAATCGTCCACGAGCCGCGCGACCTCGAGCGCTACATGCGCGAGGCCGTGAAGGTGTCGAACGATTCGCCGGTGCTGCTCGACCGCTTCCTGAACGACGCGATCGAATGCGACGTCGACTGCATCTCCGATGGCACGGACGTGTTCATCGGCGGCGTGATGGAGCACATCGAGCAGGCGGGCGTGCACTCGGGCGACTCGGCATGCTCGCTGCCGCCGTACTCGCTCTCGCAGGAAACCGTGGCTGAGCTCAAGCGTCAAACGGCCGCGATGGCCAAGGCGCTCAACGTGGTCGGCCTGATGAACGTGCAGTTCGCGATCCAGCAGGTGCCGCAGGACGACGGCTCGAAGAAGGACGTCATCTACGTGCTCGAAGTGAACCCGCGCGCCTCGCGTACCGTGCCGTACGTCTCGAAGGCCACGAGCCTGCCGCTCGCGAAGATCGCGGCGCGCGCGATGGTCGGCCAGAAGCTCGCGGAGCAGGGCGTGAAGAAGGAAGTGGTGCCGCCGTACTTCAGCGTGAAGGAAGCGGTGTTCCCGTTCGTGAAGTTCCCGGCTGTCGATCCGGTGCTCGGACCCGAAATGCGTTCGACCGGCGAAGTGATGGGCGTGGGCAAGACCTTCGGCGAGGCGCTCTTCAAGTCGCAGCTCGCAGCGGGTTCGCGCCTGCCCGAGTCGGGCACCGTTTTCATCACCGTGATGGACGCGGACAAGCCCAAGGCCGTCGAAGTCGCGCGCATGCTGCACGAACTCGGCTACCCGATCGTGGCCACGCGTGGCACGGCGGCGGCGATCGAAGCGGCCGGCGTGCCGGTGAAGGTCGTGAACAAGGTGAAGGACGGCCGTCCGCACATCGTCGACATGATCAAGAACGGCGAGATTTCGCTCGTTTTCACGACGGTCGACGAGACCCGCGCGGCGATCGCCGATTCGCGTTCGATCCGCATGAGCGCCCAGGCGAACAAGGTCACGTACTACACCACGATGTCGGGCGCACGCGCCGCCGTCGAGGGTCTGCGCTACCTGAAGAACCTGGAAGTCTATGATTTACAAGGCCTCCACGCTCGCCTAAACTAAGGCTTCGATTGCCTGTCTAACGTCCACGAGGCAGGCAACAGGCTGAATACAAAGCTGAATGTGCCGCGGTTAAGCGGCGTCCCAACAGGGTTTTCGGGCAGCGCCCATGCGCGCTGCCGCCCTCGTGGGATGCACTTGACCGCGGTGATTTTTTTTATGGCCGCAACGTTTTTTTAGCGCGGCATCAATACGGCCCCAAGCGGCCGAACGAGTTGTTTATGAGCACGATTCCCTTGACCAAGCGCGGCGCAGACCAACTTCGCGAAGAGCTGCAGCGCCTGAAATCCGTCGAGCGTCCGGCGGTCATCAATTCGATCGCCGAAGCGCGCGCCCAGGGCGATTTGTCGGAAAACGCGGAGTACGACGCCGCGAAGGAAAAGCAGGGCTTCATCGAAGGCCGCATCGCCGAAATCGAGTCGAAGCTGGCGGCGGCGCAGATCATCGACCCGGCATCGCTCGAGGCCGATGGCCGCGTGGTGTTCGGCTCGACCATCGACCTCGAAGACCTCGACTCGGGCAAGAGCGTTACCTATCAGATCGTCGGCGACGACGAAGCCGACCTCGAGCACGGCCTGATCTCGGTGAGCTCGCCCATCGCGCGCGCGCTGATCGGCAAGACCGAAGGCGACGTGGCCGAAGTGCAGGCGCCCAGCGGCGTGCGCGAATATGAAATCATCGAGGTTCGCTACGTCTGACAGGCGCGCCGACGTGAGTGCATCGCTCCAGACCCATCGGGGTTCCACCGTGCCGCATCGTTTGTTCGGCCTGCTGGCCATGTTGTGGGTGGGCAGCCAGTTGACGATCGGCTATGCGGTCGCGCCCGTGTTGTTCGCTTCGCTCGAACGCATGCAGGCCGGCGCGATCGCGGCGCAGCTGTTTCGCATCGAGGGCATTCTCGGCGTGGTGTGCGGCGTGCTGCTGCTCGGGCTCTCCAACGTGCTCGCGCGGCGTGGCGCGGTGAGCTACCGGCGCGTGCGCTGGCTGCTGGCCGGCATGCTGCTGTGCGTGCTGATCGGCTATTTCGCGCTGCAGCCGTTCATGAACGCCATGCGCGTCGAGGCGATGAACGCGGGCATGGACATCGCCAACTCGCCGTATGCGAGCCGCTTCGGCATGCTGCACGGCGTGTCGAGCGTGTTCTATCTCATCGAGAGCCTGCTGGGCATCGCGCTCGTCTGGCTGCAGCCGGCGGTACGCGGCGTCGCGGCGCGCTAAGCGTGCTCAGCGTTCTAAGCGCGCGAGGCGCCTGAGGTACGCAGCGGCGCGCATCCATTGCACAGACAGCACAGGCGAAAAAAACGCGGCACACCGGCCGCGCTTTTCTTACTTCGAGCCTTGATGGGCTCGCTTCGAACTGGTCTGACGCTTCTTGGCGCGCTTGATGTTGCCGCCCTGCGTAACCCGTTCGTTGCCCTTGACCGTGACCTTCTGCGCTTTCGGCTTGCGCATCGGGTTGTCGCTGGGCTTGACGACCTTCACGGTGCGCGGCGCGCCATGCTTGCCCGCTTCGCGCGCGCTCGGCACGTCGCCGGCCGGGCGCTTGACGGTGCCGCGTGCACCGGCGCGGGCCGTGGTGGTCTTCGGCTTGACTTGCTCGGGCTTGTAGATCACCAGCAGCTTGCCGATGTGCTGGATGGGCGCCGCGTTCAGGCGGTCGCAGATCGCTTCGTAGATCGCGAGGCGCTCTTCGCGCTCGTCGCCGAACACGCGCACTTTGATGAGCTGGTGCGCGTCGAGGTGGGTCTGGATTTCCTTGATGACGGCGTCCGTCAGTCCCTCGGCGCCGATGAGCACGACCGGTTTGAGGGCGTGAGCCTGGGAACGCAGTTCGGAGCGCTGTTCGGCAGTAAGAGTGAGGGCGGGCATGGGATGTGGCAGACTCGACTAAAATGACGGCGCCCGCCGGTCGGCGTGAAAAGCCGGCATGACAGACCTCACAACGAGGGCCGCCAGGCGGCAGGCGCGTCGGAACAATGGAAAAACCGTGGAGAACGGCGTGGCGCGGGCAGATGCCGGCGAGCGAGGCGGTGAGAACCGCGCGCCTTGAGCCGGACGGGCCGCGACGGCCGCACGAATTAAACGCGTATTATCCGCTAAAAGCGCGACATCACGCAGCAAGAGTTCACCTTTAATGGCAAAAAACCGCTTCAATCAGTCGTGGCTGCACGACCACATTAATGATCCGTACGTGAAGATGGCGCAACGGGAGGGCTATCGCGCCCGCGCCGCGTACAAGCTCAAGGAAATCGACGAGCAGGACAAGCTGATCCGCCCGGGCATGGTGATCGTGGACCTCGGCGCGGCGCCGGGCAGCTGGAGCCAGTACGCGCGCAACAAGCTCGCGCAGAGTTCGAAGCGCGACGACCAGCGCGAGGGCGGCATCGACGGTACGATCATTGCGCTCGATCTCCTGCCCATGGAGCCCATCGCCGACGTGCAGTTCCTGCAGGGCGACTTCCGCGAGGACGACGTGCTCGCGCAACTCGAAGAAGCGGTCGGTGGCCGTCCGGTGGACCTTGTAATTTCCGACATGGCGCCCAATCTGTCAGGTGTTGCGTCGGCCGATGCCGCGCGCATCGAACACGTCTGCGATCTCGCGCTCGAGTTTTCGCAGAATCATCTGAAACCCGATGGTGCCCTTTTAGTAAAATGCTTTCACGGCAGTGGTTACAGCCAGATCGTCGAGAAGTTCAAGCACCAGTTCAAGGTCGTGGCCGCGCGCAAGCCGAAAGCTTCGCGTGATAAATCGTCTGAAACGTTTATATTGGGTAAACATCTGAAGCGATCCCGCTGATACCCCAAGCCAGATAAGCTGGGGATGGCAAAAAATCGGCTCCAGTGCAGCGAGCGTGGTGCAAGGACGATTGAGTCGTTCGCCCCGGATCGGCTTCGGGACGCAGTCCTGGCAAGGCGCTCAGGCTATTTCCGCGGTAGCGAAACGTTATGGCGAGCCCCTGCGTACTGGATTAGAATGCTTTGGTGGTGTCGCAAGCAAAATGTAGGCGCCTGTCTATGAGTGAAGGAGTGGTGCTTTGAACAACAACATGTTTTCGAAGGCAGCGGTGTGGCTGGTAATCGCACTGGTGCTGTTTACGGTGTTCAAGCAGTTCGACAAGCCCCGTGTCCAGGAAGGCGTTTCGTACTCGCAGTTCATGGACGATGCGAAGGCCGGCAAGGTCAAGAGCGTCGTGGTGCAGGGGCGGAACCTCACGGTCACTCCGGCCGACGGCCAGAAATATCAGATCGTCTCCCCCGGGGACATCTGGATGGTCGGCGACCTGATGAAATACGGCGTGCAGGTGAGCGGCAAGGCTGACGAAGAGCCCAATGCGCTCGTTTCGGCGTTGTATTACCTCGGACCAACGATCCTGATCATCGTGTTCTGGTTCTACATGATGAGACAGATGCAGGGGGGCGGCAAAGGCGGGGCGTTCTCGTTCGGTAAATCGCGTGCCCGTCTGATCGATGAGAACAACAACGCGGTCAACTTCTCCGACGTCGCGGGCTGCGACGAAGCCAAGGAAGAAGTGTCCGAGCTCGTCGACTTCCTGCGCGATCCGCAAAAATTCCAGAAGCTGGGCGGGCGCATCCCGCGCGGCGTGCTGCTGGTCGGTCCTCCGGGTACCGGTAAGACTCTGCTCGCGCGCGCCATTGCCGGCGAAGCCAAGGTGCCGTTCTTCAGCATCTCGGGTTCGGACTTCGTGGAAATGTTCGTCGGCGTGGGCGCGGCCCGCGTGCGCGACATGTTCGAGCAGGCCAAGAAGCATGCGCCGTGTATCGTGTTCATCGACGAAATTGACGCGGTCGGGCGTCATCGCGGCGCCGGCATGGGCGGCGGCAACGACGAGCGCGAGCAGACGCTGAACCAGATGCTCGTGGAGATGGACGGCTTCGAGGCCAATTCGGGCGTCATCGTGATCGCGGCAACCAACCGTTCGGACGTGCTCGACAAGGCGCTGCTGCGTCCGGGCCGCTTCGACCGCCAGGTCTATGTGGGCCTGCCGGATATCCGCGGCCGCGAGCAGATCATGAAGGTGCACCTGCGCAAGGTGCCGATCGCCAACGACGTCGACGCAGCAGTGATCGCGCGTGGCACGCCGGGCTTCTCGGGCGCCGATCTCGCGAACCTCGTGAACGAGGCGGCGCTGTTCGCGGCACGCCGCGGCAAGCGTATCGTCGAGATGCAGGACTTCGAGGACGCCAAGGACAAGATCTTCATGGGTCCGGAGCGCAAGTCGGCCGTCATTCGCGAAGAGGCGAAGCGCGCGACCGCTTACCACGAGTCGGGTCACGCGGTGATCGCGAAGCTGCTGCCGAAGGCCGATCCCGTGCACAAGGTCACGATCATCCCGCGCGGCCGTGCACTGGGCGTGACGTGGCAGTTGCCGGAGCACGACAACGAGACCTATTCGAAGGACTATCTGCTTGACCGTCTGGCTATCCTGTTCGGCGGCCGGGTGGCGGAAGAGCTGTTCATGAATCTGATCAGCACGGGTGCCTCGGACGACTTCAACAAGGCCACGCAGACGGCCCGCGCGATGGTCACGCGCTTCGGCATGACCGACGCGCTCGGACCGATGGTCTATGCCGACGACGACAACGACGGCGGCGCGTTCGGCAAGGGCTTCACGCGCGCAATCTCGGAAGCGACGCAGCAGAAGGTCGACGCGGAAATTCGCCGCGTGCTCGACGAGCAGTACAACCTCGCGAAGCGCCTGCTCGACGAGAATCGCGACAAGGTCGAAGCCATGACCGCCGCGCTGATGGAGTGGGAAACGATCGACGCCGATCAGATCAACGACATCATGGCCGGCCGTCCGCCGCGCTCGCCGAAGAGCACCCCGTCGGCGGGCGATGCGCCTTCGTCGGGTGGCAGCACGGGCACCGAGGTCAAGCCCGGCAGCGCCACCGCGCCGGCCTGACCGGCCACAGCGCGTCAAGATCGAGTAAAGTTGCGGGCCGGTGTGGTGTTCACATCGGCCCGTTTGCATTTCTGGCCGCGCTATAACAGCGCCGCTACAACGGCGGCCGTCGTGCTTTGCTGTCGAGCCCGCCGATGGGCGTTGCCGGGAGCGCCGCCTGCGCGGCCACATTGAGTTACATATCTGACGTTTCTTGACGTGCCCAATCTGACTTCGCAGGGTAATCTGCCCAATGCGCTCGCCGACGTGGCTGCGCCCGAACCGCTCGTCTGCGGCCGTTTCACACTGACTTTCGAGCGTCCGCTCGTCATGGGGATTCTCAACGCCACGCCGGACTCGTTTTCGGACGGCGGCCGCTATCTCTCCTTCGACGACGCGATGCGCCGCGCCGAGCAAATGCTGCTCGACGGCGTGGACATCATCGATATCGGCGGCGAGTCGACGCGTCCGGGCGCGCCGCCCGTTGCGCTCGACGAGGAACTCGAACGGGTGATTCCGCTCGTCGAGCGGCTCAAGGGCGCGAACGTGCCGCTTTCGATCGATACGTACAAGCCGGAAGTGATGCGCCACGCGCTGGCAGCGGGCGCCGACCTGATCAACGACGTCTGGGGCTTTCGCATGCCCGGTGCCATCGACGCGGTGAGGGAAAGCCGCTGCGGGCTGTGCGTGATGCACATGCTCGGCGAGCCGCGGACCATGCAGGTTGGCGAGCCCAATTATGTCGATGTCGTGCGCGAGGTGCGCGAGTTTCTGCAGGCGCGCTGTGCCGAACTCGAGGCGGCGGGCGTGGCGAAGGCGCGCATCAGCGTCGATCCGGGCTTTGGCTTCGGCAAGTCCGTGGTCGAGCACAATTACGCGCTGCTCGCGCATCTGCGCGAGACGGCGCCGCGGGTCGCGGCCGGCGGCGCACCGTATCCGGTGCTCGCGGGCATGTCGCGCAAGTCGATGCTCGGCGCGCTCGTGAACCGGCCTGCGCCCGAGCGCCTCGCGGCCAGCGTGGCGGCGGCCGTGTGCGCGGCGCAGCAGGGCGCGGCGATCATCCGCGTGCACGACGTCGCGCCCACGGTCGATGCGCTCAAGGTATGGGGCGCCATGCGCGAGGCTGCGCGTTGCTGAGAGAACATGGCGCAGGCATGCGCCGAAAAACAGAACCAATGAGAGGTTGAATGATGGGTCGTCGCTATTTTGGAACTGATGGGGTTCGCGGCAAGGTCGGCGAAGCGCCGATCACGCCGGATTTCGTGCTGCGCCTCGGCTATGCGGCGGGCAAGGTGCTGGCGGGCGCGGCCGGGGAGAAGCGCTCGCGTCCGTCCGTGCTGATCGGCAAGGACACGCGCATTTCGGGCTATATGCTCGAGGCGTCGCTCGAGGCGGGGCTCTCGGCCGCCGGCATCGACGTGATGCTCGCGGGCCCGATGACGACGCCCGGCATCGCCTATCTCACGCGCGCGCTGCGGCTTTCGGCGGGCGTCGTGATCAGTGCCTCGCACAATCCGTACTACGACAACGGCATCAAGTTCTTCTCCGCCGACGGCAACAAGCTGCCCGACGAAGTCGAGACGCAGATCGAGGAGCAGCTCGAATTGCCGCTCGACTGCGCGCCGTCGGAACAGCTCGGCCGCGCGCGCCGTCTGGACGACGCGGGCGGCCGCTATATCGAGTTCTGCAAGAGCACGTTCCCGCAGGCGTTCAACCTGCGGGGGCTCAAGCTCGTTGTCGACTGCGCAAACGGCGCGGCCTACGACATCGCGCCGCACGTGTTTCACGAGCTGGGCGCCGATGTGGTGCCCATCGGCGTGTCGCCGAACGGCTTCAACATCAATGACGGCGTGGGCGCGACCGCGCCCGACGCGCTCGTGCGCGCGGTGCGCGCGAATCACGCGGACCTCGGCATCGCGCTCGACGGCGACGCCGATCGCGTGCAGATCGTGGACGCGCAGGGCCGCCTTTACAACGGCGACGAGCTGCTTTATGTGCTCGTGAAGGACCGCATGGCGACCGACGGTAAGGTCGACGGCGCGGTCGGCACCCTGATGACGAATCTCGCGATCGAGCAGGCGCTGGAGCGCATCGGCGTATCGTTCGTGCGCGCCAATGTGGGCGACCGCTACGTGCTCGAGCAGTTGCGCGAGCGCGGCTGGCTGATCGGCGCCGAGGGCTCGGGGCACATTCTGTCGCTCGACCGCCATACGACCGGCGACGGCATCGTCTCGGCGCTGCTCGTGCTCGCCGCGATGAAGCGCAGCGGCCAGAGCCTCGCGCAATTGCTCGACGGCGTGACGCTGTTTCCGCAGAAGCTCATCAACGTGCGCATCGCCCAGGGCGCCGACTGGAAGGGCCATGCCGCGATCCAGAAGGCCATCGCCGACGCCGAATCCGAGCTCAAGGGCAAAGGCCGCGTGCTGATCCGCGCCTCGGGCACGGAGCCGGTGCTGCGCGTGATGGTCGAGGCGCGCGACGAGCGCGACACGCTCCATTACGCCGAATCGATCGCCGATACCGTCAAGCGCTCGATCGCCTGATCGTCTGATCTTCTGGTCGCGGCAATCTGTCGCAACCCAGAGCCGATACGGCCGGCGGTTCCCGCGGCCAATCTCCCTGCGAACACGGCGCCATGCAAACGGCATGGCGCCGTGTTTCGTCTTGTGCTGCCGGGTCAGCACGCCTCCGCTTGTTCCCCTTTCTCTGCTCAAGCAAACGTTTCACCTTTGCTGCAGAGGCCGCTCGCGCATGCATCGGGCATCCTGCACTTCCGGCCCCGTAATGCCGCCCAATGCCCGGCCCACGGCCCGCCGCGTCCGAGCGCCCCATTCGGCGGGGCGCGCCCGTCTTTGAAGCCGCCTCGTCCCCCGCGATCGTGCCGCCTTTCATGCGGTAATCGTTTTGACACGATCGCTTCATGAATCGTCACGGTACTGTCACAAAGAGCCCCTAAGCTTCGCGGTGTCGTCAATCCGCTCACACACCTGGAGGCCACATGAAATTGATGCAAACCGCGCTCGCTGGCGTTGCTGGCGCGCTTTTCGCGATCGCAGCGCAGGCTGCTGATATCACCGGCGCGGGCAGCACCTTCGCAGCACCGATCTACACGAAATGGGCAGATGCCTATCAGAAGTCGGGTGGCGGCAAGGTCAACTACCAGGGCATCGGCTCGTCGGGCGGCATCAAGCAGATTCAGGCGAAGACCGTCGACTTCGCGGGCTCGGACGCCCCGCTGAAGGACGACCAGCTGGCCAAGGACGGCCTGTTCCAGTTCCCGACGGTGGTCGGCGGCGTCGTGCCGGCGATCAACGTGCCCGGCATCAAGGCCGGCGAAATCACGCTTTCGGGCCCGGTGCTCGGCGACATCTACCTCGGCAAGATCAAGAAGTGGAACGATCCGGCCATCGCCGCGCTGAACCCGAAGGTCAAGCTGCCTGATCTGGACATCGCCGTGGTCCGCCGCGCCGACGGTTCGGGCACGAGCTTCATCTGGACCGACTACCTCTCGAAGGTCAACCCCGAGTGGAAGAGCAAGGTCGGCGAAGGCACGACCGTTGCATGGCCGACCGGCACGGGCGGCAAGGGCAACGACGGCGTCGCGGCCTTCGTGCAGCGTCTGCCGGGCGCGATCGGCTACGTCGAATGGGCGTACGCGAAGCAAAATCACATGGTCTACACTGCCATGAAGAACGAGTCGGGCGCCGTTGTCCAGCCGACCACCGAAACGTTCAAGGCCGCAGCGGCCGGCGCGGACTGGAAGAAGTCGTTCTACCAGATCCTCACGAACGAGCCGGGCAAGGACGCATGGCCGGTCGTCGGCGCGACCTTCGTGCTGCTGCACACGGCGCAGGACAAGCCGGAGCAGGGCAAGGAAACGCTCAAGTTCTTCCAGTGGGCGTTCCAGAACGGCTCGGGCGCGGCTAACGATCTCGACTACATCTCGCTGCCGCAGTCGGTCGTGAGCGAAATCGAATCGCAGTGGAAGGCGAAGGTGAAGGACGCCAGCGGCAAGTCGGTTGCCGAATAAGGCGGCTTCGTTGCTGCAGGGCCACTAAGACGGGCCACGGGCCGCCGCGCATATCGCGCGCGGCCCGCTCTGCTTGACGGCCCCAGCAGCGACCGCAATACCGCACGCATTACCGCACGTAACACACCCGCTACGATGTGCCGTCCGCGCAATCTGCTGTCCCGCCGCAAGGCCGGATGCCGGGCGGCCGGCGGTTTCAGAACCGCATCAATGTCGCGAGCCTGACGCTCGCGGCCACTGGAAACAGCTCATCATGTCCGACGTCCCGCTCGTCTCGAACCCGCCTGGCGGCGCTGCGCAGCAGCAAGCGCCCAGCCCGGCAGGGGACATCATTTTCGGCGGCCTCGCACGCGGCGCCGCCATCGTCACCTTGTTGCTGCTCGGCGGCATCATCGTTTCGCTGATCGTCGCTTCGATGCCGACGATCCACAAGTTCGGTCTCTCATTCCTCTGGACGGCCGACTGGGATCCCCCCAGCGACCAGTTCGGCGCGCTCGTGCCCATCTACGGCACGATCGCCACCTCGCTCATCGCGCTCATCATCGCCGTGCCCGTGAGCTTCGGCATCGCGCTCTTTCTGACCGAGCTCTCGCCCGCGTGGCTGCGCCGTCCGCTCGGTATCGCGATCGAGCTGCTCGCCGCGATTCCGTCGATCGTCTACGGCATGTGGGGCTTGCTCGTGTTCGCGCCGATCTTTGCGCAGTACTTCGAGAAGCCGATCGGCCAGTTGCTCGGCGGCATGCCGATCATCGGCGCGCTGTTCCAGGGCCCGCCGATCGGCATCGGCATCCTGTGCGCGGGCGTGATTCTCGCCATCATGATCATTCCGTACATCGCCTCGGTCATGCGCGACGTGTTCGAAGTCACGCCCGTGCTGCTCAAGGAGTCGGCCTACGGCATCGGTTGCACGACCTGGGAAGTCATGTGGAAGATCGTGCTGCCGTTCACCAAGACCGGCGTGATCGGCGGCGTGATGCTGGGTCTTGGCCGCGCGCTCGGCGAGACCATGGCCGTCACGTTCGTGATCGGCAATACGAACCTGCTCGACAACGTCTCGCTTTTCTCGCCCGGCAACAGCATCACCTCGGCGCTCGCCAACGAGTTCGCCGAAGCGGGCCCCGGTTTGCACACCGCCGCGCTGATGGAGCTCGGCCTCATTCTGTTCGTGATCACGTTTATCGTGCTTGCCATCTCGAAGCTGCTTTTGCTGCGCCTCGAAAAGTCGGAGGGTGCGCGATGAGCGAACCGATGATGAAAATCCCGGGCGCCATCTATGGCCCCGAACTGCAAAAGATGCGCGGCAAGCTGCAGGATCGCCGCCGCGTGGTCAACGCGATCGCGCTGACGTGCTCGCTCGCCGCGATGGCCTTCGGCATTATCTGGCTCGTGTGGATTCTCTACACGACGCTCTCGCTCGGCATCGGCGGCCTTTCGGTGCAGCTGTTCACCCAGTCGACGCCGCCGCCGAACACCGATGGCGGCGGTCTCGCCAACGCGATCGTCGGCAGCTTGCTGCTGGTTGGCATCGCGACGGCCGTGGGCACGCCGATCGGCATTCTCGCGGGCGTCTATCTCGCCGAATACGGCCAGAAGGGCTGGCTCGCGAGCGTGACGCGCTTCATCAACGACATTCTGCTGTCGGCGCCGTCGATCGTCGTGGGCCTGTTCGTCTATGCGCTCGTGGTCGCGAAGATGGGTCATTTCAGCGGCTGGGCGGGCGCCATTTCGCTCGCGCTGCTGCAGATCCCGATCGTGATCCGCACGACCGAGAACATGCTCAAGCTGGTGCCGAACAATCTGCGCGAAGCGGCTTTCGCGCTCGGCACGCCGAAGTGGAAGATGGTGCTCTCGATCACGCTCAAGGCGTCGATCGCGGGCATCGTGACGGGCGTGCTGCTCGCGATCGCGCGCATTGCCGGCGAGACCGCGCCGCTGCTCTTCACGGCGCTGTCCAACCAGTTCTTCAGCGCCGACATGAATCAGCCGATAGCGAACCTGCCGGTCACGATCTACAAGTTTGCGATGAGCCCGTTCGCGCAGTGGCAATCGCTCGCCTGGGCCGGCGTTTTCCTGATCACGCTGGGCGTGCTGGGTCTGAATATCCTTGCGCGCACCATCTTTTCGAAAAAGTAAGGGCGGAGTCATCCGATGAATATGGCAGAGAGTCACCTCAACACTACGTCGCCTTCGGGCCTCGACCCCGCCCAGGGCAACCGCGGCATCATGGCGGGCACGCCGAAGATCGAAGTCAAGGATCTGAACTTCTTCTACGGCAAGTATCACGCGCTCAAGAACATCAACCTGCAGATTCCCGAAGGCAAGGTGACGGCGTTCATCGGCCCGTCGGGCTGCGGCAAGTCCACGCTCCTGCGCACGTTCAACAAGATGTACGCGCTCTATCCGGAGCAGCGCGCCGAAGGCGAAATCCTGATGGACGGCGAGAACCTGCTCACTTACAGCCGCGATATTTCGCTGCTGCGTGCGCGCGTGGGCATGGTGTTCCAGAAGCCGACGCCGTTCCCGATGTCGATCTACGACAACATCGCCTTCGGCGTGAAGATGTTCGAGAAGCTCTCGCGCCCCGAGATGGACGACCGCGTGGAATGGGCGCTCACCAAGGCCGCGCTCTGGAACGAAGTGAAGGACAAGCTCGGCCAGAGCGGCTACGGTCTTTCGGGCGGCCAGCAGCAGCGTCTGTGCATCGCGCGCGGCATTGCGATCCGTCCTGAAGTGCTGCTGCTCGACGAGCCGTGCTCGGCGCTCGACCCGATCTCGACGGGCCGCATCGAAGAGCTGATCGCGGAGCTCAAGAGCGACTACACGGTCGTGATCGTCACGCATAACATGCAACAGGCCGCGCGCTGCTCGGACTACACTGCGTACATGTATCTCGGCGAGCTGATCGAGTTCGGCGACACCGAGAAGATCTTCATCAAGCCGGTCCGCAAGGAAACCGAAGACTACATCACGGGCCGCTTCGGCTGATCCGTTTGATGACACATTAAGCGGAAGAAGGGAGAAACGACATGTCCGACAAGCATCTGTCCAGCCAGTTCGATGCCGACCTGAACCTGATTTCGTCGAAGGTGCTCGAAATGGGCGGCCTCGTGGAATCGCAGATCATCACGGCGATGCAGGCCCTGAACGAGTTCGACAGCGAAGCCGCCGAGCGCGTGATCGCCGCCGAGGACCGCCTCAACACGATGGAAGTCGAAATCGATGAGGAGTGCAGCAATATCATCGCGCGCCGCCAGCCGGCCGCGCGCGACCTGCGCCTCGTGCTCGCGATCTCGAAGACCATCACGAACCTCGAGCGCGCCGGCGACGAGGCCGAGAAGATCGCCAAGCGCACCAGGCGCTTGATGGAAGACGGCGCCTCGCGCACGGTCAACATCGCCGAGATCAAGGTCTCGGGCGAGATGGCCGTCTCGATCCTGCGCCGCGCGCTCGATGCGTTCGCGCGTCTCGATACCGTGGCCGCCGCGCAGATCGTGCGCGACGACAAGGCCATCGACGAGGAATTCCGCGCCTTCGTGCGCAAGCTCGTGAGCTACATGATGGAGGACCCGCGCACGATCTCGGCCGGGCTCGACTATCTGTTCATTGCGAAGGCGATCGAGCGTATCGGCGACCACGCGAAGAACATCGCCGAGTTCATCATCTACATCGTGAAGGGCACCGACGTGCGGCACAAGTCGCGCGACGCGCTCGAACGCGAAGCGCTCAGTTAATAGCGCATTCAACTGTATCAACAGGTCTTAAGGTCAAGAGGTGCCGATGCCCAGCAGCATTCTCGTCATCGAAGACGAGCCCGCCATTTCCGAGCTGATTTCCGTGAACCTGCAGCACGCGGGTCATTGCCCGATCCGTGCCTACAACGCCGAGCAGGCGCAGAGCCTGATCAGCGACGTGCTGCCCGATCTCATCCTGCTCGACTGGATGCTGCCGGGGAAATCGGGCGTGAATTTCGCGCGCGATCTGCGTAACAACGAGCGCACGAAGCACATTCCGATCATCATGCTGACCGCGCGCGGCGACGAGCAGGACAAGGTGCTCGGTCTCGAGATCGGCGCCGACGATTACGTGACGAAGCCGTTCTCGCCGAAGGAGCTGATGGCGCGCATCAAGGCGGTCCTGCGCCGCCGCGCGCCGCAGCTCACGGAAGACGTGGTCGCGATCAACGGCCTCAAGCTCGATCCGGCCACGCACCGGGTGGCCGCTCACGCGGAAGGCTCCGAGATCAAGCTCGATCTCGGCCCGACCGAGTTCCGTCTGCTGCACTTTTTCATGACCCACCCCGAGCGCGTGCATAGCCGCACGCAACTGCTCGATCAGGTGTGGGGCGATCACGTGTTCGTGGAAGAGCGTACCGTGGACGTGCATATCAAGCGCCTGCGCGCCGCGCTCAAGCCGGCAGGGTGCGATGCTATGATCGAAACGGTGCGCGGCAGCGGCTATCGTCTCGCGAAGAGCGCCTGAATCTTGTTTGCAGCACGGCTGTAATACGCCGGCGCGGCGTTTCACGCGGCGCCGGCGCTCCGAATCCGCAGCGCCCCCGGTCCGGACCGTCATTCTCTTCGATCGCAGGAACATGAATATCATCTGGGTGCGCGCCCTCGTATCGATCATCCTGCTCGCGCTCCTCTGCGCGGGCATAGGCGCGATCTTCGGCATCAAGATCGCGCTTTCCGTAGCGGTCGTCGCGCTGATCGGCCAAATGCTGTTCAGCACCTTCCACAAGCAGCGTCTCTGGCATTTGCTCGAAGCGCCCGTCTACGGCGAAGTGCCGAGCGCCCCCGGCGTCTGGGGCGAAATCTACTACCGGCTGCACAAGCTCGCGAAGCGCTGGCACGCCCAGGTGCGCCAGGTGGAGCAGCAGCACTCGCGCTTCATTCAGGCGATCCAGGCGTCGCCCAACGGCGTGGCCATGCTCGACGACCGCGACCAGATCGAGTGGTGCAACGCCATCGCCGAGCTGCATTTCGGCGTCGACGCAAAGCGCGACCTGCGCCAGCACATCACTCATCTCGTGCGTCAGCCCGACTTCGTGCGCTACCTCAATTCGCACGACTACAAGGACATGCTGATCATGCGCGGCATGGGCGCGAAGCGACAGAACGTGCTTTCGGTGCAGGTGTTTCCGTACGGCGAGAACCGCAAGCTCGTGCTCTCGCAGGACATCACCGAGCTCGAGCGCACCGACGCCATGCGGCGCGACTTCGTCGCCAACGTCTCGCACGAATTGAAGACGCCGCTCACCGTGCTCTCGGGATTCCTCGAGACGATGCGCGAGCTGCCGCTCTCCGAGGACGAGCGCGTGCGCTACTTCGATCTGATGGAGCAGCAGGCCGCGCGCATGCGCCATATCGTGACCGACCTGCTCGTGCTGGCCAAGCTCGAAGGCGAGGCGCGCCAGCCCGGCGATCAGATGATCGACATGCGCGCCGTGCTCGGTCACGTGCGCGAGGACGCGGAAAGCCTCTCGGGCGGTCACCATCGCATCACGGCGGACTTCGACGACGGCCTGAGCGTGACTGGTTCGGAGGCCGAAATATTGAGCGCGCTCGGCAATCTCGCGACCAACGCGGTGCGCTACACGCCCGAAGGCGGCGCGGTGCATCTGGAATGGCGCGCCGAGGGCGGCCAGGCGGTGTTCTCGGTGACGGATAGCGGCTACGGCATTCCGGCCAGCGACATTCCGCGGCTCACAGAGCGCTTTTATCGCGTGGACCGCAGCCGCTCGCGCGACACCGGTGGCACGGGCCTGGGTCTCGCGATCGTCAAGCACGTGCTGCAACGCCATGACGCCGCACTCGAAGTGAAGAGCGAGGAAGGGCGGGGCAGTACCTTCACGGTGCGCTTTCCGGCCGCGCGCACGACGCGCCGGCAACCGGCGCCGGCGTGAAGTACATCGATCGGGCGCCGCGCGCGTTGCTCAGGTTTGCAGAATAAAAAATGCCGCTTCATTTGAAGCGGCATTTTTTTATCGTGGCTCGCGTGCGCTGTGCATCACGAACAGAACTTTGCCAGCAGACTCATTTGCGCATTGCGCACGGCCTTGCCGGCGCGACGGCGGCGGTAATGGCCATCGCTTTGCATGAGCCATGCGCACTGGTTGTCGCCGATGAACGTCGACAAACCTTCGGCGATCACGCGCCGCTTGAGGCGCCGGTCGTGGATCGGGAACGCCACCTCGACGCGGCGGAACAGGTTGCGGTCCATCCAGTCGGCGCTCGACAGATAGACGTGCTCCGCGCCGCCCGCGTAAAAGTAGTAGATGCGGTGATGCTCGAGGAAGCGCCCGACGATCGAGCGCACCGTGATGTTCTCCGAGAGCCCCGGCACGCCCGGCTGCAGCGAGCACACGCCGCGGATGATCAGGTCGATCTTCACGCCCGCCTGCGATGCTTCGTAGAGCTCATCGATCACCGTGGGCTCGAGAAGCGCGTTCATCTTCGCGACGATGCGCGCCTTCTTGCCGGCGCGCGCGGCGTCGGCTTCGGCGCGGATCGCCTCGACGAGGCGCGGATGCAGCGTGAACGGCGACTGCCACATCTCGTGCAACTGGAGCTCGCCACCGATGCCCGTGAGCTGCTGGAACACGTGGTGGACGTCCTCGCACATCTTCGACTCGGAGGTCATGAGGCCGAAGTCGGTGTAGAGGCGCGCCGTGCGCGGATGATAGTTGCCGGTGCCAAGGTGCACGTAGCGGCGCAGGACCATGCGGCCGTTCACGGGCGTGCGGCGCACGATCAGCATCATCTTGGCGTGGCACTTGTGGCCCACCACGCCATAGACCACGTGCGCGCCCACGGCTTCGAGCTGCGCGGCCCAGTTGATGTTGGTTTCCTCGTCGAAGCGCGCGAGCAGCTCCACCACGACGGTCACTTCCTTGCCGTTGCGCGCGGCCTGCATGAGCGCGTCCATGAGCGGCGAGTCGGTGCCGGTGCGGTAGATGGTCTGCTTGATCGCGACCACGTTCGGGTCGTTGGCCGCTTGCAGCAGCAATTCGAGCACGGGCTGGAAGCTTTCGTACGGATGATGCAGCAGCACGTCGCCCTGATCGATCACGTCGAACATGTTGCTGTTCGCCGCGATGCGCTGCGCAATGGCGGGCACGTGCGGCACGAACTTGAGGTCGGGTCGATCGACCATCTCGGGCAGTTGCATGAGGCGCACGAGATTCACGGGACCGTCGACGTAATAGCAGTCTTTCTCGTTCAGCCCGCTCTCGTCGAGCAGACGCCTGACGAGATGCACCGGCGTTTCCGCCGAGACTTCGAGCCGCACCGCATTGCCCAGATGGCGCGCGGGCAATTCGCCCTGGAGCGCCACGCGCAGATTGGTGATTTCGTCTTCGTCGACGAAGAGCTCGCTATTGCGCGTAATGCGGAACTGATTGCAACTGCGCACCACGAGGCTCGGAAACAGCTCGCCCACGAAGCGCTGCAGGAGCGAGCCGAGCAGCACGAAGCCGTGCTGGAAGCCCGAGAGCTCCTGCGGCATGCGCACGAGGCGCGGCAGCGCGCGCGGCGCCTGCACGATGCCCATGACGGCCTGGCGGCCGAAGGCATCCTTGCCTTCGAGCTCGACGACGAAGTTCAGGCTCTTGTTGAGCACGCGCGGGAACGGGTGCGCGGGATCGAGCCCGATCGGCGTGAGCACGGGCAGCAGTTCGTCGAGGAAATACTTGCGCGCCCATGCGGTTTGCGCTTCGTTCCAGGCTTCGGTGCCGTGAAAATAGATGCCTTCCGCTTCGAGCGCCGGCAGCACGGTGTCGTGCAGCATGGCGTACTGGCGATGCACGAGGCGTTGCGCGCGCTCGACCACGAGGTCGTAGACGTGCTGCAGCGACATGCCGTCGGGCGAGAGCGCGCCCGGGTTGTCGCGCATCTGCTCCTGGAGCCCGGCCATGCGGACTTCGAAGAATTCGTCGAGGTTGCTGCTGGTGATGCAGATGAAGCGCAGACGCTCCAGCAAGGGAACGGCGGGGTCGGCGGCCTGTGCAAGCACACGCTCGTTGAATCCCAGGATGCCCAGTTCGCGATTGAGTAAGGGATAGCGGATGGACATTGGTATAGAAAACGGAATTCCAGGGGATGATTCGAACGGATGCTCGGAAAGTCTCACAGTTTTGTGACTTTATTGTGAAATTTGGTGTGTCACAAATTTTACGCCCGATTTTCACGTATTCGACACCTTGCGCGGCAAAGATGCAGCCTGGGTCAGGGCGTCCCCTGCAAGGCGCCGCCGAAACCGACGCGAGGAGCGACATGGGGAAGTCGGGTACGCTTAAAATGACATATTTAGATAGCGCGGCGGCCGCCCAGCGAGACCGGATGGCCGCGCGCGCACGTATGGAGCCCGCCCCCTCGATGGTCACCAATCCGCAACTGCTTGCCGCCGTCGATCTCGGTTCGAACAGCTTTCGCCTGATCGTCGGCCGCGTCGAGGAAACCGACGCCGGCAGCCAGATCTACCCCGTCGACGCCCTGCGCGAGTCCGTGCGTCTTGCCGCCGGCCTCTCGAAGGAGAAGATGCTCGACCGCGCCTCGCAGGTGCGTGGCTGGGACGCGCTCAAGCGCTTCGGCGAACGCCTGCGCGACTTCCACCCCGATCACGTGCGCGCCGTGGCCACCAACACGCTGCGCGTGGCCAAGAATGCGCGCGAGTTTCTTGGCGAAGCGGAACGGGCGCTCGGCTTCCCGATCGAGGTGATCGCGGGCCGCGAAGAAGCGCGCCTCATCTATGCGGGTGCCGCGCACTCGGTGCCGGCGAGCGCGGGCAAGCGCTTCGTGGTGGATATCGGCGGCGGCTCGACCGAGTTCATCATCGGCGCGCACTACACGCCGATCCGCATGGAAAGCCTCTATATCGGCTGCGTGAGCCATAGCCGCCAGTTCTTCCCGGCCGGCAACGTCGACGAATACACCATGCGCCAGGCCGAACTGGCCGCCACGCGCGAGATCCAGATCATTTCCGCCGACTATCGCAAGACCGGCTGGGACCAGGCGATCGGCTCCTCGGGCACGGCGCGCGCGCTCGCCGAGCTCGTCGAGGCCAACGGCTTCAACGACCCGGGCGTGACGCACGGTATCTCGCGCGGTGGGCTCGAACGCCTCAAGCGCGCGCTCATCAAGGCCGAGAACGTCAACCGCCTGAAGCTCGTCGCGCTCAAGCCCGACCGCATCCCGGTGCTCGCGGGCGGCCTCTCGATCATGATCGCCGTGTTCGACGAGCTGGGCATCGACTACGTCGACACTACCGACGGCGCGCTGCGCCTGGGCGTGCTCTACGACCTGCTCGGCCGCTCGCAGCACGAGGACATGCGTACCGTCACCGTGGAAGGCTTCATGCGCCGCTATGGCGTGGACCGCTCGCAGGCGGCCCGCATCGGCGAGCTCGCGGTGGGCTTCTACGATCAGCTCGAAGAGCCCGACGAGGAGCGTCGCGAGGAAAACCGCATGTTCCTGGGCTGGGCGGCGTCGCTGCACGAGATCGGCTTGTCGATTTCGCACAGCGCGTATCACAAGCATTCGGCCTATATCGCCAGCAACGCCGACATGCCCGGCTTCTCGCGCACTGATCAGGCGCGCCTGGCCGCGCTCGTGCTCGGCCACGTGGGCAAGCTCGGCAAGCTCTCGCAGGCGCGCGACGTGGAATGGCCGCTGCTGTTCTGCCTGCGCCTCGCGGGGCTCCTGAGCCGCCGCCGCGCCGACGTCGGCCTGCCCGTGATCAAGGTGATGCAGGAAGGCAACGGCTATGAAGTGCTGCTGCCGAACGCGTGGGTGCAGAACAATCCGCTCACCGACTACAACCTCGTCCAGGAAGCGGCGGAGTGGGGCAAGGTCGGGATTCCTTATCGCGTGGTCTACACCGACGAAGCGTGATGGCTGTCTGAGCGGCGTGTTCCGCTCGAAGCGCGCAAGCAACAACGCCCGGTCTGCTGAACCGGGCGTTGTGCTTTGGGGCATCCGCTTAAGCGTGCGCGATGCGGTGGGTTCGACGCGGCGCGTTCGATGCGCTTATCGCGCGGCGGCCTCGCCGAGGAAGTGACGCGCGTAGCGCTCGTTGATGTCCGAAAGACGGAACAGCGTGAGGAAGTCCGCGCAGTTGAAGTCGGGGTCCCAGGCCGGCGCGCCGCAGATCTTCGCGCCAAGGCGCAGATAGCCCTTGATGAGCGGCGGCGGCACCGCGGATGCGCCCGTGCGCAGCTCCTCGACGGGCAGCGCCGTGTGCGGGAACGCGCGGTACTCGGGCGCCGTGAGGGCGTTTGCGCCGAGCGAGGCATAGAGATTGGCGGCGTAGTGGCCGCCGTCGACCATCGCGACGCTCGCGCAGCCGAGCATCGTCTCGTAGCCGTTGTGGGTCATGTAGGCGCCGAGGCCGCCCCACAGCGACATGATGACCGAGCCGCTGCGGTAGTCGGGATGCACGCACGAGCGGCCCACTTCGACCATCTTGGGGCGCAGGTGCGCGAGGCGCGAGACGTCGAATTCGCTCTCGGCGTAGAGGCGGCCGATGCGCGCGGCCTGATGCGGCGGCAGCACGCGATAGGTGCCGACGACCTTGAGCGTATCGAGGTCGCGCACGAGCAGGTGATCGCACCAGGCGTCGAAGGCGTCGACGTCGAGGCCCGCCGGGCCCGCGAGACGCGCGCCCATTTCCTCGGCGAATACGCGGTAGCGCAGGCGCTGCGCTTCGCGCAGCTCTTCGTCGCTGCGAGCCCAGGCCACCTGCAGGCGATGCTGCGCGGTGACCGTTTCTTCGGCGCGCGGCAGGTGCCGGTGCGACTCGAAGAGGCTCGAGGCGAACGGCAGGGAGGGCGTCGGCAGATCTCGCATGGGGCGTCCTGATCGGAAGGTTGGAAACTTTCCGGCAATTTAGTAAGACGCGGTTACGGTTCCATGAAAACGCAATGACGATTCGATGACGGGCTGTAAGGCGGAGGTAGGGAAGGGGCGTGCGGGAGGGGTGTTTTGCGTGCTGCGCCCATGCCGCGCGGTGCAGCACGGCATGGCACGGCGGACTCGTGAACGGTGGCGCGCAGGCCGATGCGAACGCGCGGATGCGGCGGCGCTAGACGAGATCGGGCGTGATGGCGGCGAGCAGGACAGCTTCGCCGTCGCCGTTGCGCTCGCGGCTCTTGATCCAGAAGACGCCGGCCTTCTTCAGGGCCCAGCTGCGGCGGTCTTCTTCATCCGAGAGCAGGCGCGCGGCCACTTCGCCGAGCGTCGGCTGATGGCCGATCACGACGACGGTGGACGCCGTGCCCTCGGGCCAGCCCGCTGCGGCGAGCACGTCGTCGACGCTCGCATTGGGCGCGAGCTCGCGCACGACGCGGTATTGGTCGGTGAGCGCCTCGGCGGTCTGGATCGTGCGCGCGGCGGGGCTCGCGAGGATCACGGCGTCGTCGGGCAGGCGCGCGCGCAGCCAGCGCGCGACGCTCTGCGCCTGCTTGCGTCCGCGCGTGGTGAGCTGGCGGGCGAGATCGCTCGCGGCGCTGTCTTCGGCTTCGGCGTGGCGCCAGAGGATGAGGTTCATGGGGCGTTTCTCTTGAGGGGGGATGGGGACGGTGATTGTTCCGTACCGTACGGCATTCCCCCATGGTGCACGCCCGTTGGGGAGGCGGCAAGACAGGTGCGGAAATGAGAAAGGGGTGACAAGCCAATGGCTTGTGCCAGGAACGCCGTGCGCGACGACGGGCATTGAGGCGGTTTTCAGGTGCGCGAGCGGCGGCGGCAGCATGCACGATGCGCGGGAGACAACCGTCTCGCCAGCCGCTTGGTGTCTGCGCCCGCCAGTATGACAGCCCTACAAGCGCTGCGCTTGCGACTTTGGTATTTCTGGCCATCCCCATTTTCGTCTTTATCTGATATCACATCGTCCCGACCTTGCGGATAATCGACCAGAGGTTTGTGTATCCGACTGGACTATGTGTAAGCCCGAGGGCGTGGAGGGCGCACTCGCGCAAGGTTTCGCCTGCGGGAATCTACAAGTAGAAAACAGTAGAGGTGTGAATGGCTATCTACTATGCAGCGGTTGAAGGTGATCCGCTTGACAGCGGCGAAGGTGGCTACATTTATGGGACCAAGAAAACCATTGGGACCATCGAGGATGAAAACGGCAAGCCCCGTAATATGGTGTTCATCGGGGATGAGGGCTATTGTGCGAAGTGCGGTAGTATTGGCGTTATTACTTATGGTGCGAGGTTAAATGAGCGCAGGCGCATGGTTGACCTTGTTAACGGAGGTCGACTCCAAGCCGTCGGTGGTGACATTGTTCTGTGCAAGTGTGCCACGCCGCCGCAGATCATTTCGGCTTATGGGTGCAAGTTCAAAATAGTGGATGGCGGCGGCGCGACACCCAGCGGTATCGCCAGAAGCGCAACGGACGTGATATCACCCGCGCCGCAGAAACCCGAGGAGCCCCGCCATGTTCGCTGGTTCTTTGTATGGGACGCAGCTACCGGAGAACCGCTTCGTAATCGCAATTATGTGGCGGACGTTGGCGGCGTCAGGCAGTCCGGAAAAACGGACGGGGATGGTTACGTGAAGATTGAAACCGACGGTGAGCAATCGGTTGATATCCATACCGTGTTTTCATCGCCAAGGCGAATGCTGAAACCTTACCAAGGCGCCTGATAGTGACAGACTACACGATTGACCACTGGACCACCGCGCAAACTGCGGTGGATAGCAGCAAAAAGGATGCGATTGTAATCCGGGTTGATGACAGGGCAGCGACGCGCCAGGCCATCATTACCCAATTAAAGCGGAAGGGCTATCCACTTATCGAGCGATCAAGCTGGCACGCACAACCGCCCCATCCCGGTATGCGCGAGAGCCATTGGGACTATCAGGATATTGTTATCCATCACGCCGGCCGCAGCTATTCTTGTGGTGCGCCTTCTATTGAGGAAATGCGACGCGTACAGGCGGAGGATATGGGTCGAAGCCCGCCTTTCAATGACGCGGGATATCACTACGCTATTTCGTGCCAAGGCGAAATATACGAAGCTCGTGATATCAGATTTACTGGTGAGCACGTGGATAAAGGCAATACGGGGAAGGTCGGAATTGTATTTTTAGCGAATTTGGTTCAAGTTGGGGAGGCATATGATCAGGAATATAAAAGTCTATCCCTGGTTGATAAATTGAAAAAGCTGAGAGACATTGCAACTGACCAGGTTGTTGCTGATCACGATAGGCCAACTCCATATCAAATTAGAGCGACGGAGATTCTCTGTGAAACCTTAAAGGAGTTTTTTGATATTACCCATATGGGCGGTCATAGAGAGTATCAAATGTTGAGCAGCGGTAAAGGCCGAGCATGTCCTGGGAATCTCGGTATGAACGTTGTGCAATTGCTTCGAACTCGACTTGCACTATCTCCTCCGGGGGAATGAAATAGATAAGCCCATGGAATCATTAATTATGTAAAGGCGTGCGCCAAGGCGTGATTGCAGTATTTCACAATGCTTCTGTCTTGACGTGCCTATGGGAGCAGCCGTCGCGCCTGCCTTCTTTTCTATATATTCAAACCAGCGCCAGTCACCATCAACAGTCCAATCTAGGCGGACTGGATCGCTCCATATATCCCCTCGTTCCGTAGAGAAGTAATTTTCCTCAATATAGTTAAACCAATCATCGGTACAGGGCGTGGCAGTCGGCGCTGCGGGGATACGTGTTGTAATTGTGAGATAGCTGATCAAGAGAGAAGCTGTGGCTCCAATTAACGCCTTATATCGTGTTTGCACGGTTTTATTCCAAAGTAAATTGATGATGATACTGTAACATGGTGCTCATGGTTTTTTTGGCGTTTGGCTTGCCGCATCAATTACTTTTTGCCCCTATTGGGATTACGGGCAAACTCCACAATTCCCACCGATATTTTGAGATGCTGTTCGACGGTTCCGAGCACGTCCATGGTATTCCGGCCCAGCCGATCCAGTTTGGTTACGACGAGGATGTCTCCCTCATCAAGCCGGTCTAGCAGTTTGGCGAACCCGGGGCGTTCGGCAGCCGGAATGCTCCCGGAGATGGTTTCCTCGACGGTATGGCGTGGCAGAACGATAAACCCGGCCGTACGGGCTTCCAGCAGTTGATTTTCGGTCGTTTGCTCCGCGGTGGAGACGCGGGCGTAGAGGAACATGCGAGACATGGGCGACCCCGGTAATTTGACGTGGTAGCCCAAGATGTCAGGTAATCAATTGGTTTACAAGTTTTTCTACCGCTAGCACACCAGCTTTCAGGATAGTAATAATACGGTCGGTTGATTGCCAAGACGAGCGGCAGATAGCTATTGTGAAATTGCATGACTTGGCAAAGTCGAATCCCGAAGTTGTTCGCTCATTGGTTGTGGTAAATTCCGCTCGAATTGAAGTGCCCAACCTGAGGGGGCAAACATGACTGCCACGTGGGCTTTCGCAGTGTCGGTGCTTGCACTGTTCGTTTCAGCAGGCACCGCTTGGTTAACACTCATCCGCCGGGGGACGGTGGAGATGACACGACCAACCCAAATCTTCTTTGGCGCGGATAGTTCTCGCTGGGGTGATCTTATGGTATCGCCAAAGATATACTTGCGAGCCCTGTTATTCGCCACGTCCAAACGAGGTCGGGTCGTCGAAAACATTCACGTGACAGTTACTCACGACGGCACGCAACAGGCGTTCAGTATCTGGGTGTATGGCGCACGGGAAAATCTGGTGCGCGGTAGCGGTCTATTCGTGGGTGAAACTGGTGTCGAAGCCAATCATCACTTTTTGCTGCCACCAGATGCAAGCATATTTAAGTTTGCTGCTGGTCTGTACAGGATCGATGTAATTGCGCACGTGCTGCGGGACAGACAACAGAAGTTGCTGTTCTCCGACGTAGTTGAGGTCACTCCAGAAGACGCGCGGGAAATGCGTGAACATGGTGCAGGGTTGTACTTCGATTGGGAGCCCAGTTCGTCGCGCTACATAAGTCACATCGAGCAACGTCCCGAACGGCCCAAGCCGTGGAATATAGAAACTTTTGCACGCCACGATAACTGACGGGCGATAACCATTTGGAACGGGGAGCGAGATGGGAATCATCAATGCGGTTACCTTGGCATCCGTTCTCGCTGCACTGGCATCCGGGATATTCGCCTTGGTTGGCGTCGTCGTAACCTCGGTCTTGGCGAAAGGACGCGAACACGAAACCGAATGGCGGAAGACCCGACTGGAACATTATCAAGAGTATACATGGGTGCACTTTCTGGCATGGTGTCGGGTCGGGCAACGCCCGCCGCACAGGAGCGATATGCGGATGCCGTCAACCGCCTAACGCTGGTCGCACCGCCCGCGGTCTTGAAGGCCGTGTATGCGTTCCAAGACGAGATTTCGTATCGAAATACCCATAAAAGCGATAAAGCTCACGACCGGCTTCTCAGCGTTGTCATTCACGCCATGCGCAACGACGTTCAGCCGCGCAAGATGGCCGACAGGGAGCCCGCGCCTTTTCGACTTCTGGATGTACCACCGCCAACGGCCTATCAGCAGAAACGACAGGATTGAGTTGGTGTCTGCCCCTCGCTTCCCCGCCCATCGCGATCCAGTCGCGCGACGAGGATCGTGCAATCGAA